>DAOUMJ010000209.1:0-77444 GCA_034411715.1 Anaerolineales bacterium | reverse complement strand
CGTTGGGAAAGCCTCGCGCTTGTCCCGTTTCTCTTGCCTCTGGCAAGCCATACCTTGTGCGACTTTCCCTTTTTGGTTTCGGCTCGTCCGAGTTAGGGTCTGTGATTTTAATAATTCCCCGCTTCACTTGCCATGCGGACGATGCGCGGCGTGAACTTGCCGATCACTTCCACCAGGTCGGATTGCGCGGCGATGACGGTCTCGATGGGTTTGTAGGCCTGCGGCGACTCGTCCGTGCCGCCGCCGAGCAGGGTGACGCCGCGCTCCTTGAGATACGCGTCGCGCACGGCCTTGCTGATGGAGTTGATGGCGGCCTTGCGGCTCATCTGTCGGCCTGCGCCGTGCGCGGCGGAGAGGAGCGATTCGGCCATGCCGCGGCCGCGCACGAGGAAGCCCGGGTCGCCCATCGAGCCGGGGATGACTCCCAGCATGCCCAGGGCCGCGGGCGTGGCGCCTTTGCGGTGGACAAGAACTTCACGCCCATCGGGAAGTTTTTCCTTCCAACAGAAATTGTGATGGTTCTCCACCACGGCCGCTTCTTTCAATCCAACAGCCTCAGCGACGCGGTGATGGATCACGTAGTGGTTGGCCGAGGCGAAGCGTCCCGCCAGTTCCATCGAGAGCCAGTATTCCTGCCCCTCTTCCGAGTCGAGCGAGAGCCAGGCCAGATGGCGGACACTCTTTTCGAGATCGGGGTGTTTTTGCATTGCCAGTTTGCTGTAATGTTCGGCGATCTTGAATCCCACCGAGCGCGAACCGCTGTGGGAGAGAAGCGCGAGGTATTCGCCAGGTTGTAATCCATGGAGCGGTTCGTGCAGGCGGAACGATCCCCATTCCACGAAGTGATTGCCCGTGCCGCTGGTGCCGAGTTGTTTGACGGCGTTGTCATGGAGGAACTGGAGCAGGCGCGTCGCGTCCCAGGCTGGGTCGTCCAATACGCGATGCTGGGCGCGGCGGCCGCCCTTCCACTCTCCGCCCATGCCGAACTGGGTTTGCGTCAGCAGCGCGTTTTCGAACAGGGCGGGTTTTTGCCCCAGCAGGTGAGGGGAGACTTCGAAAAGTGAAAGCCGCATTCGGCAGTTATGGACGAAAACTCCAGCGGAAAGCGCGAAGTTGTTGTATTTTGGAACAATCAGACAATAGACATCGCGTCGTTCTTTGACTGGTCTTACCGAAACGACTTTGTGATTTCGCAATTTTCCAATAACGCTATGCACCAGTCTCCTGTGATTGTAGAGGCCGATATACGATCTGACTTGTTCACCGCAAATGTCGCACTCGTGAACGCGAGCCGCAATTTCCCTGCTGAGAGCGCGTCCTTTTTCGCTCCTGTTTCTGGCAATCAAGAACGGTTTTCCTCGTTCACCGTTGCCAGCGCAGTTCGCCTTTGCTCGTTCATAATCCTTTCGCCAATACGATTTGAGATTCCTGCCTCCACGTTCTGCAAAATAACGATAACCATCAGGCGTTTTGGCCTTTTCTGACAACGCTTCCTTTCGACGGCGTTCGAATTCTTCGGATTGCCAATGGGCATTTCTCTCGATCAGTGACCGGTGATAAGAGGCGTGGTCTCTGCTCCCCATGAATTCCAGATTGGAGGGATCGTTATTCGCCTCGTTGAAATCCTTGTGATGAATGACAAGCCGCTGTCCATGAAATTTAGGAATTTCGCCCAACAACCCTGAACGCGCAACCATCCAATGAACGCGATGCCACCTGCCTGAATAGTTCTGTTGGACTCTCGCATCTCCTTCCCGGTCTCTTTGGGTATAAAAAGGCATGAGAGACTGGCCTTCTGCAAGATTAGATGCAGATTTATATGTGCCGTCGCGCAGCATAAAATCATGATCTGGAGTGCAGAAAACTTTCTCGCCATTATCAAGCGTCACTTCAACAAGTCGGGCATTTTTCGCGGTTTTGACGGCAGTTGCAGGAGCAATAACGATTTTCCCATCAGATTTGCAGGCATAAACGTAAAACGGTTCTGTTCGATTTACAAGTTCTTCGAGCGTATAGTCATTTCCGTCCAACAGCGGAACTTTTGTATCCCCTGAAAAACAGGCAATATCAACTCCCACGGCATACGGGATGACGGCGTTCTCGGTGGCCAGCACGCCGCCGATGGGCAGGCCGTAGCCCACGTGCGCGTCGGGCATGAGCGCGCCCGCCACGGTGATGGGCAGTCGCATGGCGTTGTTCATTTGCGCGAGGGACTGGTCGTCAATATTTTCGCGTCCCCAGATCGGATAGGGAATCGCCTCGCCGCGCAGTTCGGCGGGACTCTCCTCCCTGGGCTGACTCACGCGGACACATTCGCGCGCCAACTCGGACAGGGTCGCGTCGGCGAGGAAACGGCCCGGGTCGGCGCGCACCGCCGAAAGTCGCGCGAGAACCGAGTCGCGGTCGAGGCCCGTTTCGAGCAGGCGCGCCGCGGCGTCCTTGGCGATGCCGATGATGCGTCCATCGGGCCAGCCGTTGCGTTTGAGGATCTTACCGGTAACGATATCCATATCTTAATTTTACCGCAGAGTACGCGGAGAGCGCAGAGAATATTCGTTGTGATTTCTCCGCGAACTCAGCGGTTGATGAATTACAGGCACGCGAAATCATCCCCTCTCTCCCGCACGGACGCGACAGGCGCGGACTATTCGACCCTGAACACCTTGTCGTGCGGATGCGCCTTGTGTTCCACTTTGAGCGCAACGTCATCCCCCTCTTTCGCGGATTGGACGGGCTGATGCTCGATCTGCAGCGAGGCCACGGTTTGGGTGAAGTCGGTGGAGTGACCGTGAATGTGGATCGTCTCGCCCACCTTGAGCGGACTGGTGAGCGCAAGCACGGCCACGCTGATGTGATCGAAGTAGTGCGTGACTTTTCCAATTTCCACTTCGGACATGGCGGCGCCTCCTTTCGGTGGTTGGGTGGAAAGCGACAGGATTTTCCTGCAAAAAAAGTTCACTCCTGCTGGGCGCAAGGTATTCCCATTTTCCAACTCGGCAAACCGCTTGCGATTACCAGATCGTCCTGCTTTTCCTACGACTGAAACCCCGAACCCGTGATGAAATTCTCCAGGCCGCGGATCTCGCTCTCGCGGTCTTCGAGCGCGGCAACCAGCACGTCGCGCATGGAAACCAGGCCGATGAGTTGGTCGTTCTCCACCACGGGCAGGTGGCGGATGTGATGTTCCTTCATTAGCGCGGAACATTCCTCCACCGACGTATCCCGCGTCACCGTGACCATGCGCGGCGTCATCACATCCTTGATGAGCGTATCCTTCGCGACGCGGCCTTCGAGCTCGCCTTTGTGGAGGTAATCGCGCTCGGTGTAGATGCCCACGATTTTTCCTCCCTCTGTCACCATCACCGATCCGATTCTTTTCTCGGACATCACTTTGAGCGCTTGCAGGATAGTGTCTGTGGACGCGACCGAGATGTAGCCCGTTTGCTCCTTCTCCTCAAGTAGTTGTCGAACGGTGGTCATGTCTGCTCTCCTTTTGGCGTTTGGGTTGATTCCAGTATAGCAAAAATTCGAGCCTTTGGCGCATTATTTTGCCAACTCAACTTTTACCGCCGCGACCTTGTACGAAGGAATCTTCGAAACGGGATCGAGCGCGGCGATGGTCAGCTCGTTGGCGGAGGCTTCGGGGAAGTGGAAGTTGGCGTAGACCATTCCCGGCGGGACTCGATCCGTGATCCATGCCTGAACTTCGATGTTGCCGCGCCGCGACGTGACACGCACCCGCTTCTTGCCATTGACCCCCAGCCGCGCCGCGTCGTCGGGATTCAACTCCACCAGCGCCTCGTCGTAGACTTGCATCAGGCCTGCCGCGCGGCGCGTCATTCCTCCGCCGTGCCAGTGGTAGAGAACGCGTCCCGTGGACAAAACGAACGGATACTCCTCCGTCGGCTCTTCCGCAGGCGGGACGTGGTCAATCGGCATGAACTTGCCCTTTCCACGCGTGAATTGTTTCGTGTGCAGGATCGGCGTGCCAGGATGGTCTGTCGTTGGGCAAGGCCATTGCAATCGCTCGCCCTTTTCGAGACGGGCGTGCGTGATGCCAGCGTAGGAGGGGGTCAGCGCGTTGATCTCGTCCATGATGGCGGATGTGTCTTTGTAATCCCACTTCGCCCACGGCGCTTCCGGATCAATTCTGAATTCTGAATTCTGAATTCTGAATTGGATGACGCGTTTTGCAATTTCAGCCGTGATCCACCAATCGTCACGCGCGTCGCCGAGAGGGGGAATCGCTTGACGAACCATCTGAACCCGCCGCTCGGTATTGGTGAACGTCCCCGTCTTTTCGGCGAAGGAAACGCCAGGCAGGAGAACGTCCGCGTAAGCCGAGGTCTCAGAGGGGAAGATTTCCTGCAAGACGAGGAAGTCAATCGCTTCGAGACACTTGCGGATGTGGTTCGTATCGGGATCGGACATCACGGGGTCTTCGCCGAGGATGTAAAGCGCGTGGGTCTTGCCTTCGAGAATGCCAGGGATCATTTCGGTGACAACCGCGCCGACTTTTGTGGAACTGGTCGCGCCCCAGGCTTTGACAAATTTCTCGCGGACTTCCTCGCTGGTGACGGGTTGGTAGGCAGGATAGACATTCGGCAATCCGCCCATATCGCACGCGCCCTGAACGTTGTTTTGTCCGCGCAACGGGTTGACGCCTCCGCCCGCTTTGCCCATGTTTCCGAGCAGCATTTGCAGGTTGGCGAGGTCCATCACGTTGCGGACGCCCGAAATGTGTTGGGTGATTCCCATCGCCCATATCACCGCGCTGGGCTTGTTTTGCGAGATGATTTCGGCGGCTTGATAAAGTTGCTCCACGGGAATGCCCGTGATCTCGCTGGCTTTCTCGGGCTGGTAGTTCATCACCGTGGCTTTGAACTCGTCGAAGTTCTCGCAGCGCTCCTCGATGAAGGCTTTGTCCTCCCAGCCTTTTTCGAGGATGATGTACATCAGCCCGTTGACGAGGGCGATGTCCGTGCCGGGTTTGTGACGGAGGTGAAGCGTGGCGAAGTCGGTGATGTCAATGCGACGCGGATCGGCTACCACCAGTTTCGCGCCGCGGAAGCGAACCGCGCGGCGGAGCATCGTCCCGAAGACGGGATGCTGTTCCGTGGTGTTGGAGCCAATGATGAAGAAGGCTTTTGCTTGCGCAGCCACGTCGTCCATGCTGTTGGACATCGCGCCCGAACCGAAGGAGGCGGCCAGACCGGCCACCGTGCTGGAGTGTCAGAGACGGGCGCAGTGGTCTATGTTGTTCGTCCCCAAGACCTGCCGCGCCAGTTTGTTCATCAGGTAGTTTTCTTCGTTCAAACACTTCGCCGAAGTCAATATGCCGACGCTGTCCGCGCCGTGTTTTTCGCGTGTCTCCACTAATTTTCGAGCAGTGATGCCGAGCGCGGTTTCCCAATCTGTCTCAACCCAGTCCCATTTTGGATTTTGGATTTCAGATTTACGATTTACGATTGGCTTTGAATCGCCGTCGAGTAAATAGCGGCGGACTTTGGGTTTCAAGAGTCTGTCGGGGTGGTGGATATAGTCGTAACCGTAACGTCCTTTGACGCAGAGTGCCATTCCATTTACTGGCGCATTGGGATTGGACTGAACGCCAATCACCTTGTTATTTTTCACCAATAAATCAAACTGACAGCCGACGCCGCAATACGAACAGGTCGTCGTCACTTTCCCGACCTGATGCGCGCGCGCCACCCCGTAGTTCATCTTGTTCGATAGCGCGCCCGTCGGACAGTACGCCACGCACTGCCCGCAGGACTCGCAGCGCGCTTCGAGCATGGAAGTCCCCGCTCCCGCAACGATGATCTCCTCGAAGCCGCGCTTGGCGACACCCCAAACATCCCGCACTTGAATCTCGCCGCAGGCCAGCACGCAGCGACGGCACAGGATACAGCGGTTCATGTCCACGCGGATGAAGGGATTCGGGTCGCTGTCAACAGGATAGCGCGTCCCTTTCGTCCCCCAACTCGGAACGACAACCTTGTGTTCGTAGGCCAAATCCTGCAACTCGCACTCGCCGCTCACGTCACAGGTGATGCAATCCTGCGGGTGATTTGCCAGCATGAGTTCCAGCGTCAGTTTGCGATCTTTGACCACTTTTTCGCTGTGCGTCTGGATTTCCATCCCCTCCCACACCGAAGTCACACACGCGGCGGACAGGAATCGTCCGCCCTTGACCTCGACCACGCACATTCGGCAGTTGCCAGTGGGGGACAGGTCTTTGTGATAGCAGAGGGTCGGGATGTCAACGCCGTTCGAGCGCGCCACATCGAGGATGGTTTGACTAGGCTGGGCTTCGATTTTTTGTCCGTTGATGGTTAGGCTGATTGTCATGATCACCTCGGGGGTAATTGGTAATTAGTGATTGGTAATTGTGTCTGGCGGACGTTAGAGAACGTCCGTTACGCGCCGAGCGTAGGAGACGCTCTCTGGCGTCGAACGGGACTAGAGAACGTCCGTTACGCGATGACGCGTAGGAGACGCTCTCTAGCGTCGGATGGGGGCAGGAGCCTTGCTTGTAGGTTTATCCAAGTTGTGATAGCATTTTGCCAGGATGAACGAGCGAGAATACTTTCAATATCCTGGCGTTCTGGTGCGTATTCGGGTTCGTTACCTCAAAGACCGTGGACACTTCCTTTGGTTCGTGGTTCAGTTGGAAATCTACTGGAACGATGATTGGACGCCAATTTCTCGCTACGATACTTCTCACGGCTTTGTTCATCGCGACGATCTTCAACCAAACGGCGAACAGATAAAAACATTGCCGATGGTGTTTCCAAACTACGAGGATGCTTTCAACTTTGCCATTCGAGATTTTCGTGTGAATTATGAGTTCTATGCAGAAAGGTATAGAGAATGGACAAACTAAATCCTAAAGTTGTAGCCGATAAAGTGTTTGAACTCATGGAACAGTTCAACCATTACATTTTCACTCATCCTGATATTCTCGATGATTTGCCAGAGCGTGCCGTCATCGTTCTGCTCGATCCAGAGGATGAGGAATTCAACCGCGCCAACATCGAGATGGTGAAATCCTCGCCGAAACCGCCCGAGGATGCGCCATTCGTTTACATCCGTATGGAGAAGCGAATGGTTCAACAAATCGAATGGACCCCGACCATCCTGCCCGCGCCGCTCGCGGCGTAAATGCTATCGGTTTTCAAGGTTCTGGGTCGGGAGGCTTGTCCTCCCGATTTTTGTTCTTCCGTGTTCGCAGGCTCGCGGGGCTACCCTAAAGGGTGCTTCGCGAAAGCCGCCTGCTCAGTACGTGAAAGTCCTTCGGACTGGCCGCGAGAGCGCCGAGTCGGATTCATCCGACTTTCACGTGCTGAGGCGGGGAATTCATCCCCGACGGATCGCGTTGCGCCGCGTCGCTCGCGGGTATTAGTACCGCAAGATTTATCTTGCCACGAGAAGCAACATGAATGTTGCGGTACTGGCCGTGTGTACCTGTGTACTTGTGTACCTGTCTACTTCTCCATCTTCTCAAACTCTTTTCCAAAATTAGCCATCGCCGAATTCATCGGTATCGGCACGGACTGTCCCAATCCGCAGAACGACGAATCGAGCATGAGCGCGGAGAGGGATTTCAATACGTCCACATCTCCCGCGTGACCTTCGCCCGCGGCCATGCGATTGAGAATCTCCAGCGAGCGCCACGTCCCGACGCGGCAGGGTGTACACTTTCCGCAACTCTCCGCCGCGAAGAAGCGCAGCAACTCACGCAGGAATGCGACGAGTGAGACACTCTGATCGCAGATCAAAAACGCGCCCGCGCCGATGGAGATTCCCTTTTGCGTGGACGAGTAATCCAGTGGCACGTCCATCAACGACTTGTCCACAATCGTCCCTGCCGCGCCGCCGCACAGCGCAAACTGGAACTTCGAGCCTTCCGCCATCCCGCCGCCCATCTTGATGACATCGCGCAACGTCAACCCGAACGGCGCTTCGAACAGCCCAGGGTTCTTGACGTGTCCGAGAACCATGTAAATTTTCGTTCCAGCCACGGGGTAACCCGTCAGCGACTTCCACCAATCCGCGCCGTTTTTCAAAATATGCGTCGCGGCGCAAAATGACTCCACGTTGTTGACGGCGGTTGGTTGGCCGCGGAATCCGTAGGCGGGCGGGAATGGCGGCCTCAGCCTCGGTTCGCCGCGCTTGCCTTCGAGCGACTCGATCAGCGCGGTCTCCTCTCCGCAAATATACGCGCCCGCGCCGCGATGCGCGTGAATCTTAAAACTAAATCCGCTTCCCAAAATATTTTCGCCGAGCAGGTTTTTCGCTTCGGCTTGCTTGATCGCGTTTTCCAACCGCCGCGTCTGGCTCTCGTATTCCCCTCGAATGTAGATCCACGCCTCCGCCGCGCCGCAGGCGTAGCCCGCAATCGCGATGCCCTCCAGCAGTTGATGCGGGTTCGTGTCAATCAGTACGCGGTCTTTGAAGATCAGCGGCTCGCTCTCGTCCGCGTTGCAGATGATGTAACGCGGCGTCCGTTTTTCCGCGGCGACGAATTTCCATTTTCGACCGACGGGGAATCCCGCGCCGCCGCGTCCTTGCAGTCCGCTCGCCTCGACGATGGCGATCACTTCCTCGGGTGATTTTTGCAGGGCGGAATTAATTCCGCCGTACACGCCATGCGCGAGCGCGTCGTCAATCGAATCGGGATTGATCTTGCTGATCAGTTCGGTCATCACGCGCAGTTCGCCGCGTCGAGGCTTGGAGTAATCTGTCGGTTGGCCGCGCCAGCCGCGCGTCACGCGCGTTGCGTCGCGCCCGCTGGCGGGTCCAGCCTGATCGTCGTTGACGAGGACGGCGGGGGCGCGGTCGCAGAGTCCCAAACAGGAAGTACGCTCCACCGTCCAATCGTCGGCGGGCATTTTCTTTTTCCACGCGTCCACCGAGGCGCGCTTGAGCCAGCAGACGGGTCCATCGCAGACGCGCAGAACGGCGCGGCGTTCGTCGAGCGAGAGCATGGAGTAGAAGGTGGCGATGCCGTAGGCGCGGCTGGCGGGCAGGCCGAGGGCGCGGGCGGCATCGGTGATGCGCTGGCGCGAGAGACCGCCGTGCCGCGCCTGGATGTCGCTCAGGACTTCGAGGACGGCTTCGGGACTGTTCCCGTGCTCGGCGGCCAGTTGCAGGATTTCGGGTTGGATGGGGGTGTGGACGATTTTTTTGTTGGTCATGGGGCCTCGCTCGCAATGACGGACACAAGGCTATTATCGCCCCTCGGGGGGTTCTGCGTTAGTCCTTTTCTTCGTGGGAGAGGGTGATTTTTGTCCTGATTAGTCGCGAGTTATTGCCATTACGAACCTTGTCAGTTTTCTGTGAAATTACTTGGTGCAAGTATCCCTCAGTTAATGGTTCTGTATAATCTATCGGGATGAGCGTAATTCCATGTTGGCTACATAAATGCGCTTTCTTTCTGTCTCGTTCTTGCAAATTAATTAATGCTTTTTCGCCACCCCAAGCCTTAATAGCATGAAAATGCTGTTGCCCCTGATATTCAAAAGCCAATTTCAACTCTGGTAAAAAAATGTCAAGTTCTAGCCTGTCGAGCCAGTCAGGACGATGATGCCTAATGATGGTCTGGCTCGGATATATATGTGTGATTGTGTTGTAAAGTAACGTCTCATTAACCCAACCTTCGCCAATTTTCTTGAACCCAAATTCAGCGCGAGCAATGTTTTCAACTTTACTTGTAAATTTTCGGCGAAATTGAGCGGCCTCACGCCTTAATTTTGCATACTCTTTTGCCTCCACCAACTTGACATTATGAAAGTATGTAATTTCATCATCGGGAATATCTTCGCGCTTCGGCCTAGCAATCATTTCATAAATTCTTGCTTCCTCTGCTCGGAATTTTTCGTTTGCAAACTTTGCGGAAATAATATCCTGTTGTATTTCGTCAGGACATATTTCATCCAAAAAGGTGCTGGAAAATTCCCCAGGAAAAATTCCAAGCCTAAAATAAGTTTGATTGATATACCATCCATAATACTGAACAAAGGAAACTCCATACATTTCGTGACACCAACGAACGGATGGCGTTTTCATGTTGCAACGGTGACATAGATTTGGAGCAAAAATAGAGTCAGTTACGCCGTCTTCAAAAGTCATGCCCTGTGAAATTTCCGCAATAATACTTGGAAACTGACCGCCACTTAAAGGAGCATTAGACAATCCTTCAAATGTTGAATTTGGATAATGTAGTGGACGAAGTTTGATATAGTTTTCAACTGCTGAACGAGCGCATAAACAGAGATAAGCCCGTGACTGCTCGTCTTTAGCGAAGGCAATAAAAGTACCATAATGGCTTGGGTAATGAACAACGGGAAATGGCAGATCCTCCCTCACCGTAATGCCCAATGACACTGGAGGTAATCGAACTTTTTTAGGCGTCTTTTTATTGGCTCTCGATTTCATAACTCTTTATCTCTCGCCCAATTTGATAGAAAAGGGAACAGCTCATGCGCTCTTGGTTACAGTTTTGTGCTTATTGAATTCTTAATGGAAACACAGTTTTGCTAAAGCGGTCATAAACAAAAACTTGCTCAAACGAAGATTTATAAGCATTGTTTGCTACCGCGCTAGAAATGTCAATGTTCGATGAAATATAACGCCCGTCCGCGACTATGATGAGCCAGACTTTGTCGCAAACTCGCAAGTACTCCTGCACCTTGTTATCTTTCGAATCCAGAAGATATTGTATTTCGTTGGTTTGACCTTCAATCCAGCCCGAACCTATAAATGACCACAAACTTTGTTTTTCATTCCTAACTTTCCAGACTGTGATTGAATGACATACTTTTTCCAACAAAGTGTCATCAAGTTCGTCTGAGCCAATACGAACATTTTCAAACAACTGTGTCGGAACAAAGTTTTCCATGATATTAACTGCATTGTCTGCTAATTGAGATATTTCTGACTGACGAAGAACGTAGTGTTTGTTCCAGTGAAAATGAACTAAAAGAGGGATATTGTATTTTGCCTCAAATTTTTGTTTTGCTTCATTTGCAACTTTTTGCCATAAAACTTCAATTCGACGTTCTTCGGACTCGCCTTTGTTTTGACCCCTAATGTAATCTACAATCTCAATACCGATAACTTGTGTATCTTGCTCGATTAAGAAATCTGGGCTTTCGCGGTGAACAATATTCCCTGCGGGAAATGCAGGATAAATTGTTGCAAATTCATCGAGGAAGAGGCGTTCTCTGGCTTTTTTGTTGTCAGTCATTTTTTTTATCCAGAAGCCGACTAATCGTTTGTGTTCAGATTATACAACTGCGCCTTACTCACGACAACGAAAACTCTTGCCCGATTCTCACGATGGTTGTCCAACGGCGGACAAAATTGTTTCGGGATGGGGGAACCATCCACGAATTTGGCCACGAATAAACGAATGGGGAGTCGTGCGTTCGCGCGTTCGATCCCCATCCACGGGCGGATTATTGGGGAGTGCGGCATTCGTTAATTCGTAATTCCCATTGGTGGATGGTCACTTCGGCTCAGGAATGCCCAATTGCTTGCAGATCTTGATCGCGGTGTAAGCGGGAATTTCGCGATGCCGCGGTACCGTTGTGCGGCGGCCTGTCGCTGGATTCTCCCAGATCGAATGTTCCGCGCCCTCGCGCACAAAACGACATCCATGCTTGCGTAGATGCTGCAACAGATCGCGGCGTTTCATGTGAGTGCGTCTTGCGGCACATGAGCGACACGAGACGCGGCGGTCAACAACAGGTGGATTGGTTCCTCCAGGTCGGCCTCTGGGTCGCTGATGCGTGGATCGGGGGATGGCAATGGTTCGCCATTGAGCCAATTGGTCTCTGCCATGTCCACCAGGGCGCTGGATAACATGCGGCGGGCTTCCTCCAAACTCGCGCCAAAGGAAATGACGCCAGGGAAGTCCAGCACTTCAGCGTGGACGCCTTTATCCAGATATTTGTACATGGCTCTATACGTTAACATGCGCGAACCTCCGCATTCTACTCTTGCGAGCGTTGCTTTTTCGGATAAACAATCTAATCATCGCTTCCGCATGGATTATACAACCACACTACTCATTATGACAATAAAAAGTCGCTTTCCGACTATCACGTTGGCAGTTCAACGGCGGAGAAAATTCTTTCGGGGTGGGGGTAATGGGAAAGACCTGACACCTAAATTTTGCCCAAAATAAGCGACAAGTCATCGCGTGATTGGCTGACTGACATCTTTTTCGGACACGGATTACACGGATCGCACGGATTTTCGCGGATTTTTTTGGATTTTTCCGTGTTTGTCCGTGAAATCCGCGAAATCCGTGTACAGGTTTTGGCGGCGCGCGATGAGATGTAGCCTAATTTGCACAAAAATAAGGCGTCAGGTCTCTGGTGAATCAACTGATTTGAATTTGCCTCGGTATCAACGCGCTCAACTTTTGTACGACTTCGCTAAATTGGGCGGACGGCAACTTGCAGGCAAATTCCGCTAATTCGTCTAATCAAGCGCCGCCTTCACGATCCCCGCCACATGTTCGGGTGTGGAGCCGCAGCATCCGCCCACGATGCGCGCCCCGGCCTCGACATATTTCTTCGCGAACGCGCCCATTTCCTCGGGGGTCACTTTGTACAATGCCTGGTTGTCCGGCCCCATTTCGGGCAGGCCGGCGTTCGGCTTGGCCCACAGGATCGCCTCGGGCGCGGCGGCTTTGTATTCCGCGATGATCGTTTCCATGTTTTCGAGCGTCGTCCCGCAGTTCGCGCCGATCACGTCCGCGCCCAGCGGCAGAAAGGTGGAGGCCACCTGCGCGGGCTTGACGCCCATCATGGTGCGGACGCCGCGGTCGTAACTGAACGAGACGACAACGGGCAGATCGGTGACGCGCCGCGCGCCCTCCAGCGCGGACTTCGCCTCGTCGAGCGCGAACATCGTCTCGATGACGAGCAGGTCCACGCCTCCCTCGGCGAGCGCTTTGGCCTGCTCTTCGTAGGCCGCGGCCGCCTCCTCGGGTGTCATCGGCCCGTAGGGGTTCATCAGCAGGCCGGTCGGTCCGAGCGAACCGCCCACGAGGATGTTCGTCCGTTTCGAGGCGGCCTGGCGCGCCAGTTCCGCGGCGCGATGGTTGATCTCCGTCACGCGGTCGGCCAGGGGAGATTCGCGCAGGCGCAGGCGCGTCCCGCCGAAAGTGCAGGTCAGGATGATGTCCGCGCCGGCGTCCACGAAACTTTGCGACAATGTCAGGATTTTATCGGGCTGTTCCAGCGCCCAGGCCTCGGGCGGTTGGCCCGGGGACAGTCCCATTTTTTGGAAATTTGTCCCCGTCGCGCCGTCTGCCACGAGAATTTCCCCCGCTTGCAATCTTCCGATGAAATCTGCCATGCGGCCCTCCAAATGTGTGATGGGGCGAGTATACCAGTTTCACCATCCAGGAGGGCGGAGTCCGAAATCCCCGTGTGCACGCAAACCATGTCAGGTACGGAGTCGAAAGTCTCCCGACTTTCGAGCAAAATCAGGAGATTTTGCAGTCCGCGGCGACAACCTTTGCGCGCACACAAATCCCCAGGCTTCGGGCAGAAGGCGGAGTGAGGGTTCGGCAATAAGGAATTACAGTAGTCCCTCCAGCCACTCGAAGACGATTTCGCTGACGCGGTCGCCGGGCAGGCCGAAGTTGGCGGCCATCTCCTCGTGCGCGTATTCGGGCGCGGGCAGCAGCAGGGAGGGGACGCCCGCCTCCTGCAGGGCGGCGAAGAATTGTTTCGAGAAATAGGCGCGTGTTTCACGGTCGCCTGTGTACGCCACCACGAAGGGAGGAATGTCCTTGCCCGCTTCCACGTGCCGCAGGGGAGACATGACCTTCCAGAATTCGGGATCGTCGCCGAAGGCCGCCCAATACACCTCGCCGCTGGGCGGAGTAAGGTTCGACATGAGCGTGAACATATCGTAGGCCTGCGTGTCGAGCGAGACCACGCCTTTGATATCCGAAAACGAAAGTCCCTCCTCGCGCAGGTACGTTTCGTCTGTGCCGATCAACGAGACGAGGTGCGCGCCCGATGAATGTCCCATCAGGAACAGGCGCGCCGGGTCGCCGCCGTACTGGGCGATGTTCTGTTTCACCCAGGCGATGGCGCGGGCCACATCCTTCACCTGTTGGGTCAGGTTCACCTCGGCGATCAGGCGGTAATTGACCGAAACGAAGACGAAGCCGCGCGCGTTGAACGCGGCGGGCTTGGCGTCCACTTGCGATTTGTCGCCGCGGAACCAGCCCCCGCCATGCACGGAGATCATCACGGGCAGGTTCGCGCCGCTGGCGGGATACACGTCGAGGCTGAGGGCATCGGGACGCGGGGGTGTTTCTTCGCTGTATCGGAGGTTAAGGATGGGTTTGGCGGAATCCAGCGTAGGGCGCGGGGCGGGAGGGAGCGGATCGGGCGTGGAGGCCGCGTCTTGCGCGGAAGCAGGCCCAACGTCACGCGTGAAGCGGCAGGATGTCGCAAGAATCAAGATCGCGAGGGCGGCAAAGATCGTCCGTTTCATATTCGTTTCTTTCGCTCCGTATTATGCCTCGCGAAGGTTATCCGAATATGAGCGGATTGTAAAAATTCCGCCAATTCACGTTACAATTGCCCCATGCCCAAAAATATCAATGTGCTGTTTCTCGCGGCCGAGGCCGAGCCGTTCGTCAAAGTGGGCGGACTGGGAGATGTGGCCAGCGCGCTGCCGCGCGCCCTGCGGAATTTGCCCGCCGAGGCGCGCGGCGATTCGTTCCTCGACGTGAGGCTGGTTCTGCCGCACCACAGCGCGATCAAAGCCGAAGCGCGCCCGCTCGCCATCTTCCCGCTCGAACGCGGCGGCAAAGACCTGGCGGTGCAGGTCTCCGAGACTGCGCTGGATAACATGCCCGTCTATTTCATCGGCGGCGGGCCGATTTCCTCGGTCGGGTCGGTGTATTCCTCCAACCCCGCAGTGGACGCGGAGAAATATGCCTTCTTCTCGCTGGCCGCGCTGGAGTTGCCGCGCATTCTCAATTGGGAGGTGGATATCTTCCACGCTCACGATTGGCATACCGCCCTGGCCGTTTACGCCCTGCTCCTCAAGCGCTGGTCCGGGGAGATGTCCCGTGCGGCCTCGGTGTTGACTCTGCACAACCTGCCCTACATGGGCGCGGACGCGACCGACATTCTGGCCTCCTACAACCTGCCCATCGCCCAAACCGACCTGCCCGATTGGGCGCGCGCCCTGCCCCTGCCGCTGGGTCTCTTTTCCGCCGACGCCATCGTCGCGGTTTCTCCCACCTACGCGCGCGAGATTCTCACGCCCGAATTCGGCGGCGGGCTGGAGGATTTCATCCACCGCCACCGCGAAGCGCTGCGCGGCATCCTCAATGGGCTGGATACCGAATCGTTCGACCCTTCCAACGACCCGGCCGTCCCCTTCCAGTTCACCGCCGAAAATCCCGCCATTCGCGAAAAGAACAAGACCGCCCTGCAGGAGAAACTCAACCTGCCCGTTGATCCCGTCACGCCGATGATCGCCATGGTCGGGCGCATGGACCGCCAGAAGGGGGTGGACCTGGCGCTGGGCGCGCTGAAAAAACTGGCCGATATTCCATGGCAATTCGTCCTGCTCGGCACCGGCGACTCTGCCCTGGAGGAAGCCGCCCGCAAGTTGCAGATGGAATTTCCCGGCCGCGTGCGCGCCGAACTGCGCTTCGACGGCGCGCTGGCGCGTCACATCTACGCCGCGGCCGACATGCTTCTCATGCCCTCGCGCTACGAACCCTGCGGCCTGGCGCAGATGATCGCCATGCGTTACGGATGCCTGCCCATCGTTCACGCCACCGGCGGCCTGAACGATACCGTCACCGACGAAACGGGCTTCCGCTTCAAGTCTGCAGCGCCGCGCTCGCTGCGCGCCGCGCTCGTCAAAGCCCTGTCGGTGTATCCCGACCGAACGCGCTGGCGCGCCATGCAGCAATCCGCCATGCGCGCCGATTTCTCGTGGTCGAAACCCGCGCGGGAATATTTCGAACTGTATCGAACGTTGCTCTCAAAGACGAAATAAAAACCGTACACGGATTACGCGGATTGCACGGACGGGCACGGATTTTTCTTTTGACTTTCCGTGAAAATCCGTAAATCCGTGCAATCCGTGTACAAAGAAGATTTTATATGTCATTTCAACGCTCCAGCGGCATCCTCCTCCATCCCACCAGCCTGCCCGGCTCCTACGGCATTGGCGACCTCGGCCCGGAGGCGCATCGTTTCGTGGATTTCCTCGCCGAGGCGGGCAACAAACTCTGGCAGGTGCTTCCGCTTGGACCCACCGGCTATGGCGATTCGCCCTATCAATGTTTCTCGGCTTTTGCGGGCAATCCCTTCCTCGTCAGCCCCGATTTCCTGATTCGCGACGGTTTCCTCCAATCCGACGATCTCGAACAGGCGGACTTCCCGGCCGGCGCGCGAAACCCTGGGCGAAGTCGAAGGGTGGATTACGGGCGGATCATCCCCTGGAAGTTGAACCTGCTCGAGCGGGCCTGGCGGCGCTTCGCCTCCGACCCCGGTGCGGGTGAGGCCGACTTCGACCGGTTCGCCGCCGAGGAGGCCCCCTGGCTCGACGACTTCGCGCTCTTCATGGCCGTCAAGGAAGCCTACGGCGGCGGCGCGTGGAGCGATTGGCCCGGGCCCCTCCGCCTGCGCGAACCCTCCGCGCTCGCGCAGGCGCGCGCCGGCCTGGCCGATTCCATTGCCCGCCATAAGTTTATCCAGTTCCTGTTTTTCAAGCAGTGGCGCGAACTTCGCGATTGCGCCAGTCGGCGCGGCGTGAAGATCATCGGCGATATCCCCATCTTCGTCGCCTACGACTCCGCCGACGCGTGGGCCAACCCCGATCTTTTTTTTCTCGACGAGCAGCGACGCCCCACGGTTGTGGCGGGCGTCCCGCCTGATTTCTTTTCACCAACGGGGCAGTTGTGGGGCAATCCGCTCTATGACTGGCAGAGGCACAAAGAGACGGGCTTCGCCTGGTGGCTGGCGCGCTTCCGCTCCGCGCTCGCGCAGGTGGACATCATCCGCCTCGACCACTTTCGCGGCTTCGCGGGTTGCTACGAAATCCCCGCCTCCGCTCCCACCGCCGAACAGGGGCGCTGGGTCCCCGCCCTTGGCGCAGACCTGTTCGCCGCCATGAAGCAGTCCCTCGGCGAACTTCCCATCGTCGCCGAAGACCTCGGCCTGATCACCGAAGATGTCATCGCCCTGCGCGACGACTTTGGCTTTCCCGGCATGAAGATTCTCCATTTCGCTTTTTCCGGCCCCGATAATCTCTTCCTGCCGCAT
Organism: Anaerolineales bacterium; assembly: GCA_034411715.1. Taxonomy (GTDB): domain Bacteria; phylum Chloroflexota; class Anaerolineae; order Anaerolineales; family Villigracilaceae; genus Denitrolinea. The sequence goes on along the minus strand of DAOUMJ010000209.1, from coordinate 60,117 downwards.
CATTTCCCTGAGAACTGCGTTGTTTACACCGGCGTCCACGATAACGACACGTCGCGCGGCTGGTACGAAACCGCCCCCGATGCGGAACGCGAATTTGCCCTCCGTTACCTCGGCCTGAAGGCAGGGCGAAGCATGGCAAGGGAATTTCCCGCGCATCTCATTCGCACGGCGTGGTCTTCTCTGGCTGTCTTCGCCCTCGCGCCCATGCAGGACTTTCTCGCCCTCGGAGGGGAGGCGCGCATGAACTATCCCTCGCGCCCGGACGGCAACTGGGGCTGGCGGATGGACTCGTCCGCGCTGACGGATGAATTGCGGGATCGAATCCGTGAGTTGAATTATTTATACGAGCGTTAGAATCCACGCGTCGTCTGTGCCAATCAAAAAAAGAGTAAAATAAGAGCCGAGGTGTACTATGGAACAAATGGTGTCTCAAATGACAAAAGAGGAACTTCAACAGGTGATTGAATCCTCCATTGAGAACAAACTCATCGAGTTATTCGGGGACCCCGATGAAGGTCTTGTTTTACGCGAGGAAGTTCGCCTGCGGCTGTTGAAGAGCAAGTCTGCTGTAGATCGTGGAGAACGCGGAAAATTACTCCAGGATGTAGTCAAAGATTTGGGGCTTTAGGCAATGTACCAATTGCGCCTGCTTGATCGGGCTCAAAACGATCTGGCGTCTCTCGAAAAAGAAACCGCACGTCGTATCGCCAGGAAGTTGAAATGGTTAGCGGAAAATATTGAAATAGTTCGACGCGAACCTTTGACTGGCGATTTGTCTGAATTTTTGAAATTCCGTATTGGTGATTATCGCGCCATTTACCAAGTTTTCGATAAGGAAGGCTTGATCGTAGTGTATGAGATTGGTCACCGTCGGGAAGTTTACAAAGGAAAGTAAATTGACAACCACCATCGCACTCGCAGGCAAGGGCGGCGTCGGCAAGACCACCGTCGCAGGAATGGTCATCAAGTGGCTGGCGCAGAACCAGCCGGGCAGCATCCTCGCCATAGACGCGGACCCGTCCAGCAACCTCAACATGGTGCTGGGACTCGACCTCGATTGGACCGTCGGCGACATCCGCGAGGATATGCTGGAGCAGGTCAAATCGTCGCTGCTGGGAGGCGGAGCGGCCATGGGCGCGCTGCCCGGCGGCGTCAACAAGCGCGATTACCTGGAATATCACGTCAAGTCGGCGCTGGCAGAGGGGAGCCGCTTCGACCTGATCGCCATGGGGCGCGGCGAGGGACAGGGATGCTACTGCGCGGTCAACCACAACCTGCGCGAGGTCATTGACGGGATGAGCAAACATTACGCCTACGTCGTCATTGACAACGAAGCGGGGATGGAGCATCTCTCGCGGCGCACCACGCGCGACGTTCAGCATCTGCTCATCGTCAGCGATCCCACCCAGCGCGGGTTGGTCGCCGCGCAGCGCATCGCCGACATGCGCAAAGAGTTGGACATCCGCATCGAGAACGCCTGCCTGATCCTCAACCGTCTTCCCGCCGAAACGCCCCCCGACCTGAAAACCTTTGTGGAAACGATGGATGTGCCGCTGCTGGGAACCATCCCCGCGAACGAAGAACTGGCGAACTTTGAATATTCCGGCAAGCCGCTGGTGGATCTGCCGGACAGTTCGCCGGTTTACCAGTCGGTTGTGACGATGATGGAAAAACTCCTGTCTTGAGGCAAATTCCAAAGTCTCCAATTTTAGAGGGGCAAGAATCGCATCTTGCGTGTAGCCAGTATATTGCTCTTTTTCTCTTCAACGATGTAATGAACAAGCCCGCTGGTAAACATCCATACGAGTTATCCCTTTTTCAGCATCATGCTCGTCTCTACCATCACCTCGAAAACCTGCTCCGCGATTTCAACGGTGGTTGACCCAAGCCCGCAGGCGGGGCTGACGAGGCTTCGGGAAGCCAGTTCGTCTGTGGTGATGGTCATACCGCGCGCGGCCGCCTTCGCTGAGATAAGTTTCAGCCCGGCGCGCAGGCGGTCCGCGAGCGACTGTGGCGTTTCGTTCCAAATCTGCTCGTTGTTGGGAACGATTCCCCAGCAGAGCGCGCCGCCTCGGTCCAGGAAGAGGCGGAGTTCGGCGGGGTAGAGGGCGAGGTTTTCGAGGTAGCCATACGCGTCGAGGTTCAGGATGTCCGCCTGCGAGTCGAGCAGGATGCTCCAATCGGTGTTGCCGCAGCAGTGAACGCCGACCAGCACGCCCTCGCCATGCACCGCCTCGTAGACCTCGTTCATATAGCCCAGTGCCTGCTCGCGGCTGAGACTGATGAAAGCGGAGCCGAAGGAGGCCATATACGGCTCGTCCACGAACATGATTACGTTCTCTCCCACCTTTTTCAACTGACGAACCTGCCAGCGGGCGTTCATGCCCATGTTCTTGACGAGGGCATCGGCGAGCGTTTCGTCGTAGAGGCTGGCGCGCAGGTTTTGATCTGTGACCGTGAGGCCGAAACTGATGGGACCCATCACCTGTCCCTTGACCCATTTGGCCGGGTTGGTTTTGAGTTCATCCAGCAAAGTGAAGAAGCCGAGCGCGCAATCGCGGGTGAGCGCGAAGTGATTGAGATCGTCGTCAATCACGGATTGATAGAAGGCTTCGAGTTGCGCGTCGAAGTCCGCCGCGTCGGTGCGCATGAAGGCTTTCTCTTTTTCCGCGTCCACGTGAGCGCCGGGCAGGGTGGCGGCGTATTGAGTGTAGATGTTTTCGAGGTAGTGGCGGCGCGGGAGTTGCAGCCAGCAGGGAATGTCAAGTTGGGAGGCGAGGCGGTGGGTCAGGTCGGTCGGGTCCTTGTGCGGCACGGAGCCGACGTGGGTTGTCTGGAAATGGAAGTCAGGCATGGCTTCGATTGTAACACCTGCCAAAGTTATAGTAAGATTGCCGTATGAGCGCATTACCGGTCCCCCCAGCCATTGCCAGGATTGCGCCAGACGGCAACCTAACCCCGCGCCAAGTGCGGCGGTTTATGATTGACATGGCGTTGAAGCGAGGCAGGCCAGGCACGGGCAGTAGTCACGAGTTTATGAGAAGGAGAACGGCTATGAATCCATGGCCTGATTTACGCCCCATCTTGAAGGAGATCCAATGGGCGATTGTTGGAGGCGTGGCGACTCGCGCCTACATGCCTGAACGCACAACGAAGGATTTGGACATAGTTGTTCATGCGAAGGATGGCGAAGAGGCGATCAGGAAACTGAAACAGGCTGGTTATCGTGTGGCTTCGCGTTTGGCTGTCCCTGGTTATCTGTTGGTCGCTCCTGATGGAACTGAGCTGGATGTCATCTTTGGAAAATACAAGTGGTTGAAGGAAGCCTTATCGCATACGGAACAGGATCCTGCCGGATACCCTGTTGTTGGTTTGCCGTATCTGGTGCTGATGAAAATGTCTGCCCAACGAGTTCGCGACCTGGGTGATTTGGGCACGCTATTAGGCTGGGCGTCCGATGAGGCGCTGGATGAAGTTCGCGCGGTCTTCCGAAAATATGCCCCCGAAGATTTGGATGACCTGGAGTCATTTATCTTCATCGGTAAAAAAGAACAGGAAATGCCGCCGCCTGAGGACGATTAGCGATAATAAGAGAATCTCCGAGACCCTTCCGCTGGTCACTTTCACGACCCCATGCTGCCAACCTTGCGTTACAATATTAGAGTCATTCGCCTTTTGCCGCGACCTTTTCTGTGTTTGGATCTCGCTACTGCTCGGCCAGCCAATTGTCTGGCTTTAATGTTATAATAATATGTGAGTATCACAACAACCATTGCGAACCGCCTTGTGATATTGCAACTCGCATGAGCAGTTGCCGGGTGCGCCCGTAATAGCGACAGGAGGAATCATGGACACAAGCGCAAAAGCGGTTACAGTATGTTTATTGGCGCTCAGCCTGCTTGTTTCAGGCTGCGGTCCGGGACAGGTGTTTGGCCCTACTATTACCCCGACTGTAACGGCAACGTCAACATCAACGCCAACCCTTACGCCTGTACCGCCTACGCCAACCTTTACCAGCACCCCCACTCCAATTCCAGGCCCCGAACCAATTGTCTACTTGCCTACGGTTGCTGACCTTCCTCAATGCAAGTGGATTGAGTATTCTGTTGGCATGACATCCGCAAGGCTGTTGTGCAATTTGCCTGGCAACATCAATCTTAGCGCCACCGTGACCGCAAGCGATAAGTTACTTACCGAGGCAGATCTAATCATTCACAATCCTGTTGTCACACTTACTGTGCCAACGATTGGGCAGGCAGCGATTGCCGCCGAGGTGGAGGAGGGCGGTAAGGAAATTCAGCTCTTTTTCTACAAGGGGAATGCCATGATTCGGATAAGCAATTTCAACCCCAACGGAAAAGCGAATTTGGATGATGTGGTGACTTTAGCACAACAGGTGGAAAGGCTACTCCCGGATCAAATCGTGCCACCCGCTACGTTGCCCTTTCCCGATGTTTTGGACGAAGAGGCGTTCAAAAATTATTTCCATGCCATAAGTATTACAGTCTTTGATTTTGCCTCGCAACGCTTTGACGATATTAGCGAAGGGTATACTGAAGGCCGTTTAATTTGTTTCCAAGATTATCCGAAAAAGGCAAGTCGGGAACAATTTATGATTGGCTTATATAACGTTCAGACACAGAAGATTGAGACTAAAGCGTATTATGAAATGCTGGGTTATAGACATTGCAGTGCCGTGCTTAGAAATATCAAGGTGGGCGATAAGTATGAATATTGGATTGCCGTGGGCGATACATTGGTGGCTGTGTATCCATTTGAAATGAAATAGCGCGTGTGGAGAATTGCCATCAGAAAACGCCCTCTCCAGCGGCCTGGGAGGGCGTTTTGTTCGTAATTTGTTCAACCTTACTTGTGCAAATTCCTTGCGGCAATAAAGGACAATCCTTTCGCCGTCAAATCCCAGGCGGTGTGATTGGCCGCCTCCACCTTGTACAGGAAGTTGGTCTGGAGAGCCTCCCAATCGCCGCTTTCGATGACCTCCTTCTTCTCGCGGAAGTAATCCAGGATGTCGGAGGGGTGGGCGAGGGTCTGCTCCACTTCGGGGTCGCCGCCCTCGTGTTTGGCGGCGATGTTCGCCACGTGGTCGGCAATTTCGATCAGTTCGGCGCGGCGGTTGTAGGGCTGGACGACGATGCTCTTCCACGTCTCGACGATGTGATGCTCGAAGCGGACGACCTTCTCGAAGCCGAGCGCCTTTCGAAATTCGGCGGTCAGTTCCATGGTCTGGTTGTTGATCGAGTTCGACCAGTTGAAGCCGATGAGCGGGCTGGTCCCGTCGTCGCGGCTGAACAGTTTCGCCATGGTCATGATCCACAGCGCGTGGTAGGGATTGTCTGAGCCGAAGAAGACCGAGATCTTGAACTGGATGTCCACGCCGAGGCGGTGGAGCAGGAAGCCGAGCAGGATCGTCCCCGCGTTGAAGTTCAGGACGTGCTGGACGCCGTAGTTGGTGTAGTAGTAGAGGAACTCGTCCAGCCATTGCAGGGCGTGCTCGTTGGGCTGGCCGATCCCGCCGAAGTAGCCGGTGATGGTGGCGGGGCCGCCGAGGTGCGGATTCGAGCCGTCCGTCCCCTTCGTGTCCAGCGTCTCGACGAAGGACGCGCCGATGATGTCCAGCGCGGCGACGATGGCTGGCAAGTCGCCGTCGGCCTCGGATTCCTTCATCTTGCGGACGGCGATGAAGCGGCCGGGGACGAGCGTCTTCTCGGCGATAGCGCGTTCCGCCATGGGACGAATCCACGGGAAATATTGGAGCGCCGAGACTTCGAGCGTGACGGCGTAGCGGTCCTTGAATTTGGTCGCGTCCGCTTTGGGTCCAAGAACGCGGCGGCGATAGTCTTCGACGGAGATGAACGCGCCCCGGTCGCGCTGTTCGATGAGCCAGTTCAAATCCTGGATCGCCTGGGGGTTGCGTTCCCGCACGATCTTGAAGAGATTCTCCATTTTGCGCGCGGCGCGGTGTTTGCGGTTGATCTCTTCGGGCGTGCCGTATTTTTCCACCACGGCGAGGAAGTCTTTCATCACCCGCGAGTCGGGGTCGAGAAAAACAGAATTGACGGCTTTGAGTTTATCGGGGGAGATTTTGAGGGATTTTTGGAGGTTGGTCATGGGGGTAGTCTCCTGGTTTTGTAGTCTTATAGTCTCATGGTCTCATAGTCTTATAGTCGTTGGTCTGATAGTCCCATGGCCGGCTTGACCATTTGACTATCAGACTATGAGACTATCCAAGCATCTTCTTCAGTTCGTCATATTCCTCATCCGGCATCCCGAACCAGTTATCGGGCGCGGGGAATTTTTTGGCGATGACTTCATCGTGGTAGTTCTTGAGGCCGTTGAGAATGACCTCGCCCGCGTTGCCGTAGACCTTGGCCATCTTCGGCTTGAATTTGGGATACAGCCCGAACATGTCGTGGTAGATGAGCAGTTGACCGTGCGCGTTCGGCCCGGAGCCGAGACTCATGATGATGCAATTCTCGGCGCGCTCGGTGATCAGTTGGCATAGCCGGTCGGGGACGAGTTCGAGCAGGATGCAGAACGCGCCCGCCTGTTCGAGGGCTTTGGCGTCATCCACGATCTTTTTCGCCAGGGCGGCGGACTTGCCCTGCAGGCGGAAGCCGCCCAGCGCGGAGACGGATTGCGGCGTGAGCCCGAGGTGGCCGATGGCCGGGATGCCCGCTTCCACGATGCCTTTGACGCGGTCGGCCATGGCCGCGCCGCCCTCCAGTTTGATGGCGTCGCAACCGGCTTCGGCCATGAAGCGTCCCGCGTTGCGTATAGCCAGTTCAACACTCGGCTGGTACGTCATATAGGGCATATCCCCGATGACGAACGCGGTCGGCGCGCCGCGCCTCACGGCCTGCGAGTGGCGGATCATGTCGTCCATCGTGACCGGCAGCGTGGAATCGTAGCCGAGCATGGTCATTCCGAGGCTGTCGCCGACGAGGATCATCTCGATGCCCGCCTGCTCCTGCAAATAGGCGGTGGGATAGTCGTAGCACGTCAGCCAGGTGATGGGTTCGCCCTTCCTCACTTTGTCGAAGAGGTAGGGCAGGGTGATCTTCTTGCGGGGTTCGGACATGGATTACTCCTTTTTCTTTTGGTCTTTGTTTCCGAAAGGATTTTTGAACAGGCCTCGGGACATCTGCACCAATGCTTTGTACTTTTCGAACTCAGGGTCGTCCGGTTCGGTGCGTTCCCACATCTCAAGCCACGAGGTTGCGCCTTCGTATTTTTTCTCCGCCAGCATAAGGTCAATCTCGGTCTTGCACAGCATGTTATATTCAGTGTGGTGATATTTCTTTTTGGTTTCCAGCCAATGATTAAGAATGGCATGGGCTTTTTCGTAGTCTCCCGCATTGAGTGATATTCGGGCGAGCGACATTTGCCCGAAAAAGTAATTGGGAAAATCCTGGATGAGATGGTTCAGGATGGAGTCTGATTCGGCCTGTTTCCCTTGCAGGACGAGGGCTACCGCGAGGTTGTTGAGCAAGGTGGGAACTTCGGGCTGGAGGGCGAGCGCGTTTCGCAGGCGCTGTTCGGCCCGCGCGCCGTCACGCTCGCGAAGCGCGTAGATGGCTTGCTCCAGCAGGCCCGCTACTTTGGGTTTCAAGGGGATGTCGAGCGTCGGCTCGGGAGTTATTTCAAATCCGAGCAGGAGAAGTTCCCTTTGCTCGCCTTCAATCCACATATTGACCCGGCCGCCCGGCGCGGCGTTGTGTTGCGAAAGGATTTGGGCCGCTTCCATTCGCATCTTGTCGGACCCCGCCTGGCCGAAGGCAAACTCCTTGAGCAGGGCGAGAAATTCTGGATGAGCGGACATATCCGCGACGTTCAAAATGAGTTCCTTCGCGATCTTCTCGCCTCGCTCTAATATCAACGGCGCAAGTTGAAGGATTTCGGGGTGCGAATTCAGGAAGCGTTGCGCGGCAAATTGGACGCTATTCCCGCTTTTGCTTTTGGCGGCGCGTTGGATTACATCGGTCAATTCACGGACGGTTTTCCTGGTGACCATTTCCGCCATCGAATGCGCCCAGGGACCGTTCCGCTTGTGTTTCGGCAGTTTCAGGTCATCGAGGTTTTCCTGGGCGGGAGAAAAACCTGGTTGGAGTTTCAGGGCATGTCTCCAATCGTTCCTGGCCTCATTCTCCTGTCCCACAATCAGCTCTGAAACTGCCGCAAAATGATGAAAATACTCGTCCAACTCCTCCGGCCTGGCTTCTTTCTGCGCCTGCGCTTTCAATTCGAGAATTCCCTGGTCGTCGCCGATGAAACTCAACACCTCGGCGATTTTCTTCCAGCGGTCTGCCGCTTCGGCTCTGGATTCCTTCAGCCTTGCTATGTAGACCGACGACTCTTCTTTTCGACCGGCCAGAAACAGGAGGCGGATGATGTTCGAAAGCGCGTGGATGTTATCGGGCTCGAGGGCAAGCACCTCCTTGCAGGTTTCGATGGCTTTTTCAGTGTCGCCTTCCAGCCAATAGATCTGGCTCAGGTTGTTGCGCGCCGGGGCAAAATCGGGCTTGACCTTGAGTAGTTCCTTTGCGAGCGTCTTGCCGCGTTGGTATTGGCCGGTGTCGAGGCAGAGTCTTAATTCATCGTGTTTTGCTGAAAATTCGAGCCCATCCTTTTCCTCCAGGCGAAGTTCGCCAAGAATATTATCCAGCCCTCCGCGAATTGTTTTGATGGCCTCACGGGCATCGTCCGCTTTTGGATGTCCCGGCCACCGATTGATGAAACGTTCGAAAGTCTGCAGGGCCAGGACTATGTAGGCGTTGCTCAGGTAGCCGCCCGCCAAACCAAGATTGTATTCCGGGTTGTTGGGACGGAGGCTGTGGAGTTTTAGCATCACCTGAAGATAGCCTCGATCATCTTTTGTGTCCGCACAGGCGTTGGCAAGCAGGCCGAGCGCGTCCTCCTGGCGAGGAAAGGCTTTGACTAATTCTTCGAGTATCGCTTTCGCTTTGACTGGTTTTTTTTCTTCCAGCAATTCACTCGCTTCCGCGAGGCTCTCCCGCAGGCGGCGCGGCAGGTTGATCGGGTCAATTCGAGTAGGAGTACGTCGTTTGCTCATGTAATATCCGAAGGGTTGGGATGCTCCAAGTATAGGTCAAGTTGGCGTATCGGACAATTGACGAATATCACGAGTTTGGAGCGGAAAAACTTTCGAACCGCGAAGGACACAAAGAAGCGCGAAGGAAGTTCAAATAAATTCCCGCCGAGGAAAGGAGGAGTCGTTTTTTAATTATGTGCAATCAACTTCTTCAAAACCTGCTTTGGATGGTCGTACCAACAATCGTTGTATCCCTGCGGCGATTGGCTTGCTTTAGGATTGAACATCGCCAGTGAGACGCAAACATTCAGGCCGCGATAAGGGATGGATTTCATCTTTCCGTTCTCCCAGAAAATATCCTTGTAGCCATCCACCTTGTATTCGTAACCAGTATTTTGCATACCTTTGGGGTCAACGAACAGGATGAAGTAATCGTTCCAGCGTTTGAGCCAGAAGATGAAGTCGGGATGGAAGTCGCGCATTTTGTTTTGGGTTGGGTCGTAATAGGGGATGACGACTTTATCCAGCGTTTCATCGGCGCGGCTGAACATCCACCAGTCAAAGGACTTGAAGTAGTTGTCGTCTTGTTGAAGGTAATCTTCCAATTGCTTGATGAAAAAAACTTCGCTTTCCACGTGGATGACATGACGAATGTAATCAATTTTTTCGTCTTCGGATAAAAGCAGAGGCATATAGTAATGCGCGGCGATGTTTTTGATTTTCAGGGTCGCGCCTTGTGGCGGGGTAAAGGTTTCTTCGGCGGACGTGCGGGCAATGCCTTCGATGGTAGCGGTGTAGGTATCAATGTTGATTTCCCCTGTTGCCAGTCGTTGTTTCAAAAAGGTTTTTCGCTCTTCAGGATCGCTGAATTGCTGGACTGCCTTTATTTTCCTGCGCAATTCTTCGATGTCTTTGAGAAACACGCGGATATGCTTGTAATGGTTGATCTCGGCCTCCAGCGGCTTGAAGCCTTCCAACTCGCACGGGATGATGTCGAGATAGCGAACGAGGCGCGGGAGCAGGATGTTGATATTCCCGAATTTCCGTCCGCCCGATGTGTCGAAATAGGTATCAGGATCGGCAACGCTTTTTTGAACGTAGCCGATTTGTTGCGGGGATAGATCGTGATGCGCCAGCAATAAACGTTCATCGCCAAGATACTTGAGATACTTGTTCAGATAGTCCAATTCCTCCTGCGGAATATCGAACTTGCTTGGGGCGCGTTGCTCGATGAGCGGTTGGTTGGAATAGCGATAGGTGGGAATGAGCAAAGGCCGACCATCCACAGCGGCGGGATTGACTTCGAGCGCAATTTCGACGCCTTCCTCCTTCTCTTTTTCGTTGTCGAGTTCTTTGAAGACGCTTTCGAGCGCGGCGCGATTGGTACCGAAGATAAAGAGGGTTTCAACAGCAGGGAGGAATGGTCTTGCCTGTGTGAACAGGGAATGATCTACTTCTTTCGCAGTATCCAGTGACGCAAGTCGTTTGCGTTTATTGGGGATGGGTTCGATGCGGACGCCGCGCCCAACGGATTGCAGGATGAATTTCTTGGCGTCCGCGCCGCCGATGTTGATGAAGGTAATCACGTTGGGGCGGTTGGAATCCCAGCCTTCGTAGAAACTGCGCGAACCCATGAGCAGATTTATTTCACTGTCTTCCTCGTTGATGCGCTGGAAGAAACTCTCATCTTCGAAACCCTGCACGAACTGGTAGCCTGCCAGCACGTCTTTGAGCCATTCGGCGGTGTTGCCGATGCGGATAAGGGCAAACGGCGCGGCGGACGTTTTGAGTTTGAACGCCAGTTCCTTGTCGTTGCTCGGACGCGTCAGCACTTCGATCTCGCTGTGATTTTCGGAGTTGAAGACCGTTTTCAGGATGTCTTTGAGCGTCAGGCTTTGGAACAGGCTTTGGTCGGGGATGAAGCGGGAATCTTCGTACAGCCATTCAGGTTCGGCTTTGAGTTCATTCCACAGGTCGGATTTGGCGCGGGAGAAGGCCTCGCGGCCAAGTTCGCCTTTGGCGATGCGTTCCAGTTGGGCGAAGAAGATTTTCAGGTCGGCGTCATCGGTGTTGACCGAGTTGACCAGCGCCAGCAAAAGCGGACGGTGATAGAGTTCCGTGCCGGTGGCTTCCAGCAAACCTTCCCGTGTCTTGTTGATATAAGTCATCATCAACAGGGATTGCAGGACGATCTTCTGTTTTTCCTCGTCGGTGAAATCGCCGCTGTCTTTGCGGAAGGCGCTGTTTTCCTGTTTGAGAATGGAGATGTGCTTGCCGTAACCCGCTTCGATGAAACTGGACAGGTTGAATTCGGCGGCAGTGGTGAGTTTGTCGCGGTCGTCGGTGAAGGTGGCAGAGAAGTTGAACAGGAAACCGTCCCGGCTCAAAATGCTGTAGATGTGCTGGCGTTTGGAATCTTCCTTATCGCCTTTGTGCGCCTCATCCAGCAAGATGTACCAGCGGCCGTTGTTGTCGTAATTGCGGAAGTCAACGATGCGTTCTTTTTGTTCGTCGCTCAGGTTGTCGGAGCGATAGTAAAAGACCGTGATTTCCTGATGCCCGAGCAGGGACGGAAAGCCGCGCTTGATATCGGCATATTCCCTGAGTTCCTTCAAGCGGATGAAGAGACTGCCGCTCGCCGCGTTGTATTCGTCCACGTGGCCGCGCAATTGCTGGATCAGGTCTTCGCGATGGGTGAGTACCAGAATGTCGTTATCGGGGATTTCTTTGCGCCCGATGAGCGCCCACAGGATTTCGATGAGTTTGACGATGACAATGGTTTTCCCCGAACCTGTCGCCATCCAGAAGCCCATGCGGTTGATGAAGTGGGAATATGGTAATTGGTTATTGGTAATTGGATAATAAGGAGATAGCAGAGCCGCGTTATCGCGCTTTTTGCCGAAGGAAAGTTCGGGAAGTTCGATTTGGTTGTCGGCGTACCATTGATGGAAGGCTTCTTTTCGTATCGCGTCATTGCGAGGGCGTTCGGGCGTTTTTTGCCCGCCCGAAGCAATCCCCGCGCTAACACGAGATTGCTTCGCTTCGCTCGCAATGACGGAATCAAACGAGTAATACTTCCACAATGCCTTGAGCGCGTTCTCGACGGCGGTTTGCTGGTAATCCCACAACTTCTTGGACCTGGAAAAGCGCGCCAAATCGAACTCTGTCCATGCGGCAGGCATGGACTCGAAATCAATATCATTGAGGAGGGTTTGAAGTTTTTTCATGCCGCTTCGTTCAAAGCGCGTTCCATCAAATCACTGACCTTCAGTTCGCCCGCCCATTTTCGCAGGTAGGCCAGGTCGAGTTCGCCCGCGCGGGCTTTCAGCACACCCAGGATATCGCGCCACTGGCGGTCGGACACTTCCCCGCCCATGCGATACCATTCCAGTTTGGAGAGGATGATATCTTCGGGGCTGACAACGTACACGCTTTCTTCGGGTTCGGTGGCAATGACCGATGGCCTGCGCCGTTCCAACTGCATTTGATCGAAGGCGCGCAACTTGCGGATGAAAATATCCACCTTGAAGGCGGTTTCGTAATGGATGAGGTTGAAACTGCTGTGATGCGCGATGGCGTCTTTCATCATTTCGTCATCGGCATAAAATTCCTTCGAGAGCGCGGCAACCAGGGCGGGGATGTGTTCCACCTTCATATCTGCCACAATGTCCACATCCAGCGTGGAGCGCATGACGCCGTGCAGGGAACTCGCCAGCGAGCCGCCCACCGCGTAGGGAATCCCGATCCGTTCCAGCGTTTGCGTGACGAGCAATGTAATTCGAGTGGCTTCACCTTGCATGGTCGTATACCTTTCGCGCCAGTTCCAGGCCGAGCACGATTTCCGCCAACATGCGGCGGATTTGTTCGGGCGTCGCTTCGGGATGTCGTTGTTTAATGCCGCTGACCGCCAGTGTTTTCACCGTTTCGTTCAGGCTGTCCACCATGGAGATCTTTTTCCACGATGGCATGTGCCGAATCAATTCGATTTGCAGGGCTTCCATTTTGGGATGGGTATCGGAAAATAAAGAACTCATCATTTGCTCCAGTATGAACCGTCCACGAATTTATCACGAATAAACGAATTCGCGGCATCATTCTTGGATGGTTTCGCGGGGCAGACCATCCACGAATATTTCACGAATAAACGAATTTGGAAGCAATGTCACCTTTTGATGGCATTATCCCTGCCAATTCGCTGCACAGGTTTCATATCCTTGCCAGGGAAGATGCGCCGATATTCCAATCTTCTGCGTCCAAAATTGAGCAACAGACTCACAGGCGCGCCAGCGGCCTTCAAGTAGTTTATGACTTGCGCCAGTTCATCGTTGGTCAGTTGGTGGCTGAACGCCTTGATCTCGACCACCACCTGCCTGTTTGGAAATAAATCCAAATAGAAGGTTGCAACCCTTTCTCCTTCAAAATCAACGAATACTTCATGTTGACGGAAGGGTTCCATGCCCGCATGGTTGAGCTTGACTTCCATCGCCTTCTCGTACACATCCTCCTTGAAGCCATGCCCAATCTCATTATGGACTTCCATAGCAAGGCCGATGATTTTATATGTCAGGTCGTTTCCAGTTGCGTCCGTTACAAGTGACATAGGGTCTCCTTTCAAAAAGCTCCATCCACGAATTGTTCACGAGTAAACGAATTCCGCACCGCCAACATTCGTGCATTCGTGGTTTCATTCGTGGACGGTTCTTCCATCGCCGACCATCCACGAATTGTTCACGAATAAACGAATACGAGCATGGTCATTCGTGCATTCGTGGTTTCATTCGTGGACGGTTACCACCACACCAACGGCTTGACCAGCGCCCAATCAGGCTCCGTCAAACTTGCGGATGTGCCATCCTGAAACTCGACCATATCTTTGGTAATACGCTTGATCCACTTGCCCGTGACGCACGAGAGCGTTTCAGCCAGGTCAATGCCATCGTAGAGTTTATCCAACTGGACATCCACCTTGTTCTTCATCTTGTCGAGCGACACCGCCTCGAGCATTTTCAAGTCGCGCAGGAAGACGTAACTGGTGTAGGCGTCACTGGCGGCGAACAGATCGCTTTCTTCATAGCGGGCGCGGCGCAGGGCGTCTTCGTATTGTTCCAGTTCAAAGTACTTGGCAAAGTGGCTGATGCCTTTGCCTGCCTGTGCCTTGCCGTCTTTCCATGTATCGTTAAAGGCAACCTTCTTGACGCGCGGCAAGATGACCGTGTTGAAATGCTCGCCCATTTCGACCAGAATGTACTTGCGCTTGCCGTTATCGAGACGATTCAACTTGAATACAGCATGCGCAGTTGTTCCAGAACCAGCAAAGAAATCTAGAACAATGTCATCGGGGGAATCCGATGCCGCACCCGTCAATCTCTCATATAGAGAAACTGGATGACAGTAAGGAAAATCAAGTCCCAGTAAATCTAAGTCTGCTTTACCCTTTTTACCGTCTTGAATGAGTGATGCAATTTGTCTTCTTTTCCCTTCGGTTAGCGGCACTTTTTGTCGGGGTTGCGTTGTCTCATCATCACCAAAAATGATCTCGCCGTCATCCACCATTCTCTTCAGAGTGTCGGGAGTTCGAGAAAACCCATTTGGAGGAACGGCGCAGGGTTTCTTGGTGACAGGATGAATTAAGGGTACAAAGAACTTGGGGTCGGTTCTTGGTTCGGGAGCTCTCAAACTTACGCTTTGATAGACTACACCCTCCTTATCAAGATAACGATAAGCCTTTTCGCCTCCTGATAAGTTTTCATTATTTGTCACCCATGTCGCATATTCTTTCTGAGCCTTCTCCGATCCTTTTCCGTATTTCTTCACCAACTCGCGCGCCACTTGAAGCATTTCTAAAACGCTCTCGTTTCTAAGGTAAATCGGGGATTCTTGCTTGGTTCTCCAAACAATATACTCGTGTTGAGTTGCTATACCGCTTCCCGAATTCATCGGATTTCTTTTGTCCCATGTTATGGTACCTGCGTTTGGGATAGAGAGTTGCTCAAACAGCAAATGCAATCTTTCGTATTCGTTTTCGTCAATGTGACATAACACTGAACCGTCTCGTGTCAAAAACCCCACACTTTCTGCGATGCGATTTTCCATCATTGTAAGCCAACTGGAATGTTGGTATGTATTTGCGTAAAGAAAGCCGCTTGTTTCCGTATTGTACGGCGGATCAATATGTACGCACTTCACTCGCTCCTGAAATTTCCGCGAAAACGTATTCAGCGCCTGATAATTCTCGCTGTGAATCAACCAGCCATCCAGAGCAGAATCGAGATCGTCGAAGAGCGCCAGAATATCCAGTTCCAAATCGGGGAAATATTTGGTGTCCAGCGGCAGGAATTGAACTTGCGGGTGAATGGGTTCGCCGAGCAAGTCCTTTTCGAGAACCTGGTCGAGTTTGAACCTGGAATCCACCATGCCCAAATCCTGCCATTCCTGCAATTGAACTTTCATGCCTTTGTGGGCGAAAATCTTCGCAAGCAGTCCGTCATTGCGAGGGTCGAGTAGGCGGCGTTCTCCCGCCGTATCGAGACCCGAAGCAATCCCCTGTTCGCGGCCTTTCTTCTTGCCATTGGGAGATTGCTTCGTCGCTCCGCTTCTCGCAATGACGTGGTCGAGGGTGATGATGTAGTGCGAGTTTCTAACAAACTTGGGTTTATTCCACACGCGCACCAGTTCGTCTTCAAATTGGGCGATGAAGTCAATGATCTTGTAGGCAATGCCCTTGATGGCTTGCAGTTGTTTCAGACGCGTCTCGTCGAAGTCGCTCTCGCCTGAAAACACATATTGATACCGCCATAAGTCGAATTGCTCTTTGAGGAAGGCTTTGGCGTTCTTGTTGATGAAGTAATCCACTTCGCTTTGCTTCTCGAAAACGCGGAAGGCTTTTTCGAGCGTCTCTTCGCCGAGCGTGATGCCCTTTTCCTTCAAGGCGCGCAGGATGTCGTCAATCTTGGTCTTGCGTCCCTTTTCGGAATAACCAACGGACAAAATTGCTTTGCCGCTTTTGTATGACTGAAAGGCGTAGGTCAACTCGCGCTTTTCGTTGGCGCGTTTAAGTTCCATCCCCGAAACGTCGAAGAAGAATTTCTCGCCGTCCACTTCGATTTCCATGCTGTTGAACAATCGGTCGGTCTTGACGTAATACAGCATGTGCGTCTTCCAGAACAACATCACGTCGCGGTCGTCGGTGTACACCCTCTCGTACACGTTGTTGTGCAAAGCCGTATAGCGGAAATAGATCGAGCCGCTTTCGCTGAAATAACGCTTGAAGAAATCGTAGAGTTTATCGAACAATTCCTCGCGGAAGGGCTTCTCAAAAGGCTTGCAGGCTTTTTCGATGTCTTTCATTAACTGCGGAAAGACGCCCGCGGTAAAATAGCGCGACTTGATCTTCATCAGGTTGATGTAGCCCGAATCCCCTTCCACTTTTGCGCCGACGAAGATGTCTTTCAGCGCGTCGAGGAATTGTCTTTCGTAGCGGTTGATCGTTGGCATGAGATTTCCCTGTTTCCGTAAGAGATGATCGCTTTTTGTGTTGTGATTTTACCATCCCTCGCCCAAAAGCATGGTTTCGCTATGGACTTGTCCCACTGACATGGTTTACGCGCGCCTTCTTCGTTCTTCTCCCCAAAAAGCGGGCATCCTCCTGTGCTATAATAGTTTCAAAACGCAACTATTCTGGAGCGCAGCCAATTCCATGTCAACCACCGATTTGATCGAAAAATTCTGGGAGACCATCCCTCCCGTATGGCGGCAGACGCGCGGCCAGATTCGCGGCGTGGCGGCCGAGCGCTTCGGGCTGACCGTGGAGCAGTTCCAGGCGCTGCGGCGCATCCGCAAGGGACACGATTCCGTCAGCGCGCTGGCCGAGGAGGGACGCCTCGGCCGCTCACAAGCCAGCCGGGCGGTGGACGCGCTGGTCAACAGGAAACTGGTGACGCGCCTCGCCGACAGCCGCGACCGCCGCCGCGTCCATCTCTCGTTGACCGAGGAGGGGCAGCGCGTCCTCTCCGCCATCCGTGCCGAGACGGAAGCCTGGCTGGCCGAACGCTTCCAGTCCCTTCTGCCCGCACAGACCGAGCAGATCGGGCAGGCGCTTTCCCTCCTGCGCGCCGCATTCAATTACCCCACACCCTAATCGTTTAAGCGGACTCAAAAGTCTCCAGGCTTTTCCCCAACGTCTGGAGACGTTGGACTCCGCGCCTCATCCAACCACCCGACTATCAGACTATCCGACCATTTGACCACTCGACGAATCGACTACCGAACTACACAACTACCAAACTACATAACTACCCAACTACCCAACTACCCACTACCAAACTACGCAACCAATGAACTATCTTTTCAAACTCCGCTCCTACCTCAAACCCTACCTCGGCAAACTCCTGCTCAACCTGCTCATCCTGCTGGTCATCACCGGCCTTTCGCTGATCGTCCCGCGCATCCTCAAGGACGTGGTGGATCAGGGACTGCTTCAGGGCGAGACGGATTACCTCGCGCGCGCCGCCCTGATCCTGCTGGGACTGGGATTAACGACCGCCCTGCTCAATTTCTTCCAGCGCTATTTCTCCGAGTGGGTGGCCGCGCGCATCGGCTATGACCTGCGCAACGCGATGTACGACCGCATCCAGCATCTGCCCTTCACGTACCACGATCACGCCCAGACGGGACAACTGATCACCCGCTGCATCGAAGACGTGCGCGCCATCCAGAACTTCGCCGGCGGCAGCCTCATCGAGATCGTCCAACTGGCCTTCATCGCCGTCGGCGTGACGGCCGCCCTGTTCTCGGCGGACTCCCGCCTGGCGGCCATCGCGCTCCTGCCGCTGATCCCGATGGTGATGATCACCGCCGACTTCGGCGGGCGCGTCACGCGCTTGTTCTACAGGGTGGACACGGCCCTCGGCGACCTCTCGACCCGCTTGCAGGAGAGCGTCAGCGGCGTGCAGGTGGTGCGCGCCTTCGCCCGCGAACCCTACGAGATCGGACGCTTCGAGCAGGCCAACCGCACGTACTTCGACTCGCGCGTCCGCATCATCGGCGAATGGTCCAAGGTCATGCCCACCACCAACCTGCTGATCGCCCTCGGCACAATCCTCATCCTGATCTTCGGCGGGCGGATGGTTCTCGAAGGCAGGCTGACCGTCGGCGGGATCGTGGCCTTCAACGCCTACTGGCTGATGCTTTCCGCGCCCGTCCAGCAGATCGCCTGGCTGGTCAACGCGGCGGGGGAGGCGGGCGCGGGCGCCCAGCGTGCGCTGGAGATTCTCGAAACGGAACCCGCCATTCGGTCGCCGCGCGAAGCGGAGGTTCTTCCCGCCCTGCGCGGCCGCGTCGAATTCCGCGGCGTCTCGCTTCGCTATCAGGACGAGAAGTCGGTCGCGCTGACCGGCATCCACCTGGCCGTGGAGCCGAACCAACTCGTCGCGCTGATCGGGGGGACGGGCTCGGGCAAGACCTCGCTCGTCAATCTCATCCCGCGCTTCTACGACGTGACCGAGGGCGCGCTGCTGGTGGACGGCCGCGACGTGCGGACGGTGGACCTGCTCTCGTTGCGAAAGCAGATCGGCATCGTCCTGCAAACCTCGCTGTTGTTCTCCGATACGATCCGCGCCAACGTCGCCTATGGCCGCCCCGACGCCGGCGAGGAGGAGATCGTCGCCGCGGCGCGGGCCGCGCAGGCGCACGATTTCATCGTGGGATTTCCAAAAGGGTACGACACCCTGGTCGGCGAGCGCGGCGTGACCCTGAGCGGCGGACAGCGCCAGCGCGTGGCCATCGCCCGCGCCCTGCTGATGGACCCGCGCATTTTGATTTTGGACGACTCCACCTCCAGCGTGGACACGCAGACCGAAAAGTTGATCCAGGAAGCGCTCGACCGCCTGATGGAAGGCCGCACCACCTTCGTCATCGCCCACCGCCTCGCCACCGTCCGCCGCGCCGACCTGATCCTGGTGATGGACGACGGGCGCATCGTCCAGCGCGGCCGCCACGCCGAACTGCTGGCCCAGGGCGGGCTGTACCGGGAGATTCACGATTTGCAGTTGATGCAATACAAACCGTCCGAAGAAGCGGATAGCGCGCCTTCCATCCGATTATCCGCTTCCTATCCGCTGGTCACTCCGCCCTTCCCAACCCCTCTCCCCATTCGGGGAGAGGGGAGTCCGCTCAGGACGGCGACACCTTGAAACCTGACACTTGAAACCTGAAACCTGACACATACCCAATGACCACCATCACTCCACCCTCTTATGTGATTCAATCCGAAGAACAATACGACAAATCCTACGACCCGCGCGTGGCGCGGCGGCTGTTCGCCTTTGCGCGGCCCTATGCCTGGAAATTGTTCCTTGCCATGCTGCTGATGCTGGGCGCCTCGGCCGCGGCGGTCGCGGGGCCGTATTTCGTCAAACTCGCCATTGACAACGGCCTGGCAGCGCGGGATTACGACTCCCTGCGCTGGATCGTCCTGGCCTACCTGGGCGCGGCGGTTCTGCAATGGCTTTTCATTTACCTGCGCGTCAACCTGATGGCCTGGGTGGGACAGTCCGTCATCTACGACGTGCGCCTCACCCTCTTCCGCCGCCTGCAGGAACTCTCGCTCGGCTTCTACAGCCGCTACTCGGTGGGACGCATCATCACCCGCGTCGTCAACGACGTGGAAACCCTGCGCGACTTCCTGACCTGGGCGGTGCTGGCCATCACCCGCGACCTGTTCACCCTCTTCTTCATCGTCGTCATCATGCTGACCATGAACCTGCGGCTGGCGCTCATCACCTTCAGCGTCCTGCCGCTGATGGCGCTGGCGACGGTCTACTTCCGCCGCGTCTCGCGCGCCGCCTACCGCAAGGTGCGCGCCGCCGTCTCGTGGGTCAACTCGGTGCTGGCGGAAAACGTCAACGCGGTGCGCGTGGTGCAGGCTTTTTCGCGCCAGGGCTACAATTACCGGCAATTTGCCGATACTGTCAACCGCTATCACCTGGAGCGCTCGATCCACGCGGCGCGCATCGCCTCGTTCTTCGGCCCCACCGTGGACGCGCTGGGCGCCATCGCTGTCATGCTGGTCGTCTGGCTTGGCGGCGCGGCGGTATTGGGCGAGCAGATCACCGCCGGCGTGCTGGTGGCCTTCATCCTTTACGTTGACCGCTTCTTCGAGCCGATCCGCGACCTGAGCCGCCGCTTCAACGACCTCCAGTCCACCATGGCAGGCGGGGAGCGCATCCTGGCCCTGCTCGATTCCGAAGTGGAAGTGCAGGACGCTCCCGACGCCCGCGGCCTCCCGCCCCTGCGCGGGGACGTCCGCTTCGACGGCGTTTCGTTCCATTACGCCGACGATCCGACCCTCGTGCTGGACGGCATCTCTCTCGACATCCGCGCCGGCGAGACCGTCGCCCTCGTCGGCGAGACGGGCGCGGGCAAGACGACCCTCGTCAAACTGCTGGCCCGCTTCCACGACCCGACCTCGGGCCGCGTGCTCGTGGACGGCTTCGACCTGCGGACGACGACTCAGCAGTCGCTTCGCCGCCAAATGGGGATGGTCCTGCAAGACCCGTTCCTGTTCAACGGGACGGCGAAGGAAAATATTTTGTTTGGAAGGTTGGACGCGGCCGACGGCGAAGTGATCGCCGCCGCGACTGCCGTTGGCGCGCACGAATTTATTTCGCAACTGAAAAACGGTTACGACACATCGGTGGAGGAGGGCGGCGTTCTGCTATCGGTGGGTCAGCGGCAACTCATCTCCTTCGCCCGCGCGCTGCTGGCCGACCCTCGAATCCTGATTCTGGATGAAGCCACCTCCTCGGTGGATACGCAAACCGAGCAGGTCATCCAATCCGCGCTCGCGACCTTGTTGAAGGGACGCACGTCCTTCGTCATCGCGCATCGCCTGTCCACCATCACCAACGCGGACAGGATCGTCGTCATCCATGATGGCCGCGTCATCGAGCAGGGGGATCACCGCGAGTTGCTGGAGAAGGGCGGCTATTATTTCAGGTTGTATAAGACGGGGTTTCAGGAGTGATTGCCGCGCAGCATCGCTTTGCTTTGCAACAACGGGCGCGGATCAACCAGGTTCTTTTCGAGCGCCGCGGCTTTCTCGGGCAAGCCCAGGGCTATTGCCATCAACTGCGTGAAGTAGAAGATCGGCATCGGCTGTTCCAGTTTCATCTGGAACTGGCGCGCGTCCAGGTTGGTGTGGCACAGCGGACAGGCGACCGCCATCGCATCCGCGCCAGCCTCGCGGGCGTGTTCGATCAGATTACTGCTGAGTTTGCGGACGATATCCGGGCGGGAAAGCGAATGGGTCGCGCCGCAACAGGTGGTTTTATACGACCAATCCTTCACCTCCGCGCCCAGGGCGGACATCAGCGCGTCCATTTCGGTCGGGTTTTCCGGGTGCGCCGCGCCGGTGATCTGCGGCGGACGCGTCAACAGACAGCCGTAATAGCAGACCACGCGCAAGCCAGCCAGCGGACGTTTCACTTTGTCCGCGACTTTCTGCGCGCCCACGCGGCGGAAGAGCGCTTCGCACAACGCGCTGACGCGTACGCGGTCGCGATAAGCGTAGCCCATCGCCTGTTCCACTTCCGCTTTTCGCTGCGGATCGTGGTGAATCTCGTGCAAGGCCATGCGCGTGTGGTTGAAGCAGGCCGCGCAGGGCATCACCACCTCGTTCAGTCCGCTTTGCTCGACCAGGCGCAGGTTTTCCATGGGCAGGCGCAGGGCGGTTTCGGGGTAGGCGCGATGGATGGGCGTGCTTCCGCAGCAGACCCAGCCGGGCGGCTCGTGCAATTTCAGCCCCAGCGCCTCGCACACGGCTTTGGCGGAGGCGTCGTATTCTTTGGCGGTGGAGTGGAGCGAACATCCGGGGTAGTAAGCGACCGTGTCTGCCGCGGCAGGCACGGGCTTGGGGCGCTTCGGGGGTCTCACGCGTTTGGGCAGGAACGGCAGTTTGTTCTTGCCGATGATTCGCACGCCGAGATCCAGGTCCTCTGTCAATCGTCCGGTGCGGAGTTTCATCTCCGCCATCAATCCCAATTCATAGGATCGTCCCCACAGACGCACTTCGCGCTGGAAGGCTTGATTCAGCGCGTCCACCTCCGGGACCTCGGGTTCGATTCCGTTTTGAATCGCTTCGCGCGTCAGGAAGGCCATGATCCCCGTCACGTCCAGCCCCTGTGGGCAACGCGTCGCGCAAACCTGGCAAGACGCGCACAGCCACGGAGTCTTTGCATGGAGGGCGATGTCCTCCTGTCCCAGTTGCACGGCGCGCATGACCTGGTTGGGCTGCCAGTCGAAATATTCCGCCAGCGGACAGCCGCTGGTGCATTTGACGCATTGATAGCAGAGATAGACGTTCTGTCCCAATTCGTCTTTGATGCGCTGGGCCAGTTTGGGATTGATGGTGATCGTTTCTCTAAGATTGGTTTGTGCTTCCATCGTCTATCTCCTTTGCAAGAGAGACCCTAAAGGTTTCCTTTGCATTCAAACGAGCTCTTCAGACACGGTTTTCCTGCGAACTTTCCACATGGTTCGCCGGAAAAACCTTTAGGGTCTGACTTCCTGCGGCTCAGCCACGATTGGCCGCGGATACAGCCCCGCGCCCTCGACGATCGGCTTGACCGCCTCTTCCCATTCGATGCACATGAGATGCACGCCCGACACGCCTTCGATCTCGCGCATTTGCCGGATGAGTTCGATGCAGATCTTGATGCCTTCTTCCTGCCAGGCTTTCGAGCGGGCTTTCTTGTCTTCGGCGGTCAACTCATCCTTGTTCTTGCCAGCCCAGGGTTTGCCGGCCGCGGTCATGCGCGCGATCAATTCGTCGGGAATCAAAATGCCTGGTACGTTATCTTTCATGTACTTCGCCATGGTCGGGCTTTTGAGCGGACCGACTCCGGCTAGGATGTACGTTTGTTTGTGGATGCCCAACTCGCGCGCTTTTTCCATGAACTTCTTGAAGGCCGCGATGTCGAAGACCAGTTGCGTCTGGATGAAACTCGCGCCCGCCTTGACCTTCTTGCCGAGGCGGTACGGACGGAAGTCCACCGGATGCGCGAAGGGTGATTCGGCCGCGCCGACGAAAAAGCGCGGTTCCTGTCCTTTCAATTCCTCGCCGCACTGGAAGACGCGCTTATCGCGCATGTCCGTCACCATCTGCACCATCTGGGTGGAGTCAATGTCGAACACATTCTTAGCGGTGGGATGGTTTCCGAAGGTCTGATGGTCGCCGGTGAGACACAGCAGGTTGCGGATGCCGAGCGCGTACGCGCCGAGCAGGTCGCTTTGCATGGCCAGGCGGTTGCGGTCGCGGCAGACCATCTGGATAACGGGTTCGATTCCCTCCTGCACCAGGATCGCCCCCGCGCCGATGCTGGACATGCGCACGATGGCGGTCTGGTTGTCGGTCAGGTTGGCGGCGTCACAATATCCCTTCAGCAGACCGACTTTTTTTCGAATCACATTTCCATCCGCGTTCTGGGGTGGGCCGAGTTCGGCAGTGACGGCAAAGTGACCGTTTTTCAAAACACGCTCGAGATTCGAGCCGGAGAGATAACCGTTTGTGCCAGCCATGTCTACTTCTCCTCTGCGATCAGACGCAGGTCTTCGCGCACGATCTTGCGCGGGCCGCCGTCGCGGGACGTTCGCCAATTCTTGGGCGGCTGGATGTCCATGAGGACTTCCAGTTTGTCCATACTCTTCAAGCGGTCATAGATCAACTGCCAGGCGCAGGAGACCTCCTCGTTGATCTCGCAGTGTCCATCCAGCGACCCGCCGCAAGGTCCATTAAGAAGCGACTTGGAACAGCGCGCGATCGGGCAGATTCCGCCCGTCAGCCCGAGGATGCAGTCGCCGCAGGCCGCGCAACGTTCCGCCCAGACTCCCTGCTCGGTCGGCAGTCCCATGAACTTGGTATTCAGCCCAGGCACAACCCACGCGTTCGGGAAGTGTTCCGCGATGGCTTGCACGCCCACGCCGCAGCCAAGCGAAAGCACCACATCCACATCCTTGATCTGCTCGGCGATCTCATCGAGATACTCCCACTCGCATTGCCGCTGGACGGTCACATCGGTGACGGCTTTCGGGTCGCCGTCGAGTTTGGAGGCCATCCGCAACTCGGCCGAGACGATGGCCGCCTCGCGCGCCCCGCCTGCGAAGCAGACGGTGACGCACGTGCCGCATCCGACGACCAGCACGTTCTTCGCGCCGCCGACCAGGTTCTTGATCTCTTCCAAAGTTTTTTGTTCTGCAACGATCATTCTTCACCTCCGAAAGGATGAAGGATAAAGGATGAAGGATGAATGGGTTTCATCACTTCTTTCCAGTTCTCTTCTTGATTTTGGTTACGATGGTTGTGAATATTGCGAGAAGTTCGCTCGTTTCTTTGCGAAGCGATTCCAGTTTTTGGGCAGGGACAATATCGGCTTTCACGAGCAATTCCAACCAGTAATCGGTCTCGTCCAATTCCTGCAACGCGGTCTCGAATTTATTGATGATATCGGCGTCGGACTTCGCTCGATGACCCTCGCGATAATGCGCGCCAACCGATGTGCCTGAACGTAGAACCTGCTTTCCGATGACCTGGGCTTCGGTTGCCTTTGGCAGGCTTACATACAGCCGAATGATTCTCAATGCAAAATCGCTCGTCCTTGTCCGCAAGTCTTGTGGCTGTTCATTGTTCATTGATCGTCTCCATATCTTTGCGCGATTTCCGTATTACGTTTTTCATCCTTCATCCTTCATCATTCATCCTTGTTTTCAACGGATTCGGACCCAACTTTTCAATCTTCTCCGTCATTTCTTTCGTCGCTTCCACAAATTTTCCAGCCATGGCCGCCGAGAGATTGAACATGCGCGCCCGCTCCGGCTCCAGGCCGATTTCTTTCAATAATGATTGCAGGTATTCCACTCTGCGCTTTGCATTAGCATTACCTTCCAGGTAATGGCAGTCGCCCGGCAGTCAGCCAGCCGTCATCACGCCGTCCGCGCCGTCCTCGAAGGCTTTCAGCGCCAGCAGCACATCCAGCTTACCGGTGCAGGGCAACAGCACCACCTTCACCGAAGGCGGATACTGCATCCGCAGTCCGCCCGCGAGATCGGCCGCGGCGTAGGCGCAATGCTCACAGCAATAAGCGATGATGTTCAACGGTTCATTCATTGGTCGCGTCAGGTAGACAGGTACACAAGTGCACAGGTAAACACGGAACACACAATCTTGTCCTGAGTGAAGTCGAAGGGACGCAACACGTTCCACGCAATTTCATCCTTCATCTTTCATCCTTCATCCTTGTATCAACGCGCCAACCTTCGCCGTCATCTGCGCGTCGGTGTAGTGCATTAACTGGATCGCGCGCGCGGGACATTCCGCCGCGCAAATGCCACAGCCTTGACAGACGGCGGCTTCGACATAAGCCGCGCCAACAATTCCGCCGACGCCGGTCATGTCAATGCGAATCTTCGGCACGCCAAACGGACAGATGCGGACGCAGGTCAGACAGCCGGTGCATTGAGTTTGATCCACCACTGCGACGCGCCCGCCCGCGGTTAGCGTTTCGCGGCTGAGAACGCGCGCCGCCCGCGCCGCCGCGGCCTGCGCCTGGATCATGGTTTCTTCAAGCAATTTCGGATAATGCGCCATCCCAGCCATGAAAGCGCCGTCCGAGGCGAAATCCACCGGGCGCAGTTTGACGTGCGCTTCGAGGAAGAACCCGTCCGCGTCGCGCGGGACTTTAAACGCGGCCGCCGTTTCGTGAGCATCCTCTCTGGGTACAACCGGCATCGAAAGCACGAGCAGGTCGGGATGGAGGGTCAGTTCCTTTCGTAAAACAGGCTCCCAAACTTGAACGGTAATTGGTAATTGGTAATTGGTAATTGCGACTTCCGGTTTGCGTTCAGGCTCATAGCGAATGAAAACCACGCCCTTTTCGCGCGCCTCTGTATACAACCGTTCCTTGAAACCATAAGTGCGGATGTCGCGATACAGAATCACAACTTCCGCTTTTGGATTGACTTCCTTGAGTCGAATCGCGTTCTTCAGCGCCACCGCACAGCAAATGCGCGCACAGAATTTTTCTGCCGGCCCGACGCATTGGATCATAACGACGGAGTCTGGTGAGGCGGTAGACACGTACACAGGTAAACAGGCAGACAGGGATGAGCCGCCCTGTGTACCTGTGTACATGTTTACCTGTTTACCTGCCAACACCGCCTCGAATTCCTGCTGCGTCACAATGCGCGGATCGCTCCCATAGCCATATTCAGGACCACGATACTCCTGCGCGCCGGTCGCGAGGATGGTCGCGCCGTGCGCGATCTCACAGCGGCTTCCGTCGCGGCCTTTGAGCGTGCTGGTGAAATTGCCCATGAAGCCAGCGGAGGACGCAACCTCGCTGTTCATGTGCAGGGCGATATTTGGATTTGCTTGAATTTTTTCCGCCAGGCTTTGCAAAATTTCTTGCGGGCTTCTTTGCCCCCCTCTCCCGTAATCTGGAGAGGGGCCGGGGGTGAGGGCAGTCACGTATCGCAAGTTACCGCCGAGTTCCGCTTCCCGTTCCACGAGATGCACCGGGAATCCTTGTTCCGCCAAGGAAAGGGCAGCCGTCATCCCCGCGACGCCTCCGCCAACGATCAGCGCGGCGTTTTTCACCGGCACGTCAATCGTGTGCTGCGCTTCGAGCAACGCGGCGCGCGCCACCGCCGCGCGCACCAGGTCTTTGGCTTTGGCCGTCGCGGCTTCCTTGTCCGTCGAATGCACCCACGAACACTGATTGCGAATATTCGCCATCTCGTACAGGTACGGGTTCAACCCCGCCATGCGGATGCTATCCTGAAACAGCGGCTGATGCGTCAGCGGCGTGCAACTCGCTACCACCACGCGGTTCAATCCATGCTCGATCACCTGCTCGGTGATGTGCTTGATGCTGTCCTGCGAACAAGTATAAAGATTCGACTCGGCGTGAACCACGTTTGGCAACTTCGACGCGTACTCTGAGACCGTTGGCACGTCCACAAAGCCGCCGATGTTCGTGCCGCACGAGCAGACGAAGACGCCGACGCGCGGCGACTCCTGGCTGACGTCCCGCTCCTCGGGATATTCGCGGCTGACGGTCAGGGCGAATCGCGCGTGACTGAGGCGGGCCGCGGCCGCCCCGGCCGCTCCGCTCCCCTCGACGACCGATTCGGGAATGTCTTTCGGCTCGCGGAACGGCCCGACGGCGTAGATTCCCGGCCGCGAAGTTTCGAGCGGGTTGAACTGGACCGTCTGGCAGAATCCGTAATCGTCCAGTTCGACGCCCAATCGCCGCCCAAGATTTCTGACCGACTCGGAGATTTCCATCCCGACGGAAAGTACGACCATATCAAACTGATCACTGATTACTGATAACTGATCACTCATGTAACTGAGAATCAAATCATGCGTATTCGGGTCTTCGCGGATCATGCTGACGCGCGAACGATGGTATTGGATTCCATATCTCTCGCGGGCGCGCTCGAAATATCCCCAATAGCCTTTCGAGAAGGCGCGCATGTCCATCATAAAAACGTGAACGTCCAGCCCAGGCTGGTGCTCTTTCGCGATGACCGCTTCCTTCGTCGCATACATACAGCACACCGCCGAGCAGTAATCGTGAGTCTGGTCGCGCGAGCCGATGCACTGGAGGAAGGCGATCCGCTTCGGCGGGCGATGATCCGAGGGCCGGTGGACGTGTCCCATCGTCGGGCCGGAGGCGGAGAGGAGGCGTTCGAATTGCAGGGACGTGACCACGTTCGGGTAGCGTCCGTAGCCGAATTCCTCCGACAGTTCCGCGTGATACGCCTGATAGCCCGGCGCGAGGATCACCGCGCCGATGTTGAGCGCTTCCTGCCGCGCCACCATATCGTGGTCAATCGCGTTGACACCGCACGCGAAGGTGCAGGACATACATTCCGAGCAGATGCCGCAGGCCAGGCAGCGCGCCGCCTCACGCTGCGCCGATTCGTCGTCATAGCCGCCTTCGACTTCGATGAAGTTGTTGATGCGTTGTTCAACGGGCAGTTCGGGGAGTGGGACGCGCGGTTGTTTTTTGATCTCGCCGCGCGCGATGCGGTCGTCAATCTCCTGCCGCGTGAGTTTGACCACCGGCAGTTCAGGCTTGGGCGGACGTTCCAGCGCCTCGCCTTGCAAATAACGAAGAATGGATTCCGCCGCTTTGTGTCCGCTGGCAACCGCCTCGATGACAAAGGCCGTCCCGCTGACGCTATCGCCCGCCGCGAAGACGCCGGGACGTGTGGCGGCAAAGGTGTTGGGATTGATGGCGATGGTCTTGCGTTCGGTGAGACCGACGCCCGCGTCGGCGGGGATGAACGCCAGACCTGCGCGCTGCCCGACCGAGAAAATGACCGTGTCGCACGGGAGGACGTGATTCGACTCAGGGATTTTCTCGACGCTCAACCGTCCCATCTCGTCGAAACTGAACGAACTGACCTGCATACATTCCACGCCGCGAGCGCGCCCGTTTTCGTCGCTGAAGATTTGCTCGAAAGAACGGTCGTTGTAAATTGCGATGCCTTCGTCGAGCGCGGCTTGAATCTCCCATTCGTGCGCGGGCATTTGTTCGCGGCTTTCCAGGCAAGCCATCGAGACCTTGCAACCCAAACGCACGGCTGTCCGCGCCACGTCAATCGCCACGTTTCCGCCGCCGAGGACGAGAACGTTCTTACCCAAAGATGAAAGATGAGAGATGAAAGATGAATTATCGGAACCGTCGCCTCTTTCCTCTTTCATCCCTTCGACTTCGCTCAGGGCAGGCTTTCCGCTTTCATCTTTTGTTTCATATTTTCCCAAACGCACATCCTTCAAGAACTGAGTATTGATTATGACGCCGTCCAAATTCGCGCCGGGGATCGGCAGGCGCACGCCCTCGTGCGCGCCGACGGAAATCAACACCGAAGTAAATCCCTCGTTGAAAATATCGTCGAGATTGGTCACGGGCGTATTGAGTCTCAACTCGATGCCCAGGTCAACAATGTCCGCCACCTCGCGCTCGATGATCTCGGCCGGCAGGCGGAACTCCGGCACGCCCAGGCGTAACATCCCGCCCGCGACCGGCATGGCTTCGAAAATCGTGACCGGATAACCCTGTCGGATAATGTCTTGCGCGGCGGTCAATCCGCACGGTCCCGCGCCGATGATGGCGACGCGTTGATCCGGATATTTGATCTCGACCGGCCCGACGGGTTGGCGCGGCTCGGAATACACCTTGTCGGTCACGAATCGTTTGAGGGCGCGGATATTGATCGGTTCGTCCACTTCGCCGCGATTGCAGGCCGTTTCGCAGCGGTGGTTGCAGATGCGCCCGCAGATGCCGGGGAAGGGATTGTCCATTTTGATGACGCGCAGCGCGTCCGCCCAACGGCCCTCGCGGATCAGCGCGATGTATCCCTGTGCGCGCTGATGGGCAGGACAGGCGTCCCGGCATGGGGCGATGCCGTTCTTCTCGATTGCGAAGGCATTGGGAACGGCTTGCGGATAAAGTTTGTAGGCCGCGCGGCGGGAGGCAAGCCCTTCGTTGAAAGTGTCCGGCACAAGCACCGGGCAGACCTTGACGCAATCGCCGCAGGCAATACATTTGGTCGTATCAATGTAGCGCGGCCGCCGCTCGATGGTCGCAGTGAAATTGCCCGCCTGGCCGGTCATGTCGAGAACTTCGGAGTTCGTGAGGATTTCGATGTTCGGATGTCGGCCCGTTTCTACCAGGCGAGGCGAGATGGTGCACATGGCGCAGTCGTTGGTCGGGAAGGTCTTATCCAATTGCGCCATGTGTCCGCCGATGGCGGAATTTTTCTCCACCAAATAGACTTTGAATCCCTGCTCGGCCAGGTCGAGCGAGGCCTGCATGCCCGCGATGCCTCCGCCGACAACCATCACCGCGCCGACAGGCAAGGATGAATTATGAAGGCTTGCCCTGAGCGAAGTCGAAGGGATGAAGGATGAATCGTTCGATTTCATCCTCTCATCTTCTTCTTTTGCGGGGACTTTCATTTCATCCTTCATCCTTCCGCCTTCATCCTTTCTTGCTTATCCTTTCTTCTGCCGTCTGCCGCGGAACTCGGCTTCTTCTTCTTCCACCGGCGGCTTCATTTCATCTTTCATCTTTCCGCTTTCATCTTTCAACGGATTCGGTCCCAATTTGCGGATGCGATCCGTCATCGTCCGCGCGGCGGCCGCGTAGGCGCGAGCCTGGCTGCCGGACATGAAGAACATATCCAACCGTTCCCCGCCCAGGCCGATTTCATCCAGGATCTTCTTTGCCCGATTGAGCCGGGCGCGTCCGCGTTCGTTGCCGCGCACGTGATGACAGTTGCCGATTGGGCAGGCGACCACGTACACGCCGTCCGCGCCGCGCTCGAAGGCCTCCAGCAGGTAGCGGACGTCGGTCTTGCCGGAGCAGGGCATCCGCACAAATTTGACATTGGCGGGGTACTGCACCTGCAACGCCCCGGCGGTGTCCGCGGCCATGTAACCGCAGTAGATACAATAAAACGCGGTGATCTCGGGTTCGAAAATTTTTTCTGGTTGGGTCATATTTTTTCCGCTGATCACTGATCACTGATTACTGGCACTCTCCATGCGCCCAGTCCGCCGATGTCGTGCAGCATCATTTGCTCGTCGGTGTAATGCACCAACTGGATGGCATTGGCCGGGCACTCGCCGGTGCAGGTTCCGCAGCCCTGGCATAAGGCCGAGTCAATGAACGCCGCGCCGCCCAGACCGCCGACGCCCGTCCGACCTTCCTCCTGGATCACCTGGGGAATGCCGAACGGACAGGTGCGCGTGCAGGTGAGACAGCCGACGCATTTTTCCGGGTCCACCTGGGCGACCACGCCGCCGAGGTAGAGCGAATCGCGCTGGGAGAGGACGGTCACGGCGCGGGCCGCGGCTGCCAGGGCGTGGCTGATGGCCTCCTCGCTGAATTTGGGGTAATGCGCCATCCCCGCCAGGAAAATGCCCTCGCGCATGAAGTCCATTGGTCGCAGTTTCATCTGCGCTTCCTCGAAGAAGCCCTCGCTGGAAAGCGGGACGCGCAGGAGGCGCGCCAGTTCCGCCGCGCCGGCCGAAGGGACGATGGACGTGCTGAGGGGAATCAGATCCGCCTTGAGGTTCAGCCAGCGATCGAGCGACAGGTCGCGCACGCGCACTTTGAGACGGTCGTAATCGTGATCGAACGCGACCTGCGGCGGCTCCGCGTCGGTGTAGCGGACGAAGACCACGCCCAGTTCACGCGCTTCGGTGTAGTATTCCTCGCGGAAGCCATAGGTCACGATGTTCTTGAACAGGACGGTCACATTGCAGGCGGGATTGAACAGTTTGAGGCGGATGGCGTTTTTCAGGGCGTTGGTGCAGCACACCCGCGAGCAATATTCGGGCGCGCTTTCGGGCCGCACGCATTGGATCATCACCACGTCCTTGAGGGCGGCGATCTCTTCCGGCTGGTGGATGATCTTCTCTTCCAGCTCGTGCTGGGTGATCACGCCGGGCGCCTTCGGATAGGGATGCTGGCGGGCTTCCTGGGCCCCGGTGGCGATGATGGTCACGCCATGTTCGACCTCGAAGTTTTCGCTTGTCCCGTTATGCCCGGCGCGCAGGCCGGTGACGTAATTTCCCAAATGCCCGCTGTGGCTGGCCAGTTCGGTACGCGTGTGGACCGTGATGCGCGAGTGGGCGCGCACGCGATTCACCAGATCGCGCAGCAGGCGTTGGGGGTTGAAGCCCTCGGCGACGTAATAGAGGTCGAGCAGGTTTCCGCCCAATCGGTCGGAGCGTTCGACCAGGTCCACGTCGTAACCGCTGTCGGCAATCGCCAGGCTGGCGGTCATACCGGCCAGCCCTCCGCCGATCACGAGCGCGCTCGGTCGGCAGCGATGCTTCTTCTTGTAGACGGGCTGCGCCAGTCCGACGCGTCCCACCGCGAGGCGGATCATTTCGAGCGCCTTGCGATTCGCAAGGTCATGTTGTCCTTCGTGGACGCGGCCGCATTGCTCGCGCAGGTTGACCAGTTCGAGCAAGTAGGGGTTGAGTCCCGCCTGACGCATCATCCGCTGGAAGAGCGATTCGTGCGTGCGGTTGCTGCACGCCGCGATCGCCACCCGGTTGAGCCGGTCATTTTGGATATGCTCCTGGAGATATCTCAGCCCTTCGGGGAAACAGGCAAAATCCACCATCTCTGCCGTCTTCACGCCGGGCAGGAGACCGGCTTGTTGAATGAGCCTGGGGAAATCGAGATGCTCGTTGAGCGTCCCGCCGCAATTGCAGGCGAAGACGCCCACGCGCGGTTCTTCTTCGCTCACGTCGCGTTCGGGAGGGAATCCGTTTTGCGTGGAAAGGAACGGCCACTCGCGGCTGTATGGGTACGTGTTCAGCCGGTCGTTGAGCAGGCGCATGACCTCGGCCGCCGCGCCGCTGGCGTCTATGATGGTCTCGGCGATTTCCTTCGGGGACGAGAACGCGCCGCAGACAAAGACGCCCGGCCGCGTGGTCTGGAGCGGGGCGAATTTGTCGGTCTCGCAAAAGCCGTACTTGTTCAGCCCGATGTCGAGCATCTCCGCCAGTTGCCCGGCCGATTCGGGCGGCTGGAGCCCGGTGGCAAGAACCACCATGTCGAACGTTTCCTCGCGCAGTTTTCCATTGGGGTCGGCAAAGTTCAGGATGAGCTGGCGCGTGGCGGGATCTTCGCGCACGGCAGAGACGCGGCAGCGGTTGTACTGGATCTTGTGGCGGTTGCGCGCCGTGGCAAAATAGGCGCTGTATTCCTTGTTGAAGGCGCGCTCGTCCATGATGAAGACGCTGCAATGCACGTCTGCGCCCAGGCGCTGCTTGGCGAGGATCGCCTCCTTGGTGGCGTACATGCAGCAAATGGAGGAGCAGAACGGATTGTCCTGGTCGCGGGAACCGATGCACTGCAGCCAGGCGATGGATCGGGGCGGCTTGCCGTCCGAGGGACGGACGACCAACCCCTCGGTCGGGCCTGACCGGGAGGCGAGACGCTCGTACTGGAGAGCCTGCACCACGTTTGGGTAGCGTCCGTAGCCCAGTTCCTCCAGTTCGGCGGCGTTGTACATCTGGTGGCCGAGCGCGAGGATGATCGCGCCCACCTCCACCGAGGAAAGACGCGGCTGTTCCTCGAGGTTGATCGCCTTGCTCGGGCAGGCTTCGACGCATTTGCGGCAGTCGTCGCAATAGGGGCCGCGGTCAATGCAATACGCGTCGGGCGCGGCGCGGGCGGCCAGTTTGTAGGCCGCCTTCCGCCTGGTCATGCCCAGTTGATAGTCATTTGGCAGTTCGACGGGACAAGCCTCGGCGCACAAGCCGCAACTGGTGCAGCGCGACACGTCAACATAACGCGGCTCCTCGCGCAGGGAGACGGTGAAATCGCCCGCCTCCCCCTCCACGTCGGTGATATGCGTGCTGGTCAGGATTTCGATGTTGGGATGCTGGTTGTGCTGGATGTAGGCGGGCGAGATCGAGGGACGCGTACAGCCGTATCCGTGGTCGGGTGTGCCGCGGCAGAGGACGCAGTCGTGTTGGGGAAACATGAATCCCAATTGCGCGACGCGGCCGCCGAGGTAGGGCGTCTGCTCGACCAGGCAGACCTTCAAGCCCGCGTCCGCCAAATCGAGCGCGGCGCGCATTCCCCCGATGCCGCCACCGACCACCAGCGTTACGGCGGGCTTTCGACGAGCGGGAAAGGGTGCGGCGTTAGACATAAAGTATCCTTATCTTAATTGTAGACTTTTGCCCGCATCTCGCCAGTGTCGTTTGTCTCTATTCTGCTGACATCATTCCGCTTTTTACGCGAAATCCTTTCATTAGACCTCTTGCAGAAGTGCGCTACACCTGCCCTGGCGGGCGGTGCCAGGGGAGAGCGCACAATACGCCCTGCGTAAGAGACGTTCTCTAACGTCGGCTGACTTATGCAAGCGGTCAATTATCCATCTGGTGGGGCGCGGCTCAGTTCGCCAGATACGCATCCGCATAAATGACTTTGTTCAACAGAATCTGCGTCGTCTTCCAGATGGCGGACTGTTCGGGATCGGACAAATCGAAGTCTTCCATCTGCGGTTCTTCGCTGTTGGCGGTGCGTTCGGCGATCTTGTTATACAGCCGCGCCAGCGGGGACGAGGCGTCCTTCGTTTCGATCCAGCGGATGACGTCGTTCTGCTTTTCGTCGAACGGATTGGCGATCATCGTCTGCAGGCCGACGCCCATCAGCATGGCGAGGTAGACGCGGTTGATGAGCGGACGGTTCTCGTTCGGGACGGCGTTCGACACGTTGCTCAACCCGACCGAGATCTTCGGCGCCGGATCCCAGGCGTATTGCAACATCCGCACGGTTTCGATCAAGTGCGGGCAGTATTGCTGGCAGCCTGAAACGGTCAGCACCAGCGGGTCAATGATGAGATCGTCCATGTTGAAGCCGATCTCCATGAGTCGCGGAATCAACGTCTCGACCGCGATATTGACGCGCGCGTCGGCCTCGACGGGGATGCCGCTCGTCCCCATCGTCAGCGCGATGATCTTGGCGTTGTATTTCTTTGCCAGCAGCGGGACTTTTTCCAATCGTTCGGGTTCCGCCGATGTCGAATTCAGGATCGGCTGCGCCTTCTTGATGGTTTTGAGCGCGGCTTCCATCCCGTCCACGTTGGTCGTGTCAATCGAGAGCGGCACATCCACCACGGTCTCGATCGTCTCGACGATCCACGGGAAGACCTCCGCCCAATCCTTCTTGCGCGGCCCGAGGTTGATGTCAATCGCCTTCGCCCCCGCCTCCACCTGCTTGACGGCCAAATCCATGAAGAACTCGCGGTCGCGATTAGCCAACGCCTCCTTGACTTTCTCGGAGATGATATGAATGTTTTCGCCTATGATCAGCATTTGTGCCTCCAGTTGGTTGGTATACAAGTACACAAGTACACAGGTAGACAGGTCACGTGTATACGTGTTTACCTGTGTACCTGTCTACGTGTTTACCTCCTCAGAACTCCTCCCCGCGCGGCTTCAGCTCCATGGTCATCACAACCACATCCGAGCAATCGCCGTCGGGGAACATGAAGTAATCTTCGAGCGTGCAGCGGGCTTTGAAACCAATTTGCTCGAAGGCGTGGATCACTTTCGGCTGGTCGGCTGTGACCTCCGCCAGCAGGAGCGAGAGTCCCTGCCGGCGCGCGAAATCCACCAGCATGCGGATGATCTTCGTGCCAAGCCCGCGCTTGCGAAACTCGCGCGTCAGGAAAATTCGAATCTCGCCGATATGGCGTTTCGGTCCTTTGAGAAAGTGAAGCGTGCCGCTTCCGACGGCGCGATCCTTGACCATCGCCAGCATGGGGAGGATGTTGTCGTAATTCAGCGTGTCGCACCACTTCTGCAGAACTGACGGGTCTTTGACGTTATCGCGCAGGTAACGCGCATCCTCATCCGCCGCGGACAGGTAGAGTTCATCCAGGTGCGGGCGATCCTCTTTTACCATCGGTCTCAACAGGACGTGAACGCCGTCTTTCAACGTGACCATTTCGCGGAATGTTTTGATTTGGTCTGGCAGCATGGTCTCTCCTTTCGAGTACACAAGTACACAGGTACACACGTACACACGTCACCTGTGTACCTGTTTACGTGTCTACCTGTTTACGTTCAAGAGCCTCCGCCACACTCGGAAACTTGCTCAAATCCGTGTGCGGCAAAAACAACGCGGACGTGAACGCCTCGTAGAATGTGTTGTCCGCGGAAAGTTCGATATAAGTCATTCGCTTCGCGATCTCAGTGATGCGCTCGCGCTTCCTCCAATCGAGCAGCGCGAGATACGCGCCCTTCACCGACGTATTGCCGAGAAACTCGAAGCGCTTCCATTCGAGATCTGGTAAAAGCCCGATCTGCACGGCCTTCTCGACGTTGATGTATTTTCCGAACGACCCGCCCACCAGCACGCGCTCCACGCTTTCGAGCGGGATGCCGACATTCTCGGCAAGGACGGTAAAGCCCGCGTAGATCGCGGCCTTGGCGCGCAGGAGATTGTCAATGTCGACGCGCGTCAGGACAATATCCTCGCCCGACTCGGTCTCCGCTCCCCAGGCGACGACGTACTCCCCGCCGTGCGCTCCTTCCCGGACCCTCGGGCTGGGCGCGGCCAAATTGACGTTGCCTCCCTTGTCGAGGACTCCCGTGATGAACGCCTCCGACAAGAGGGAGATCAGCCCGCTTCCGCAAATTCCCTTCGGCTTGCCTCCGCCGATGACGCGGTACGTCGGCTCGAGCGTTTCGCTGTTGATCCACACCTCTTCGATGGCGCCTTGCGTTGCGCGCATCCCGTCCACCACCCCCGCGCCCTCGAAGGCAGGACCCGCCGAACACGCGCACGTCACCAGCCAATCGCGGTTGCCCAGCACCGTTTCGCCGTTCGTGCCGACATCGAGGAACAGCGTCACGTTTTCCGCGTCGTCGAGTCCGGACGACAGCGCGCCCGCCGTAATATCCGCGCCGACGTAACTCGCGACGCCGGGCAGGCAATCCACCGCCGCTTCGGGGTGCGCGTGCAAGCCCACTTCGCGCGCGGTCATCGCGGGCGGATGATTGACCGTCGTGATAAACGGCGAGAGTCGAATCGGCGCGGCGGGGATTCCAAGCAGAAGGTGCATCATCGTGCTATTGCCAGAGATGGTCGCTTTCACAACCTGGTCGGGCGTCACTTTTCCCTCGGGGGACTTCACGCGCTTGCAGGCGGCTTCGAGCAGGCCGTTGATCGTATCCAGCACGCGCTGGCGCATCTCGTCCCCGCCGCCGTCCTTGCTGGCGTAGATGATGCGCGAGATCACGTCCTCGCCGCGCGCGATCTGGCCGTTGTATTCGGCGGCCTGCGCGCGGACTTGTCCCGTCACCAGATCCACCAGCCAGAGCGTGACCGTCGTTGTGCCGATGTCAATCGCCGCGCCCCAGAGGGGGGAGTATTCGTCCACGCGGCCCGGTTGTAAGTCTAATAGTCGAATAGTCGCGTGGTCGGCTAGTCGCGGAGTTTCGATGACGGCGGTGACGTTCCAATCGCCTTCGCGGAGGACGGCGCCGATCTTTCGCAGCAAGCCAACGGAACACGCAACACTCTCCATCCCATGCTGCAATCGAAACGCGATTTGCAATCTCGCCCAGTCGTCGGTCTGGTCATCCATGCTGGGAGGGCTGAGTTGCAGATGCACACGGCGGACGGTCTGGAACGCGTCGTAATCGTAATCCGCAGGGACGGTGACTTCCGCGACGACGCGATCGGTCGTGAGTCGCCGTTCGATCTTTTCCTGCGGCGGGACGAAGATCGCGGCGTTGCCTTCAGCAACGGTTTGACAAGCCAACGCGTAACCCTCATTCACGTCCGACACGGAGAGGCGGAGTGTGCTTCTGCGTCGAACTTCGCCCTCCGTCACCTGCACCGCGCAGCGGCCGCAGCGTCCCTGCCCGCCGCATGGCTGGCCGATATCAATCCCCGCGAGACGCGCCGCGTCAGCCAGCAGCGTGTTGGTGGGAACGGTGACGCTGGCTTGCTTGTCTTCGTGAGTGAAGGTGAGGGTGTGGTTCATGGGGGGGTACACAGGTAAACACGTACACAAGTACACACGTGGAGCGCGCGACCTGTTTACCTGTCTACCTAATTCAGCGCCTGCTTCATAAACGCGGGCAAATCCACCGCCTCGCGCGGGCCGACGCGAATCTCCCAGTCGGGCAGTTCCGCTTCGAGTTCGCCCGAAAGCACGGCGACGTGTCCAGGCAGGACGACGCGCTTCTTGCTGACTTTGCTCGCCACGTCGAAGCCTTTGATGGCCTTGGCGATTCTCTCCGCGTCGAATTTTCCCGCCGCCCACGCGGTCAGCACGGACATACCTTCCGCGTCGGTCACGACCAGCCAGGCGGGAAGGCCTGAGCCTTCGACCTCGTTGGCAACCGAGAAGTAGGTGATGCTGAAGTTCGTGGTGACCAGCACGGGGCTTTCGGGTTTGGGCTGGTTGATCTCGTAGATGCCAGGTTGGACTTGAATCGGTTTCTGCGGGTCGGTGTAGATGTTCTCGCGCAGGACGAGCAGCGGGTAGAGCAGTTCGGGTTTGAACTCGCTCAACACGATGAAGCCCGCATACTTGGCGATGGCTTGCGCGGCCGCGATGCCCTCGTCTTTCGCGTCGCAGGGGAAGGCGATGATGGGATAGCCCAATGGACGGAAATTTTTCAGGGCGAGTCGGCGCAGTTGCGTGTTGACAGCCAAGGACGCGCCAAGCGTGGAGGCGGACGGATCGAGAACGATATCTTCCACGCCCTTCGCCTGGACTTTCTGAGTCAAGTCGGCAAGCGCGTCGAGCGAATCGGCTTTGACGACGAGGGCGGCTTTGCCCTTGGCGAGGTCCGCGAGCGCGTCGGCGTTGGACGCGTCAGCCGCGTAGAGCAATGGGGTCTCGCCTCCGCAGGCCGAAAGTCCAGATTGAAGCGAGGCCGCGTCGCCGATGAGGATGAGCGGTCGCTTCGTCACGCCGCGAATCGTCTTGACCGCCGCGCCCAGGTCCGAATCCCCACCGACCGCGAAGCCGTCAATCGTGAAGTCCATGCCCACGTAGTTGACCTTGTACGCGTCGGCCTGCGCGACTTTTTTCGCGAGGTCGGGGTCGCTGGCGTTGACGCGGATGAACAGGCCAGGCTTGTTGTAAAAAGTTTTTTCGTGGCGGAAGAGGCAGACCTCGTTGCCCGCTTTGACTTCCGTGCCAGCCTTGAGCGCCACGAGGCGGATGGGCGGCGCGGACGATTCAGCCAGTTGCTTTTTCGATTCATCGGTGACGTAGGGACACGCGCCGAGTTCGACCTGCTTGGCGGCGAGTTTCATCGCGAAGGCCAAACAAGTTGGGAAACCACACTCTTTACAGTTCGTCTGAGGCAAGAGTTTGTAGATTTGAATTCCAGAGAGCGCCATGGGGACTCCTTAGTTACGTGGTTACATAGTTATGTGGTGCGTGTTGCGTGTTTCGTGTTCCGTTCCGCATGTTTACGTGTGTACGTGTCTACCTGTGTACGTTCACGCCACCACCAACTCTTCAATCGCGTTCTTCACTCGCGCGACCGACTCGGGATACCGCAACACGAGAATATCCGCGCCCGATTCGACCAGCGCGAGGGCGGTGAGGGTTTCCCAATTGATCGAGCGCCCCTTCCAATCGCCCCAGGTTTCGGGGACGCCCTCGCCGACTTTCGCCTCTTTTGTTTTCCACGCTTCGAATCCAGGCGTGACCAGCATCGGCGATTGCGTCATCGCGTCGCCTTGCAACGCGGCGAGGCGCAGGCGTTCCATCACCGAGTAGCCGTACTCAATCCCGTAACCCAATGCTCCCGTCGTCGGGTCCATGATGATGCGATCCTTCGGCATGCCCATGTCGCTGATGAGGATGTTCAACTGCTTCGACAGGTTCACGTCCATCGGCGTGCGCGCCTGCACGAGATGTCCGTTCGCCATGGCGGTCGCAACGATGGTGCGGTAGTTTTTGTCTTCGCAAATGCCGAGGACGATCCGCTCGCCCTTCGTCGCTTCGGACACAGGAACGAGCAGTTCGTTGTCTTTCTCGGCCTGACCGGGTCCCCAGACGACGAGCGGGTGTCCCGTCGCGGCGAGGACCGACTTGACGGCCTTCACCGCGTCGTCGGGCGAATCGGCCAGCGTCAACGCCAGGACGAGGAGGTCGGCGCCTGCTTCTTCGGCTTTTTTCGCCCATTGAGCGGGGTCGGACATCGCCTCGCCCCAGGCCTCGGCCAACAACGGCGACCAATCATCGGGTTTGCGCGACTTGATCTCGATGGCGATCACGGGTTTGTTCGGCATGGGCGCTTCGAAGTGCATGTATGGCAGGGTGGTCTCGCCGCCGACAGTGACGGACTTGGCGCGCGTCCCGCCCTCCGCGGCTGTCGCGCCGATGGTCACGGTGCGGACGCTTCCAGGCCACTTATCCTTTGGGATTTCGATTGGCATTGTTCCTCCAGTGAGTGTGGTGTTTCGGTGTCAGGTTTCAGGTGTCAGGTTTCAGGTTGTGCAGTTTGTAGTACCGCAACATTCATGTTGCCCACCAGCAGGCAAGATAAATCTTGCGGTACTGCTATGTAATCTTCGCTTCTTTGCGCGCTTGGTCTCTTCGCGCGACAAACACTTCGACAGGTGATTTGCGTTCCGCCGCGAGACCCAAGTCTTTCAGTTCGCTCTCGTCTTTCGCGGCCAAATGACGGACAATGTGGCGGTACGAGATCATCGCGGCGGGATAGATGATGCCTGCCGAATTATGGTTCATGTACGCGACGCGGACGCCTTTGTCTTTCATCATCTGCGCGGCGACGGTGAGCGGGATGTCGGAGGGTAACTCGGTCACGCCTTCGCGCATCACGTCCTCGGCGGTCAACTCGCGGGCGTTCTCACGATGATAGGCCGTGACCAATTCCTCGTAGCCGACCACTCCCACGCCTTCGCCCTCGCTTCCCAGAACGACCATTTCTTCCACGTTATTGTCTATCAGAAAACGCGCGATGTCAACAACCGGAGTAGTGGTCTTGCAAGTTGGTACACCGATAGTCATGAGGTCGCGAATAAGGACTGGCGCATCCACTAGAATCATCTCTCGCATCCGAGCTACTTTCTGAATTTGAAGTCTGCTCGATGGTAGGAGCCGTCAAGCAGTTTCATTACGAACGTTCGGCAGGCGCCAGACCAAGCGCTATTGGTTTTCCAGACGTAGATATATTGGTTGTACGAGGCATCGTAAGAGAGACTACTTGATTCCGCAGTGACCGTCTGCTCAATGGCGTCCACGATGGAGAAACCGCAAGTTACTATGCCAGAGACTGGATAACCCTCGGCCAAGATATTCATGCCCTGATAGCCGCCCAAACTGAACTTGATCGGTACGGCGCTTCCGGCTTTCAATTCATTTAGAATCGGCTGGTTATCAACCGGCGGGAAAAACCCAGTGAATTGATATAGGCCAGTTTGTGTCGGCGAACTTGTAGGGGGCGAGGTTTTGGTCGGTGTTGGGCTCGATGTCAGTGTGAAAGTCGGTGTTAGGCTCACTGTTGGCGTGAAAGTTGCTGTAGATGTTCGAGTCAAGGTCGGTGTTGGGCTTGGCGTCGGTGTGAAAGTAGAGGTAGGCGTCCGGGTCAATGTTGGTGTGAAGGTAAATATGGGTGTCCATGTAAGCGTCGGAGTTGCCGTTAGTGTAGGCGAAGGAGCCACAGTTGGCGTAGGCCCGCCAGATTCTC
The DNA here is from genome assembly GCA_034411715.1 of Anaerolineales bacterium. Taxonomy (GTDB): domain Bacteria; phylum Chloroflexota; class Anaerolineae; order Anaerolineales; family Villigracilaceae; genus Denitrolinea. The sequence goes on along the minus strand of DAOUMJ010000209.1, from coordinate 18,760 downwards.
CCAAGTATTCGAATGCTCCCATGTCAATGCGCGGCAAACCGTCGCCATTCCCATCGTAGACCAGATCGTTCAAAATGTCCGGATCGCCAATATCTATCGCGGGCGAGGCAGAAGAGAGATGGTAATCTCCAAATGCGGGATTGGCGAACAGCGGATTTAGGTCAAAGAGGTTGTCATGTGCGTTCGAACCAACTCCCAGGTTTCCAATGTGCCAATTGTCCGCGCAACCGCCGCTCGCGCAAGCGTAAAACAGGTTATAATTATACTCGACATTTCCATCATTCTCAGAGGTTATCTGTACTGGCGCGAGGCTTTGCCCGGCAAAGATGTTATTACGGATGATCCCAGTTGCAGTTGCACTGGCTGTGATTGTCACCCCGGAACCGCCGCCCACAAAGGTGTTATTTTCAATTGTGTAGTCGGCAAGGCCGCCATCGGCGGGGCCTTGAACATGAACGCCGCCCAATGCGTTGTTTTCAAAAACCAATCGAGACAAATAAACGTTCTCAATTGCTGTACTTCCATCTCCAATTTCAATAGCATAACCAGAACTGTTCTGAAGAGTCAACCCAATCAATGTCACGTTACTGCCAGTAATGTGCAATAGTGGAGCAGGAGTGGAAGCAAAATTGGGCGCAGCCAGCTTGAACGTCTCTGTTTGTCCAACGAAATAAACTGATGGCCTGATGACCGCATCCAAGCCAACGACTGTAACTCCTTCGGGAATCGTTACTGGACTGGAAATCTCATAGTATCCCGGCTTCATAAAAATAATTGCCCCGGGGCTGGCCTGTTCAACGCTTGCTTTGAAAGAATCTTCCGGGCTGATTACCTCCGGACCAATAGATGAATTCCACAGGGCATCTGAATAATAATCTTGCTTTATATTTATGATAGTAGTACTGTCTTCTATTCCCAGGCTATACTCTACCAAATCTAAATCATCGCGAGAACTACCAAATGCAGAGTGATCGAAATTCTGGCTCCCAATGACAAGAAATTCTCCGTCGATCATGAAAGTTTTGGCGTGTAGTCCAATCTGGGTAAAGAGGTTATATCCCTCCGGGTGATAAAATCTAAAGATATTCCATTCCTCTTCCTGTCCTCCCTCTTGATAATATTTATCCATGAAATTTAACATGGAAGGAAGGTTATAGTAAAAATTGGCTGTGTCTCTGGAAAAGAGGATGCGAACTTCCGTATTCTCCAATGCTTCTTTAAGAAGTGCGTTCGCATAATTCAGCCACCCATCTTCTCCGTAAGATAAAACAGGAAAATTTCCAGATACCCCAACGCGGTTCTGGATAACATAGACTTGAGTATTTGCAGACTTAATCGCTTGCTCCACAGCCATGTCCGCTACTTTTTGAGTAAGGTCGCGATATAGCGGTAGGGCAATGTCATCTCCAGTTGGAACAAAGAACCAATGTGTTGGATTCTCCCCAAGCCCAGGTTCGCCGCATAGATCTAAAGAGAGATCATTGTCAATTATCCAAGCACCTTCTTCGGTACATTTAATCTCGCTATCAGCCCATAAAGAGTCGAAAACTGCCATCCCGTTTGCAGCAATAGGGCCGGCGACTTTTATTCCCAAATCATGGTAATCGGCCTCTCCATTTTCAGCGGTCTGAAATGCATATTGAGGATGATAGCCAGAAACAATCATTTTATTACTGTCTACGACCATTAATTTGACGTGACTATAGGCTCCCGGCGATTTACTCCATTGAAGGCCTTCTCGGTATACACCCACTTGGATTTTCCAAACACGCCCATCAGGTAAGGTCTTATAAATTGGAATATCTTGGTTTTGCAATTCGCGTAAAACAGAATCCCTTTGGTCCGGCCAAGGGGGAGCAATTGCATTTACTTTCACGCCCAACAAGATGCGCACTGTCATGCCGTGTGGATACCCAATGGTAGTCGATGGATTTATTACCTTATCATAAAGGCTCCTTATTCCTTGAAGTACAATCTCTCCAGGGCTGCCCCTGTCCCAAAACATGACTGTAAAAGCAACTTCGTGGGCGGCGGAACTAGCGAGGTCTGCCCACTGTTTAAAAGCCTCCTTAGGATCATCCTGTCCACCGGGAGCGGGGACTAAGATTATTTCCTCAACCAGGTTTTTGCAGTAGTTTAGGAATGGTCTGTTTCTCAAATCACTTTCCAAAACATCCAAAACCGCTTGCCCAGCTGTTGTCGCAGGTTCAATGCCTTCGCAGTTGTAGGTAGGTGAATAAAATGTCTCCCTGTTTCCTGTGCGAACATCGCTCCACACTAAATGTAAATTACCGTTAATATCCTTCGCAAGATTAGGCTGGCTCGGTGTTGCTTCGTCACCTATAACGTTCGTCGCCTCTGTCCATCCAGTAGGCTGGCGGGAGGTTTCATAGATAGTTCCATATCCAGCACAGACCAGTCGAGGCAGATTGTCCTGGTCAGTTGCAAGGCTAGTCTGATAGCATTGTGCATTGCTGATTGCAGTCTCTGGCGATGACCAAGACGCTCCCTCCCTGCTTCGATAGAGTGGAGTAATACTGTTGTAGTCTGACCAAGCCGTATGAATCTTGTTATTTTCATCAATGAAGATTACCGGGTAATATCCCGTTCCTATGTTTTGAATAGACGTCCAACTTCCGCTACTACTGCTACTGTAATACACGTTAAAACTATAATCCAGCATAACCAAATGGAAATTTCCGTTCGAATCTCCTGCTACCAACGGCAAACCAATTAATCCAGCATAAGGATGACATCCCGTTCGATTTGTGGGAGGCGAACTTGATGCTGGCCAGATGCTATACATCAAGTAATTCTTCGGGTTTGGTTCGTATGATATCCATGCGACTATTAAATTGTTATCTGTGTTAATCCCTATTGTGGGAGTAACAGCCTTCCAATCACCGCTGTACGAACTACAAACATTACCGTCTGACAATATCATTGGGGGTGTGCAACCAGATTCATCGCATCGACTATAGAGCGTCTCGAAATCATCAGCGTGGTCGTTATCCTCCTCCTGCCAGACAATGTGTGCTGTTCCAATGCTGTCAGCCACAATTTGTGGAGAATCTGAGTTGAAGGATGGGCTGTTGGAAACGTTGACTGGCATGGATTGGGCGAGACCGGTAATTCGGCTGTAAAAGATTTCCTGCTTTCCGCCGACAGTTTCTCTCCAAACAAAATGCAAAATTCCGTTGTTGTCCGTTGCTATTTTGGGATTGGTGGATTCGTCTGCTGTGTCTGAAATGTTGACTTGCGCGGCCCAATCTCCACCTAATGGAGCAGTAGATTCCATCTGGTTTAGTGATTGAATAGGGCTTTCTTGTGGAATTTCTGGCATAAAGAAGGGTTCCGGAGTAGTGTCAGGGAAGGGTGGCATAGTACCGTAAGGAGTGGGTGTTGATGGGTTTTCTCCTTGGGCAAACACTGGTGGAATCATGAATAAAAATAGAATAAACACGGCAAAGACAAAGATAACAACTGTCCGTTTGAAACCAGTGCGACGTGTTTCCATTTCATCCTCCAAGTCGTTTGGCTTGTTGCTTTTCTGCGCCGAAGCGGCCCATGTGATACTCGCATCCATTCGCAAAGAGTCTGTAGGGTTACTTGCTAATCGGCAATGGGCGATATAGGCAGATGAAGTTTGAGAATCGGACGTGGGACAGGAACGAAAGAAGAGCCGAAACTGATGACAATTAAATAGTTTGGATTTTCCTGAACAACCACAGCGCTTTCATCATAATACCAACCCTTAAAATAACCGCCCATGAAAACGCCACCTGTATACTCACGAGTCACAACCGAGGTATTGGTGCTGGAAAGGTAAATGCCATCATTTCGAACGACATATCTACCGGTTGGCGAAGGAATGTCGGCGTAGCGTGTTGTGGACAGATCTACAATCTCGTAATTAATTCCTAGGGCTTCCAGGAGTTCCTCGAGCCCTTTGCCGTTCTCAGTAGCAATAGAATAGCCAGAAAATATAAGTCTTTCACTTTGGTTGGTGCGAAAATCCGATGATAAGGCGATTAAGGTGTTTTCCGTGTGATGAAGGAAAACCCGCTCCGCAGACTGGATGTAGACATAGTTTTTGGAATCAAACTTGCCGCCTTCGAGACGTGGAAGCAAATCCAAATCGAGCAATTCATATCGCTGACCGTTAGTCAAATCTAGAATGTAGTGCGGCCTATATCCTGGTTCGCCTGGTGACACTAGGCTGCCTTCCAACCAAACTAGTTCGGAACTGAGAAATATGCCTTTGTTCTCCAATAGCGGATCATTAGGGACTTTTCTTTTTTCCTTGGTGCGCAAATCAAGAAGGTATATCTTGCTACTGCTTTCCTCACGTACAAACAATGCATCACCGCCAGGTACTCCAATCGCAATTGGACGTTTACAGGCGGAGACGATTACCTCGGTATTGGGCGGTATGTCACGATCCTGTTCCGCGCATAACACCCAAAAAAGAATTTCCCCCGGCAGTTTGCATAACAACAAAACAAGCAGAGCAACTGCCAGAATTTTTATCAGCAGGGATTTCCTTATCAGGTCGCTTGCGAAAAGGAATTTGGTGTTCATGGTGTATCGTTTTGCGCATACGAAACAGGTACACAGGCCGAATATGTTACCTGTGTACCTGTCTACGGGTCTACCTAGAACATCGGCTCCATCGCCATCGCCGGATGATTGTGCGCCTCGAGGAAGGCGAGCAGTTCATCCACGGTGGTAGCGGTGCTGGCGTCCGCGATTCTCTCCATAAAGTCGGGGTCGCCTTCGCGTTCGCAGACGGCCTTGAACTCATCGGCCATGGACTGTTTCAGCACCGACGACATCCACACCACGCGCTTGAAGCCGCCGTCGGATGAGATGAACTTGGGGCTGATCAGGTAGAACTTGCCGACGCCCATCACGCCCGGGGTTTGGAGTCCGCCGCCCGCGATGCCCGCGAGGGTCGAGAAGGTCATGCCTGCGGGAGTCATGGCCGTATCCTCGCGGCTGACGACCATCACGCCATTGGCTTCGGGGATGAGCATGACGATGCATTCGAAGCAGCCACAGTTCTTGACGTGAATGCCGTTGGCGATGTAACTGTTGATGTCGAGCAGGCTGGCGTTGTAAACGTAATCGTACTTGCCGTCGTTTTTCACGGTTTCAACGCGAGCGATCGTATCGAGGAAGAAATCGGTTTCCAGCAGGGGCGCGAGCGCGGCGGAGGTCTCGGGGGCTTCCTCGATCACCAGGCGGAGGTTATCCGCCACAGGGCGCGAGCGTCCCGTCTTGTAATAGAACAGCGTGGACGGGCTGAGGACGGCGTGGCTTTCCTGCAATTCCGCCAGCGCCTTGCCAGCCTTGTAGGGCAGGACTTGATCCTGTCCCTTGTCGAGTCCGTTTTTGGGCAGGGCGGCGATTTGCTCCAGCGTCGCGCGTTTTTGCGGATGGCGCGAGCGGGACATTTCGGCGAAGCGGCGCAGGTTCGCGCCGTGCATTTCCACACGATAGACCGAACGATCTTTTCGCAGCGCGCTGACGACGCCCAAGCGCTTCAACAACGTATGCAGGTGATGCGCGGCCTGTTTATCCTGGTGGCTGAGATAACACTCCGCGGTTGTCCACGTTCCTGCGCGCAGCCGCACGGAACCGTCGCCGTCGAGAACGCCTGACAGGAACGCGGCGATGTGTTCTTCGGGCAGGGAAACCAGGCGCGCCAGATCCCATGCCTGCTCGCCGCGCATCCGCACGCCGAGACTTTCAGCCATCAATCCCAGGAGGAAGTTGTTGCCATAGAGATCGAAACTGTCCTGTGTGGGAACGATCGGCCGGCCGTCAATGTTGCCGATGCTGCGCTTGGCGCGTTTTCCGAGCGCGGCTTCGGGGAAGTGACTCGCGTAAATTTCGGCGAAGGCTTCCAGCAATCCCGCTTCGGCGTTGGTGAAGTTGACGCGGCACTCGTCGCGGCCTTTCCAACCCAGGGAGCCGTCTGAGGCGATCAGACCCAATAGATACAGCAAGTCGGGAGTAATCTCGGGCAGTCTCATGCGCGGTTGCCCGCTGCTCGGCGCGACGGTGGTGATGTTGCGCTTGAACTCGTCCCAGGAATTTCCTAACTGTTCAACGATATGGCGCAGGTCTTTCATTGTCATGGAAGTTACGCGCGGGCTGGGTTGCTCCAATCCCAACGTTCGATATGCCGCCGCGAGCGAGCCATAACGCGCCAGCATGGATTCGCGGATTTCGTTCAACAATGATTCGTCCGCTACGCGGCAATCGTCGGGCAGGAGGTCAATCGTCAGCGGAATCTTTCCTTCGAGGCGCAGATGCTTGAGGGCGTAGAGACGGTCGCCCGCGCGCAGCGCGTCGGCGCGCGCCCAGGGACCGTGGCCGTTCTGCCCCCAGCGGTCCACCGCGACTTCGTGATTGGGCGTCAGGATCAGTTCCAATCCCGATTTGGTTTCGAGGCGGATCAACTCTTCGGGCGCGGGATTCTTGTGGACGCCCAGCAGTTTGCTTTGCGCCAGCCTGCCGCCTTCGTTCAACGTATGCAACTTGAATTCGGAGTCCAACTTGAATTCGGAGTCCAACGACTCCAGTCGTTGGATGTTCCGAAGTCTGGAGACTTCGGAGTCCGTTTCGGTTTGATCGCGATACGCGTTGACGAAATCGCCGATCTTTGTCAATCGCCCATCTATCAAAACCTCGGCGTCTTCGGTCAGGCAGGCCGTCATCGGATTCTCCATGATGGAATACATCGAGACTTCCTGTACCACGCCATGCGAACCGATCTGGGCGTAGTCGTTTGTGCCTTGCCAGTAGCCTTTGCGATCATCCAGTAATTTGCCGAGTTTGATCGGCTGGTTAGGACCCGTCGGGTTGATGCTGAACGAGGCTTTGCAGTCCAGCCAGTTGTACGCGCCGCACAAACCGAGTCGTTCGGGCGAGACCACGCAAACATGATTCGGCGCAAAAGATTGGCATAATGTGCAGGAGTAGAACTCTTCCACTTTGTCGTCGGTCAGGTCGGCGAGACGTTTGTTGCGGAAGTCGTAGGCGGCGCGCGCCTTCTCCAGCCATTCGGCGTGGAGCGCGGGCTCGGTGACGATGGTCACTTGCACCTTGTCCACGATGGCGCCGAAGTCCTCGTGGAAGCGCGCGTGCAGGATCTTGCCGAAGTGTTCGAGATTGAAGCCCTTGTCGGCCGCGGCGTTCGAGACGCGGATCCAGGCGATGTCGCGCTGGCCGACGTGTTGAATTCCACTCGCGCCGTTGACGAAGTAGTGGACTTGCCGCTCCAACACCGGCTCGAAGTCCTGTTGCATTTGCCGCCCCGCCACTTTGATGATGATGCCCATGTCCATCGAGCCTTGCGCGGCGACTTCCTCGAAGCCTTTGCCGATGACCTCGATCTTGCCGTCGGTCACTTCTTCCAGTTTTGCCATGCTCAGGTATTCGAAGCAGCGCGAATATTTGCCGCCGAATTCCACGCGCAGATCGGCCTTGCGGACGACTTCGCCCTCGAAGGCCGAACCGTACGGGACGGGGACGTCCACGTTCGAGACCTTGACCTTCACGCCGCGCACCTCGATACATTTCTGGACGAGTCGCTCGGCTTTTTCCAAATCGTCTTTGCCTTCAATCGTGTTGAACGGCATGGACACAACATGCTCGTAGGTCGTCACACCCGTCGGCAAAATTTCGGGGATGACCGTGTCCGCGATGACGGGGAAGCCGAAGTTGATCGCGCCCGCCGCGGCCGCGTATTTCAGGTCGTCCACTTCTCCCAATGCAAGCACGAACGCAAACACGCGGTCTTTGTTGTAGAGCAGGATTTCGCGCGACTGTCCCGGCTTGAGCCCGCCGAAGGTCAGGGCGGAGCGGGTGGCGAATCCCAAAGCGTAGATTGCGCTGATCGTGTCCGTCCCGAACGGGACGGTGTACGTGTCGTAGCCGAGTTCCACGCCTTCTTCCTGCAACTGGTGGATGATGGAGCGTCCGTTGACGTTGCCAGAGAGGAAGGTCAGGATGTTGCGGCGCTGCAGTTCGCGCACGATCTTGACCGCCACCTCGTTGGATTTCGCGCAGCCGACAATCGCCGCGAAGCCAGGCATGCGGCCATCCACGAGTTGGATGCCCCACGAGCGGAGTTGAATGTCGTCAATCGGCCCGTTGAGGTGTCCGTCAAGTGCGGCCTCTTTTCCGTTATCGGGACTCGTGAACGAAGTCCCGCCCGCGAGTTTGAATCCAGGCATGGGTTCGGGTTGAAGTCCGTAAATGAATCGAACCGCCTCGATGGTCTCGGCTGCCAGCAGGGTCGCCATTCCTGAATCGAGCGTTTCTCCAAGATACGGTGTCCACTTGGCATTCGCGGGAATCGGATGAAGCATGGCGCGCGCCTGTTCCACCACAGGCTTGAGATCGCCGATCTTTTCCACGCTCCTGCCCGTCATGCCGAGGATGGTGGGAAGGTAGTAGGCCGTGTTCGGAAACGAGACGGGCGTATCCGCGCCTTTTTCCGCCAGCGCCTTGTTGAGCATCACTTCCGCTTCTGTAACCAGCGCGTTCGCGCCGCGTATTGCTCTGGTTGCGATGTATCTTGACATTGTTAGTCTCCTGGTCTTATAGTCGCTGGTCTCATAGTCGCTGGTCTGATAGTGGCGACCATCAGACTATTTGACTACTTGACTATCAGACTATCTGACTATCCATAGATCGCTTCGCGCTTGACTTCGAGTGGCAGCGCTTCCAATTCCATCATTCGCGCATCGCCGCTGCGGCCAAACTTGTCCTCTTCCCATTCGGGCAGTCCGAGCGCGGCGCGCTTCTTGTCAATGTGCGCCAGCGTCGCTTCGACCATCTTCTGCGGGTCTGGGATGAACTCCAACTTGCCGCCGTAGAGTTTCTCCCAGCCCTCGGAGATGTAGCGTTCCACCGCGTCGCTGTCGTTGACCCGATCGGGCATCCCGCTGATGGGCGACGAGCCGCCGAAGATGACGTACGCGCCCGAGGCCACGCAATACGTCGCGATCGCCAACGCCTTTTCGCTCATCCATTCGGGCGCAAGGCCGACCGCAGGGATTTGGTCAATGTCGTCGCCCAGGCCGCCCTCCTCGACCATCTGCGTCAGCACGGTCAGGATGCGCGTGTTGTCCACGCACGAACCCATGTGGAGGACGGGCGGAATGCCGACGGTTTCGCAGACCTCGCGCAGTCCGCTTCCGACCTCGGTCAGGCCGGCTTCGCCCAACATCAGCCCCAACTTCCCCGCCGCGATTGCGCCGCACCCCGTCTGAACGACCAGCACGTCTTTTTTGAGCAATTCTTTTACGACGGTGTTGTGCAAATAATCCTGCGATTGACGCGGGTTGTTGCAGCCCACAATCGCCGCCACGCCGCGGATTCGTCCCGTCATGATCGCGTCGTTGAGCGGACGGAACGAGGCGCGGTACGATCCGCCGAGCATGTAATTGATGTACTCGTGCGAAAAGCCAGGGATCAGGTCCTCTTTGATCTGCGGGATTCTCGTTTTGGTTTTGTCGCGGTTCTTGAAATTGTCAATCGCGGTTTTCAAAATCGTTTTCGCAATCGTCAAGGCTTTGTGTTCGTCGAACTCGATGTGCGTCGCCCCCGTGATGCGGACTTTCGGCGAGGTGGTGATAATCTTGGTGTGGAAGTTTTGCGCCAGCCCAACCAGCGCCTGCATGATGCACTGCACGTCCACGACCATGGCTTCGACCGCACCCGTCAAAATGGCGAGTTCCTGGTGGAGGAAGTTGCCAGCGGCGGGGATGCCCTGCCGCATGAGGATTTCATTCGCCGTGCAGCAGATTCCCGAAAGTTGCACTCCGTTCGCGCCCGCCGCTTTTGCGTATTCGATGATCTCCGGGTCTTGCGACGCCGCGACGATCATCTCGCTCAGGCTCGGCTCGTGTCCGTGGACGACCACGTTTACCATGTCGTCTTTGATGACGCCGAGATTCGCCTGTCCCAAAATCGGCGCGGGCGTGCCGAACAGAATATCCGAGATGTCGGTGGCGATCATCGAGCCGCCCCATCCATCCGCCAGCGCGGTTCGCACCGCGTGATTCAAAATATGCTGGGGATCCTGGTCGTCGCCGATGTGCGTGCGATGGAGGGCCTCCACCACTTCGCGATCCACGCCGCGCGGCCAAATCTTCTGCTCGCGCCATATTTGCTGTCTCTTCTTCGGCGCGCGATTCGCAGGGACGATCTCGCCGTTCTGCTGGCCGAACTGCGAAATGTAAAGGTCGGCCAGGTCGCTGGCGATCTCCTCGGGCGCGCGTCCCTCGATTTTGATGTCGTACTTCGACGCCACGATTCGCAGTTTGGCAACGTCGCGGATCGCGTATCCCTCCGCCTCGCCTTTCGCGGTGGCCTTCAACAAAAAGGCCATGTCGCGCCCGTGATCCGAATGCGCCGCGCCGCCCGCCGCGATCGCCCGCGTCAGGTTGCGCGCCTGGATCGTGTCCAGCGTCGCGCCGCACACGCCCACCTCGCCGTTCTTCGTCAAGCGGCAGGGACCCATTCCGCACTGCTTACAGCACATCCCCGCCGCGCCGATATTGCACGGAACCATATTATCGGCCCGTGTAAATGCGGTACCAATTCCCAGTTCCTCCGCGCGGATCAACATCTCCTGCGCGGCGGGATCGGACGAGTACTCTTTGATTTCGCGTTTCTTTGGCATTGTTCACCTCGTTACGCACTACGCAGTACGCAATACGCACTACGCAACACGCTTCACGTTTTATTCACCCTCCCCCGTCTTCACCATCCCCATCCCCGGGCAATACCAGAGTGGGCGGCCGCTGTATTCCACGCGCTGCGCGAACGAAACCGTGTTCTTCACCGTCTCATACACCGCGCTGTGACGGAAGACGTGATCTCCATCTCTCCGTTCGACAGCCACGCCCGCCTCGACCAGCATCGGCATTTCATCCAGATAGCCCGTCTCGCGCAGGCGCGCTTCGATTTCCTTTGCCTTGATTTTCTTTGGGTCGAAAGTCGCTTCAATGACCTGGAACGCGCTGGACGCGTACACCTCGCTCACCCCCGGTAATTCCAGTAAAATGCGCCGCGCCTCGCTCACGTGATGGTCGCCGTAGAGCGCGGGGGCTTCGAATGTTTTGGTCTCCATGGAGCCTCCTTTGTGGTTTGTTTCGCGAGCGCATCGAAAACCTCTAATGGGGAGGGAGCCGTTTCATATATTCTAGCATTAGCGGGGAAATTGGCGGTAAAGTTAAGAGGATTATCAGCCCAAAGCAGGATAAATGTATCCCCTCGTCAGGTTGCGGTAACGGATATGGACATCTTCGGCTGCGACGCGCGACTCATCAGGACGAGTCGTCCGAATCTGCGCCGGACGAAGTATAATTTTCGCATGACTTTACGAATCCGATTCGTGCTTCTGGTTCTGCTGCTCGCTTCTTTCCTGGACCCCGCGCGGGCCGCGCCGGCCCGGGCCGAATCCTCGCCCCGGCCGCTCCTCGCCACCGCCTACGAATTGATTGACGCCGTAAACAGTTACCGCGCCCAGAACGGCATGCCCGCCTACGCCATCAGTTCCATTTTGATGGGAACCGCCCAGTCGCAAGCCGATTACATGGCCTCCATCGGGCAAGTCACGCACACCGGGCCCGGCGGCTCTTCCTACTCCGATCGTCTCATCGCGGCCGGATACTCCTCCGTGTTTCGTTCCGAGAACATCATATCGGGAAGCCCGAACGCCAGCGGCTGGGATCTGGTGAACTCACCCACCTGGGCCGATTCGCTCCACCAGCACACCATGCTTTCTCCCGAACTGTGCGAAGTCGGCGCGGGAGTGGCCCTCGGCGGCGGAACCGCATATTACGTTCTGGACGCCGCCTGCCCCAGTGGAAGCGGCGGAGCGGGTTCTTCGCCCGTCCCCGGCGCCACCTCCGTCGGCGGCGGGGGCGCCGCGCCGACGCCGGTCACCGTCATCCCCAACACGCCCAAACCCGACGGCTCGATCAGCCACATCGTCCAACCCGGTGAGACGCTCTGGTCCATCGCCATCGCCTATCAGATCACCATCGCCGAATTGAAGGCCAATAATCGTCTGACCACCGACCTTGTCTATCCGGGCGACACGCTGGTTGTCTTTTTTCCCAAGGCCACCCAAACTCCCGCGCCGACCTCGACCAGGACGCCCATCCCGACCGCCACTCCCTTCGTCTTTTGGACTGTCACCAGTTCGCCCGAGCCGAGCGCCACTCCCGTTCCCGTCGCGCCCGTTGCGGGCGGGAGCGGGATGATCGTCATCGGCGCGATCGTCGTTGTCGCGCTGGTCGCCGCGGGCGCGTTGACCGCCGCGGGCGCGCAAAAACGGCGCAAGTCCGCCGGCGAGGAATCGTGACGAAGCGCGGTTGCAGTCTGAATAGCGGAGTGCAGACTTCCAGCCTGCCTGGCTGGCTGGGCGGACTGAAGTCCGCGCTCCAAAGGTTTTATCGAGAAGGTTTAGTTCAGGAGGATGTCGCTATGAGCGAGATTCGGATTGACGCGCTGTTGCCGGCCGAAATGGCGACCCGCGCAGAATATTTGGGCGTGCGCAAGGCCGAAATGCCCGCCCTCACCATGTTCACGCTGGCGATCCTGGCCGGCGCGTTCATCTCGATGGGCGCCATCTTTGCCACCACCGTCTCGGCGGGCGGAATGTCCGTCAGCGCGGCGGATGGGGAGGTGGTGTTCAACACCGGCCTTCCTTATGGTCTCACCCGTCTCCTCGCGGGGCTGGTCTTCTGCCTCGGCCTGATTCTCGTCGTCGTTGGCGGGGCGGAATTGTTCACAGGCAATACGCTCATCGTCATGGCTTGGGCGAGCAAAAAAGTGACCACCTACGCGCTCCTGCGGAATTGGGGTATCGTCTACGCCGGGAACTTTGTTGGAGCGGTCGGCACGGCCTTATTGATGTTCTTCAGCGGACAATACACTTTCGGCGGTAACGCTGTCGGGATCGCGGCCATGAAGATCGCGGTTGGCAAGACCAGTCTGGAATTCTGGCAGGCGCTGGCGCTGGGAATCCTGTGCAACACGCTGGTCTGCCTGGCAGTCTGGATGACGTTCAGCGCGCGCAGTACAATGGATAAGATCGCGGCGATCATTTTTCCCATCACTGCGTTTGTGGCGGCGGGCTTCGAGCATAGCATCGCCAACATGTACTTCGTTCCCTACGCGATTTTTATCCAGATGTTCGATCCCCATTTCGTCGCCTCCATTGCAGACAACGTGAGCGGCCTCGAACGCCTGACCTGGAGCGCGTTCTTTCTAAACAATCTGATTCCCGTCACCATCGGCAACATCATCGGCGGCGCGGCGCTGGTGGCCGCGGTCTATTGGTCCGTTTTCCTGCACAATAAAAACAAATAAGGAGTAATCATGAAAGCGTATGTGCTTATCAAAATCCGCGCGGGCGAAGTGAAAGACGTTGTCCGTCAACTGCGTAAAGTGGAGGGAGTCACCGAGGCGCACATGACCTTCGGCCCCTATGATGCGGTTGCAACGGTCGAGACTGGCGACATTTCCAACCTTGGCGCCATCACCGCCTCCGCCATCCAGCCCATCCCAGGTGTGGAGCAAACGCTCACCTGCATCGCTGTGGATGTCTGACCGACCTTCGACGTATTTCGCGTTCAAGCCGGTCGGTCACGCGGAACCCGCGCTGGAGTCCCGCGTGGACGAACTGCGCGGCCGCCTCGGCTTGATTTCGCCCTCCCTCCTTGCGGAGCAGACGGACGCGTCCTACCTCGAACTGGGGCAGGGCAGGGGAGAATTTCACCTCGCGTTGCTGGGCGCGTCCGTGGTTTTGACGTATCCCGATTTTCGCGCTTATGCGCCCAATGGAGAAGCGTTGCCTGTTTTCAGGCAGGCGCTGCTTCTCTACTATTTTCTCCACAGCGATGGAGCGCCTCCGGTCGGAAAATGGGTCTCCTTTGCCGACCTGCCCGAGGGGCGCATCTACTCGTCCGCGTTCCAGGGCTACACAGGCGACTTGCTCGCCAAAACCTTCCTCCTCGACCTGGATGCGTTTCGCTCCGCCTGTCAATCTGCCGGGGGAACACCCGCAATCTTCGGCGACGCGGCCTTTCGCTTTCGCACCCTCCCCTGCATGGACTTGCTCCTCGTCTATCACCTCGGCGACGAGGAATTCCCATCCGCGTGCAATTTGCTTTTTGACGCCAGCGCGTCTCATTACCTTCCTGCCGAGGCCTGCGCGGTATTGGGGAGCGCATTGACGCAAAAGATCTTGCGCCAGAAACCCCAAAAACCAGGTTTCTCCGAAAAACTTGGTTTTTGAGTTTCTCCAATGATCCGCGAGCCGTACTTCGCCCCCCAAACCATTCGCGAAAAATCCCGCGCCATGCTCGACGCGATCGCTTCCTTTCGCGCCCGCCATGCGGACATCGTCTTTCGCCCCGAACGCGCGGCCCTGCTCGTGTTGGACATGCAAAACTATTTTCTGCGCGAGGGATCGCACGCGTTCATTCCCAGCGCGCCCGCCATTTTGCCGAATATTCAAACTTTGATCGAAGCGTTTCGGTCGCGCCATCGTCCCGTCATTTTCACGCGGCATGTCAACACGGATGCGGACGCGGGCATGATGTCGCGCTGGTGGCGCGATCTCATCCGCGCGGGTTCGGCGGACGGCGAAATCGTCCCCGCGCTGGACGCCTCGCGGGGGATCGTCATCCCAAAGGCGCAATACGACGCTTTTCACCATACGTCGCTGGAGGACCTCTTGCGGGGCAGGGGAGCGGATCAGGTGGTCGTGACCGGCGTGATGACCCATCTGTGCTGCGAGACCACGGCGCGCTCAGCGTTCGTGCGCGGCTTCGCGGTATTCTTCTGCGCGGATGGCACTGCGACATATACGGAGGAGGCGCACCGGGCTTCGCTTCTCAACCTGTCACACGGCTTTGCGCTTCCAGTGTTGTGCGATGAACTTGTGGGAAAGATTCGTGCCTTTTGTGTAGCCAAATAAACATAACAGAAACCACAATCACAATGCAAACCACAACACCACACACCACCCAAATTCTCATCATTGGCGGCGGACCAGCAGGAATGACCTGCGCGCTCCAATTGAAACGCTATGGATTGGAACCTCTCCTGCTCGAAAAGCGCGAACTCGGCGGCCTGCTCTGGAACGCGAACCTGGTGGAGAATTACCCGGGCTTTCCCAATGGCGTGCGCGGCGAAAAATTGATCGGGCTGGTGCGGCGACAAATCGAACGGATCGGGGTCGAAGTCAAAAGGGAGGAGGTTGGGCGAGTGGACTGGAAAGAAGATCGCTTCTCCGTCGTTACGCCTTACGCAATACGTAATACGCAATATTTAGTCATCGCCAGCGGCACGAAATCCAAACCCCTGCCCGACGTGATCGCGGCGGAAGCGCAAGAGAGAGTGTTCACAGAAGTCTGGCCGTTATTGAAGGAGGAGGGAAAGCAAATTGTCGTCATTGGCGCAGGGGACGCGGCCTTCGATTACGCCCTCAACCTTGCGAAAAAGAGGAATTTCGTCACTATTCTCAATCGCGGGGAAAATGTAAAATGTCTGCCATTGCTATTCGAACGCGCCGCGCAGGAGCCGCGAATTAAATACTTCGCCAGAACCAACGTGCGGCAAATAAAGCCTCTCGAAGGTCAAAAGCCTGCCCTGAGCGAAGCCGAAGGGTCGAAAGCCGCGCGACCTTCGACCTTTGACCTTCGACCTTGCCTGAAAGTGATTTGTGAAAAGGAAACCGTCAACGCCGATTACGTTTTATTCGCCATCGGGCGGGTCCCGAATTTGGATTTTCTCCCGGAGGAGGTTCGCCGGCGCGAAAGCGAGTTGGTCGAATCGGGTCGGTTGTATTTTATCGGCGACGTGAAGAACGATCGGTTTCGGCAGGTTGCGATCGCGGCGGGCGACGGCCTGCGCGCGGCGATGGAAATTTATTCTGTGGTTGGGCGGGATGGTATCTCGCCTTACGAGGATGCGAAATGAAAATCATTGCAAAAACGGGAAGTTCGGAACTGGCGACCGTCTATATGGCCGACATGGGCGGCGGGCGGCTGATCGAATTTGTGGAAGCGTGCCAGCCGCCATACAGCCGCGCCGAGCGGTGGATTTTAATGGTTTCCACTTTGTATGGCTGCCCCGTGAAGTGCCTCTTTTGCGATGCGGGCGGGGGGTATCGCGGCAAGCCGACGGCGGAAGAAATTTTGATGCAGATAGATTACATGGTGAACGAGTGGTTCCCCGACGGCGCGGTGACCGCCTCGAAATTCAAGATCCAATTTGCGCGCATGGGCGAACCTTCGCTGAACCTGGCCGTGCTGGACGCGCTGGAGGCGCTGCCGCGTCGCTATCGGACGAGCGGCCTGATGCCGTCCATTTCGACGATTGCCCCCCTCGGCGCGGACGCGTTCTTCGAGCGGCTCATCGAAATGAAGGATAGGCTGTATTCGGGCGGACAGTTTCAATTCCAGTATTCGATCCACACGACCGATGCCGCCCTGCGAGACAAGTTGATCCCCGTCCGCAAGTGGGATTTTGCGCGCATGGCCGCGTATGGAGAGAAATTCCACAAAGCGGGCGACCGAAAGATCACGCTGAATTTCGCGCTGGCCGAAAATTCGCCCATCGAAGCGGATGTGTTGACGCGTCATTTCGACCCGGCGCGGTATCTCGTTAAACTGACGCCTGTCAACCCGACCAGCCGCGCCGCGAAAAACAACCTGGCTTCGCACATTGATCCCCTGCGGCCTGAGACGGCGGAGTCTGTGAATCGCGCGCTCGCAGACGCCGGGTATGAGGTTCTTGTCAGCATCGGGGAGGTGGAGGAGAACGAGATCGGGAGCAACTGCGGCCAGTATGTGTTGAATTATCTCGAAAGCGGGGTGGAGGTGAAGGATGGTTACACCTACGATATCGAGCGGCTGGCTGAATTGACGCCCGCCTAACACTAGTCCGGCGGTTGCTTCGGCGGAATGGAGTAGACCTGAACTGGTCCGTATTCGTACACCAGCAAGCCCGCGGACAGGTCGAATTCAGGGGCTAATCTGTAAAAATCCAGTACTTTCCGCGGGGTGTCCTTCTTCGAGTTCGTCCGCAGGACGACCAGCACATTCTGGACCGGCGCAGGACGGCCCGGCTGGTAGAAACGCTCGAAGGGGATGCCTTGAATGACCAGGTAATAGGCCGTTTGAATGTCAACCGGCGGAACGGCGAGGAGGGTATCGCCGGGCTGGAGATGCTCAGCGATGTAAGCCGCGGCGTGTTCTTCGGGGAGATCGCGCTCCTGAACGATGGCGACGCGCAAGCCGAACAGCGAATTGACCAGAACGCCCAGGGTCAGAAGCAGGACAGAGGCCGAGAGCAGCGTCTCGCGAAGGCGGAGGGACAGGAATTTCTGCAAGAGCCAGTCCAGCGCCCACACCAGTCCCGCGGCGGCGAAGAGCATGTAGAAGGCTTCCATGAACAGCCAGATGCGCGGCAGGGGAACGACGCGCTGCAATGTCATGAGAACGGCGCTGGCGAGAACGAGCGAAATCTGCAGCGGCCACGTTTGATTCGAGGCTTTGCGATAAAAGATCAGGGACAGCAAAAATCCGCCCGGCAGCAGGAGGCGAAAGGCAGGCGAGACGCCCATCATCCAACTGACGGCGGTGTTCGTCAGGCGGGGAGAAAGGTTCGCCAAAAAGACGCGCCAGGTCTGGGGTTCGACGATCTCGTTGCGGACGAGGGAGGCCAGTCCCGTGCCGAAGAAGATGACCGGGGAATACAGGAGGAGGGCCAGCAGTCCCGCGAGCGCGCAGGCGGCGAGGAAACGCCCCAGCCGTTTCAGCCGGTTTGCCCAGGCGTCGTTTTCCAGAAGGTACGTCACGGCCAGCCAGAGGGAAATCCCGGCGAAGGGGTAGAGAAAGACGGGAATGGTATAAGCGCCCAGCGCGGCGGTGATCGCATAAGCGGCCAGCGCGGGTTTATCCTGTTTGCCTGCCAGCAGTCCCGCAAAGTTCGCCAGCAGGAGGGAGAAGAGAACGATGAGCGTGTAGCCGCGTCCGTTGACGGCATATTCGATCAGCCCGGGCGTTGCGGCGATGGCCGCGGCCGCCGCCAGCGCCTGGGGACGGGAGAAGAAGCGGCGCCCGGCCAGGTACGCGGCGGGAACGCACAGCGCGCCCGCCAGAAAGGCCGGCAGGCGCAAAATCCACGGGGCGGCGCCGAGCAGGCGATGGAAGAGAGCGACCAGGAGCGTGTGAAAGATGTGGTTGTTGGGCGCGCTGTAGTTTGCCAGAATGGTCGCGAGCGGTTTCGATGCATAGTGGATGAAGGTGTAGGCCTCGTCGTATTGAATGGGTTTATTGACCAGCAACACCCGCAGAATCAGCCCGATCATCGTGACGATTCCCAATGCGATCGCCGTCCATAATGGTTCCCTGCCCGGCGTGAAAAGCCGCAGAAGCGCGGAAGCGCAGGAACGAAGATATGATGCGTTTCGATTCAAGAAAATGCCTTTGGAAAACGCTGGGATTATGGTAATCTTCGATAAATCATATCATAGCGCGGTTCGTACCGCAAAATTCATTTTGCGCCTGCGCGGGCAAGATAAATCTTGCGGTACTGAGGCAAAATCTTCGCGGTTGGCATATACTGCAAACGGGTGAAATCTTTACTTTTGAAAAAGCCAAAAACTGCACTATTTGCGAGTATTTTCTGGCGGTTTCAACATTTCAAAAAGTTAAAA
>DAOUMJ010000208.1:0-9102 GCA_034411715.1 Anaerolineales bacterium | reverse complement strand
GATAGTCTCCCGCTCAAGAGCAGTTGGCAGGGATTAACCGCACACTTGCCCTGGCGGGCAGTGCCAGGGGAGTTCGCGGAGACCGCCGAGAATTGCAAGAAAACAAAGGGAAACTCTGCGCTCTCTGCGTTCTCAGCGGTTTAAATCCACGATCTGCGCTCAACAGGGAGACTACCGGAAATGCGATGATTCGAAAAACCAGGTTTCGCAAAAAACCTGGTTTTTGTGCTGGTATAATCCCCCCTGCTTTCAAAGCAAATCCCACGGGAGACTTCATGAAACTCCACGAATATCAATCCAAACAGATTTTTGCAAAATATGGAATTCCGATCCCTCATGGACGGGTTGCGGCTACCGCAGAAGCGGCGAGACAGATCGCCCAGGAACTCGGCGGCCGCGTTGTCATTAAAGCCCAGGCGCTGGTGGGCGGACGCGGCAAAGCCGGCGGCATCAAAGTCGCCAGGGACCCCAACGAGGCCGAAGGACTCGCCACGCAAATCCTGAAAATGGAACTCAAGGGATTGCCCGTCCGCAAAGTTCTCGTGGACGAGGCCGCGTCCATCGAAACCGAGATCTACCTCGGCATCACCAACGACCGCGCCGCGCGTCGCCCTGTAATGATGGCCTCGGCCGCGGGCGGCGTGGATATCGAAGAGGTGGCGCGCGAGACGCCGGAAAAGATCGTCAGGGTCCGCATTGACCCGCTGCTTGGCCTGCGCGATTACCAGGCGCGCGACATCGCCGCAGGCATTGACCTGCCGCGCGAACTCTGGCGCGATTTCACCGCCATCGCGCTCGGCCTGTGGCGCGCCTATTCGGAGAACGACGCGACGCTGGCGGAGATCAATCCCCTCATCATCAACAAGGACAAAAAACTGGTCGCGCTCGACGGCAAGATGCTGATTGACGACAACGCCCTCTTTCGTCAGCCCGACCTGGCGGAACTGCGCGACATTGACGAAGAAGCCCCCGAAGAGACCGAGGCGCGCAAATACGGCCTGTCCTACATCAAACTGGACGGGAATATCGGCTGCATGGTCAACGGCGCGGGGCTTGCCATGACCAGTATGGACGTGATCAAACTCTTCGGCGGCGAACCCGCCAACTTCCTCGATATCGGCGGCGGCGCGGGCTCGGATAAAGTGGCCGCGGCCATGAAGATCATCCTCACCGACCCGAATGTGAAGGCGGTCCTCTTCAACATCTTTGGCGGGATTACGCGTTGCGATGAAGTCGCGAAAGGGATTCTCGTCGCGATGGACGAGGTCAAGCCCAAAGTCCCGATGGTGGTGCGTCTCGTCGGCACCAATGCCGAGGAGGGACGCAGGCTCCTCGAAAACGCGAAGATGATCACCGCCGAAACATTGGCGGACGCCGCGAAGAAAGCCGTGAAGGCCGCGAAGAAATAGCATCTATCGCGGAGTGCGCGGAGAGCGCCGAGAACGAAATAAAATCTCTGCGAACTCTGCGGTCTCCGCGGTTATTTTGAGGAAATCGTTATGAGCATACTCATTGACAAAAACACCCGCCTCATCGTGCAGGGCATCACCGGCAATGAAGGCATGTTCCACACCGGGCAGATGTTCGCCTACGGGACGAACATCGTCGGCGGCGTGACGCCGGGCAAGGGCGGCGAATGGGTGCTGGAAGGAAAAATCCCCGTCTTCGACTCGGTTAAACTCGCGGCCGACGCCACCGGCGCGAACTGCACCGTCATCTTCGTCCCCGCGAAGTTCGCGCCCGACGCGATGTTCGAGGCCGCCGACGCGGGCATCCCGCTCATCGTCTGCATCACGGAGGGAATTCCAGTCCAGGATATGATGCGCGTCCGCAACTACCTCGACCAGAAGAAGGTGCGGCTCGTCGGTCCGAATTGCCCCGGCCTGTTGACGCCCGGCGAATCGAAAGTGGGCATCATCCCCGGCAATATCGCCATCCCCGGGGACGTGGGCGTCGTCTCGCGCTCCGGCACGCTGACCTACGAAGTGCTGTACGCCATGATGAACGTCAAACTCGGCGCGTCCACCTGCGTGGGCATCGGCGGCGACCCGGTCAACGGGACGAATTTCATTGACGCGTTGGACATGTTCGAGCACGATCCCCTGACCGAAAAAGTGGTGCTGATCGGCGAGATCGGCGGCACGGACGAGGAAAAGGCCGCGGATTTCATCTCGAAGAAAATGACCAAGCCCGTGATCGCGTTCATCGCCGGCCAGACCGCCCCTCCCGGCAAGCGCATGGGTCACGCGGGCGCCATCATCGAAGGCGGCGCGGGAACCGCGGCCGACAAGATCAAAGCCCTCGAGGCCGCGGGCGTGAAAGTTGCCAGGCACCCCGAAGAGATCGCCGCCCTGTTGAAGAAATAGGTTGATGGTTCAGCAAGGAGAATGACATGACCACAAATATTGCATCCCTTTTGGGAGAGAAAGCCGAATCGCTGCTGGGGTTCAAGTCGCCGAAGATTTCCAAAGAGCGCCTGCAACTGGCGGGGCCCGATTTTGTGGACCGCGTCGTCGCACTATCGGACCGCAACAACCGCGTCCTCGCCAGCCTGGCGCGCATCTACAACCACGGCCGCCTCGGTGGGACGGGTTATCTTTCCATCCTGCCCGTGGACCAGGGCATCGAACATTCCGGCGGCGCGAGTTTCGCCAAAAACCCCGATTACTTCGACCCCGAAAACATCGTCCGTCTCGCCGTCGAGGGCGGATGCAACGCCGTCGCCTCCACCTTTGGCGCGCTGGGGATGATGTCGCGCAAGTACGCGCACAAGATTCCTTTCATCGTGAAGATCAATCACAACGAATTGTTGACCTATCCGAACAGTTACGAGCAGATCCTGTTCGGCACGGTGGAACAGGCTTACGACATGGGCGCGGCGGCTGTTGGAGCGACCATCTATTTCGGCTCGGACGACTCGCATCGTGAATTGATCGAGATTGCGCAAGCCTTCGCCCTCGCGCATGAACTGGGGATGGCGACCGTCCTGTGGTGCTACCTCCGCAACCCCGCGTTCAAAAAGGATAAGGATTACCACGTCTCGGCGGATCTGACAGGACAGGCCAACCACCTCGGCGTCACCATCCAAGCGGACATTGTCAAGCAGAAACTTCCCGAAAATAACGGCGGTTTCCTCGCCTTGAACACTGAGAGCGTCTCCTACGGCAAAATTGACAAACGCATCTACAGCGAGTTGACCAGCGACCATCCCATTGACCTGTGCCGCTACCAGGTGGCGAACTGCTACATGGGCCGCGTGGGTCTCATCAACAGCGGAGGTGCTTCGGGCGCGAACGATTTCGCCGAGGCCGCCGCGACCGCCGTCGTCAACAAGCGCGCCGGCGGGCAGGGACTCATCTCTGGAAGAAAAGCCTTCCAGCGCCCGATGGCCGAGGGTGTGAAACTGCTCAATACTATTCAGGATGTGTACCTGGATAAGAGCGTGACGGTGGCGTAAATTGCCTGCTTCCGACCAGGGAATCACTACAGATCGCTACACCCTCATCCCCCGCGTGCTCATCTTCCTGATGCGCGGGGATTCGGTTTTGCTGTTGAAGGGCGCGCCGAGGAAACGATTGTGGGCGAACAAATACAACGGCATCGGCTGGCACGTGGAGCGCGGCGAAGACGCGCTTACCGCCGCGCGGCGCGAACTGCTGGAGGAGACGGGCCTCAGCGCAGATTTGAGACTCGCCGGAACGGTCACTGTGGACGCGGGCGAGAATATCGGCGTGGGGCTGTACGTGTTCACGGGGGAGTGTCTCGATGGGGAGCCGCGCGGGGGCGCGGAGGGGACGCTCGAGTGGCTGTCCGCTTCGGAATTGGCGGCCCGCCCCCTCGTCGAGGATGTGGCGATCCTGCTCGGCCGAATCCGTTTCATGCGCGCGGACGATCCGCCCTTTGCGGCGCGGTCGTTCTATGACGCAGAGGGAAAATTGAAGGTGCTGTTTGCATGAACGGAGACGGAAGCGGCCATGGAGGGGTGAATGGCCTGATATAATCCAGGCGAACAGGAGCGCGCCCATGTACACTCTTGGTCCCGAAGAAAAAGTAACCGTCGTGATGGCCTATACACAAAACGGCCTGGTGCGCGGCGAGGTGATCACGCCCGCCAGCGTGCGCCTCAACACCTGGCTTCGCACCGACAGCGCGCCCGATTACCTTCATTTTTACAACCTGCAATGGCTTCAATCTTCCGGCGCGGGGATGCGTTCCGTCGCCTATCCCGAATTGCTGCTGCCCGTTGATCTCATCATCGGTTTTCATCCCGCCCCGCCCTCCCAGGAGCCGCTGGATTACGACGAGCGCGAAGACAATCGGGTCAACAAGCGCGTCATCGCCCTGATGGGATTATTCATGGCGGAGGGCCGCTTGCGCGTTTCCACCCAGACCGACTTGCTCACCAGTTTGCAGATCACCCATTCGCCCTGGCTGTCCATTTACGAGGCCGTCGTCAGTTCGCCGCACATTCCGCAGATGCCACCGCTCCAGGTTCCCATGCTGCTGGCGCGGCCAACACAGGTGGGATTCGTTCCACAGCCATGAAGGTCAGCGCGGTTCGATGTTCATACTACTGGGATCCCTGCGCTTGAACAGGCGGGCGATCAAAATCCCGGCCGGCGCCGCCAGCAGGAAGGCCAGGAGCGCGCCGATCCCAATCGCCATCAGGATGACCAGGCCGTCCCACAAAAAGGCATACACAATGGGGTCTTCCTTAACAACTACGCCATCCGCGTTGACACAGTGCAGTTCATACGCGGCCGCCGGTTCCGAGTACCCAAACTCATCGAAAGTGGTGGTGGAATATGAATAACTTTTGGGAGTCGTTCCCTCGGGACAAAGGAATCTTCCTGTTGTGTTAATGGCAAGATTGGTGACCGATGTGAATCCGCCCACGAACATCGCCGCCGGTACGAGACAGGAAGATACGACCCCAAATACCAGCGCCCACACAATGCAACCCGAGATCGCGCCCGTTTTTGCAGTTTTCATGGAACACCTCCATTGCTGATAAAGTGGCCGAACAATATCACAAAACCAGGCTATTTGCCAGAGTTACAGCGGACTCGGACATGGCTTTCTCAATGTCGAAAGACTCCCAACGCAAATGCCGCGAATTTGAATGACGCGAATAAATTCAAAAAAATCCGCGAAATTCGCCCATTCGCGCTATTCGCGTTCCAAAGCGGCAAATTTGTCAAGCGATTTTGAGAAGACCATACGGACTCGGACTGCAAAATCTCCCGATTTTGCCCGAAGTTTTGTGCGATATAATACAATTTGTCAGACAACTTCCCAGGAGAATCCCATGACCACAATTGACCTCACCATCGAGAAAGAGCGCCGCGCCCGCGCCGTGCAGCGCGCCCGCGAGCGCAATATCATCGTCCCGACTTTCGCACAGATGAAAGACCCCTCGAAGATTCCCGCCAAAATAAAGGATGAATTGAAGGGAATCGGGCTTTGGGACGTTCATCCGCGCAACCTCTTCCGCATCACCTGGCACAACCAACCCGTCGCTTCGGGCGGGACCTTCGGCGGGGTCAATTACCTCGAACTCCCGTCCACGCTGACGGGCGTCCCGGCGCGCATCGTGGCGCTGGTGGGCAAATGGTTCCCGACCGGCGCGCACAAGGTCGGGGCGGCGTTCGCCTGCCTGGTGCCGCGGCTGGTCACAGGTCAGTTCGATCCGACGGCGCAGAAGGCGGTCTGGCCCTCGACGGGAAATTACTGCCGCGGCGGCGCGTACGATTCGGCCCTGCTGGCCTGCGAGTCCATCGCCATCCTGCCCGAGGGCATGTCCAGGGAGCGTTTCGAGTGGCTGGAAAAGATCGCCGGTGAGACCATCAAGACGCCCGGTTCGGAATCCAACGTCAAAGAGATCTTTGACAAATGTTGGGAGTTGAGAAAATCGGGACAGGATTTGATGATCTTCAACCAGTTCGAGGAGTTCGGCAACTACCTGTGGCATTACGAGATCACCGGCCACGCCATGGAGGAGGTCCTGAAAAAAGTCATGCGCCCGAACGACCGCTTCCGCGGCATCACCTCCGCCACTGGCTCGGCAGGGACGATCGCCAGCGGCGACTACATGAAGAAACTCTTCCCCGATAGCAAGATCGCGGCCAGCGAAGCCCTGCAATGCCCGACCCTGCTCGAGAACGGATTCGGCGCGCACCGCATCGAGGGCATCGGCGACAAGCACGTCCCGTGGATCCACAACGTGAAGAACACAGACCTGGTAGTGGCGATTGACGACAACGCGGTGGTCAACATCTCGCGGCTGTTCAACGAGGAGGCGGGACGCGCCTATCTGGTCGAGCGCGGCGTCCCCGAAAATTTGGTCGCGCAACTCGACCTGCTCGGCTTCTCGGGCATCTCCAACGTGTTGACCGCCATCAAGATGGCGAAGTACTACGAGATGGACGGGAACGACATCATCATCACCATCCTGACCGACTCGATGGAACTCTATCACTCACGCATCGGCGAAATGCGCGGGGAGATGGGCGAATACACCGATAACAACGCCGCCGCCGATTACGCCCGCTGGATCCTCCAGCAATCCACCGACAATATGCTCGAACTGCGCTATCCCGACCGCCGCCGCGTCCACAATCTGAAGTACTACACCTGGGTCGAACAGCAGGGGCGCACCTATGAGGAAATCCAGGATCAGTGGTACGCCCCGAATTATTGGACGGAGGTACAGGGGCAGGCCGATGAAATTGACGAGTTGATCGCCGCGTTCAATAAGGATGTGGGGTTGATGAAGTAGAAAAGGAGAGGACGGGTTGCAAGACCCGTCCCTTCATCCTAGTAAACTGGATGGCGGAGGGCCTGCTCACAGAGGAGGAGTTCGCCGCCTTCAGCCCCGAAACGCGTGCGGTGGTGGGGATTTGGTTGAAACGGGGTTGATGCAGCGGAAGAGGGTGAAGATCGAAATCCCTGCCTGCCCCGCCGCTCTTTGCGGGGTGGACGGTTACGATGCCGAGCCGTGGAACGGGGAAGTGCTGGCGGTGGTATAATCCTTTTACGGTTACTTTTCGATAAAGGATACGTAAAAATGGAAGCCTTGACCACAATTTCCAGCAAATACCAGATTATGATCCCGCGCGAAGTTCGGGAACAGTTTAACTTGCAGCCTGGGCAAAAGGTGATGTTCATCCCTTACAAAAACTCCATTCGGCTGGTCATCGTCCCGTCCATCAAGGAGGCGCGGGGAATCTTCAAGGGAATCGACACCGATAGCATCCGCGAAGAAGTTGACGAGGAACGTTGATGAACATCGTGGACTCATCGGGCTGGATCGAGTATTTCACCGAGGGCGGGAACGCGGATTTTTTTACCCCGCCCATTCGGGACGTTGAAAAGTTGCTCGTCCCGACGATTTGCATTTACGAAGTCTTCAAACGCCTGCTGGCGGAGCGCGATGAAGATTCCGCCCTGCTCTCGGTGGGACTCATGTCGCACGGATGCGAAGTTGAGTTGGATCGCAACATTGCCATTGACGCCGCGCAAATTTCCCGCGAACTGAAACTTGCCATGGCGGACAGCATTATCCTTGCCACCGCCCGCGCCTACGATGCGGTATTATGGACGCAAGATGAGCACTTTAGCGCTATCGAGGGCGTGAAATATATCGAGAAGAAACCAAGCGCCTGAGACTTCCGAAATCTCCGAGACTTCGGAAGTCTGGTATCCGCCATTTCGAAACTGCCGACACTTCGACAGGCTCAGCGCGACGCCTGTATGCACCACCGCTGGATCCTTGGCGCGGATGCGGTGGAGCGGTGGTTTACGGAGAAGGAAGTAAAAGAGATCGTAAAATTTACCGAGAGGCTGGCGATATAAACTATGCCGCAATATTTTTTCGTGGACGAGTCGGGCGATCCTGGTTTGCACAGTTTGAAAGGCGTGCCGTATTTTGTGTTGGCGATGGTCCAACTTCCCAACCGCGACCCGATTGAGGAATTTGCCCAAGTTCGGCGGGAATTGCGCGTCTCGCCTAACTTTGAATTCCACTTTCACCCGATGACCGATTTTCAGAAGCGGATATTTTTCAAAGCGCTGAATCCCATCCCGTTTCGAGTGCGAGCGGCGGTCTTCCTGAAAAGTCAAATACCGCCAAGGCTCAAAGGACTGGGCGGAACGGACATTCTTATCCGCCTGATTACCGAATTGGTCTTGCGCACTTCCCCTTTGGATATTGGGGATGATGTGTTGGTTTTGGATGGCGCGGCGGAACCCGTCCGCAAGGTGTTGCGGATATATCTCTCCGAAGCCTGCAAGCGGGCAAGGCGCGAGCGTCCCTTCAAGAAGATCGTCTCGGGCGATTCGCGGACGGATGACGGCTTGCAACTGGCGGACATGGTTGCGGGCGCAATTCGCGAGCATGTCTGGCGCAAGGAAAGCAAGTATTTCAATGCTTTCCGCGACCGCGTGGTTGACCTATGGCTGGTGGATTAAATAAAACACCCCCGACTATCCGTACTCCTGGTACGGCAGGCTGCCTCTCTTGGCAACCTTGTCATCGGGGGCGGGTAAAACGGTCTCCCATCCATCACTGGATGCTTCCGTTTTATTGGTAAACTTATTATACGAGGAATGAGGATGAACGTCAACTTTTGATAATTGGAAGAATCATCACAGGAGTTAGATATGGGTCTCACAACAAAAACCTTAGGCGAATTACTTGATTACATGGATTCCGAGCGGTTAAAGCTTCCCGAAATTCAGCGCGAGTTTGTTTGGAAGCGACAAAGTATTAAGTTGTTATTTGACTCTCTTTACAGGGAATTACCCATCGGACAGATGCTGGTTTGGAAACCAAAGGAGGTTGCGCCTAAATCCAAAGGGTTTTCAGGAAAATCAAATCGGCGCGACCCAACCAAGATAGACCAATTTTATGGTTATCTTTTGGATGGGCAACAAAGGCTGACTGCGATATCCAGAATTAAGGATGCCGATGACGAATATCCTTTGATGATCAATCTTTATCCAGGGCGGATTCAACTCGTAAGTGCAACGGAAGCGGTTGAAGGAGAGGCAAGCTGAGGTAGGATAGGCTCCCAGACCGCCAAGTCAAAGGAGCACTTATGA
>DAOUMJ010000207.1:0-12955 GCA_034411715.1 Anaerolineales bacterium | reverse complement strand
TTGCCTATGCGGGTCGCAAGATGAATCTTGCGGTACTGCCCAGTACTGCAACATTTATGTTGCCTATGCGGGTCGCAAGATGAATCTTGCGGTACTGCTCAGTACTGCAACATTTATGTTGCCTATGCGGGTCGCAAGATGAATCTTGCGGTACTGCCCAGTACTGCAACATTTATGTTGCCTATGCGGGTCGCAAGATGAATCTTGCGGTACTGCCCAGTACTGCAACATTCATGTTGCCTCTGTGGTCGCAAGATGAATCTTGCGGTACTGCTCAGTACTGCAACATTTATGTTGCCTGTGCGGGTCGCAAGATGAATCTTGCGGTACTGCTCAGTACTGCAACATTCATGTTGCCTGTGTGGGTCGCAAGATGAATCTTGCGGTACTACCACTCACCCAGTTCGGGACTGACGTAAGTGAATCTCCAATCTTTCCAATTCTTTACCAAGCCTGCTTTCACAGGGTTGTTGATGATGTAGTGAATGATGCGAGTTGTCTCCTCTTCGTCGCGCGCATAGTGATCATAACTTTCGTGATGCCAGAAACCACCATTGCGGTGGAGTTCCAGGTTGCAGAATCGCGCGCTCCTCCCTTTGACAAAACGCATTGTATCGGCGACGGGATATTTTGCGGTTTTGCCGTTGTGATGCAAATGCTCCACGAGAAGCGATTCGATGAGCAGGTGAACATGGTTTGGCATGATGCAGTACGCCATGAGACGATATCGTTCTTTGTTCATTCTGTGGATTTCGTCGGCGACAATCTGGGCGATGTTATCGGTCTCCAACCAGCGCGGTCCGTGTTCGCAACGGTCAAGCCATTCGTCGTACCGAGCAAAATACCGCTTGTGGATGTTGTATTGCTCATCCTTGTTTTTCGCGGCTTTTAGTTCCTGCTCGCGTTTGGCTTTGAGTTCTTTCACCACCTCGGCAGGGAGCGAGTCAATCAGGTTGAAGGTGAAGAAAATCGGATAACCGTCAGGGTGGATGTGTGGCAGGTTGCGACGGTAGAGGGAGGTTTTATCGAGCATGGCTGTTTCCTGGATGGGGCGCAAGATGAATCTTGCGATACTGCTTAGTAGCGCAACATTCATGTTGCCTTTGTGCGGGGCAAGATAAATCTTGCGGTACTACCGAGTAGTGCAACATTCATGTTGCCTTTGTGCGGGGCAAGATGAATCTTGCGGTACTGCTCAGTACTGCAACATTCATGTTGCCTTTGTGCGGGGCAAGATGAATCTTGCGGTACTGCTCAGTACTGCAACATTCATGTTGCCTTTGGGGAGGAGCAAGATAAATCTTGCGGTACTGGCCTACTGCCATTTTGAAATAGAAAGGGATTGCCAAAAGCAATACCTTTGAAATCAATCATGTCTGCCACACCGAGCCAGGCCGCGCCATCGCCGCGACGATATCGAACGAGGAGATGATTCCCAGCGGGAAGGCTTCGGGATTCGCGTCGTCCACCACGATGAGTCGGTGGTGGTGATTCTGGATCATCTTGTCGGCGGCCTCGCGCAGGCTGGCGTGGATGTCAATCGTCAGCGCGGGGTGCATCACGTCGCGGACGGTGAGCGATTCGTCCACGCCGTTTTGAATATAGGGCAGCAACCCGCGTCCGCTGACGACGCCGAGGACTTTGCCCTTTGCGTCCACCACAAGGACGGAGCGCCAGCCTGCCTGGGTCATGGTGCGCGCCGCGGATCGGATGGGGGTCTTTCCGCGGCAGACAAGCACCGCATCCGACATCACGTCGCCGACGGTTTCGCGCTTCGGTTCCTCCTCCCGCGCGATGGAGGCGACAAAATCGGAGATGGAGATCACGCCGACGGGCTTGCCGTTCTCGGTGACGAGCAGGCGGCTGATTTGTTTTTCGATCAGACCGCGCACCGCCCCGGAGAGCGGCAGGTTCGCGTCCACCGAATCCACCGGCGAGGACATCAAATCGGCGGCGGTGAGTTTTCGCATCACGGTCAGGCTTTCGGGATCGGACGATAACCACTCGCCTGCCATTAGGTCCGTGTCCGAAAGTATGCCCAGGGGATTTCCTTCGCGATCGGCGACGATCAACGCGTGGACGTGGTGGCGGTTCAGAAGGACGGCCACCTCTCCAAGTCGCGCGTGAGGCGGGCAGGCGATCAGGCCGGGGCGCATGAGGTCGCGGACAAGTTTCGGCATATCATCCTCCTTCATCCAACTTCATCCACGTCTTTGTACCATTTGACGCGGTCGCCGACGCGGGCGCGAATTTTCCAGGCCAGCGATTTGGGCTCCTGTTCGATGCGCGCCAGGCTGTCGTTCACTTGTTTTTCCACGCGGGCTTTTTGTTCGTCGCTCAGTTGCGGGTAATGGTGCGCGAGTTGGCGAACCTTGTCGAGATTCATAGTGGTGGTGCGCCACAGTCCCCAGTCCGCTGCGCACAACATAGCGACGCGCTGCATGTTGATGGTTTCCTTGTCCGTGTCGCCGAGCGGATGTTCGAGCAGGAGCATGATGGTGTCAATCACGTCCTTCTCGTTGATCTGGACGATCTGCATTTTTTCGAGCAGGAGTTCGGCGAGCGGGATGGTGGGGGAGTCGGTCTCGAGGCGGTCTTTCCAAAAGATCGTGTGGCAGAAATCGAGTTTCTCGTAGAAGATGTCCACGTGCAAGCCCGTTTCGGGTTTGTCGTAGATCGCCCGCTCTCCCTCGGAGACGATGAATACCTCGCGATTTTCCGAGTAGCCGAGCGCGGCCATCATGTCTTGAATCTGTTTGGTCTGTTTGCGATAGGCGGCGAAGTCAATGTCGGTGTAGGCGCGTCCCAGCGCGGCTTGCAGATGTCCGTTGTCGGGACAGTGCATTTGAAAGGCCAGCGAGCCGATCACGCGCAGGAGAATGCCTGCCTCGTCGCTGGCCTTGAGAATTCGTTTGAGTTCGTTCTCGAATTTTTCGCGTTCTGCCTGATCCTGTTGGCCCATCCCGATGGCGGTGTTGGTCATGGGGGACTCCCGAAAAGGTTTTCGTTATTATAATGAAAAAATCAAAAACTTGCAAATTTTGACGCCTTCGCCTATAATGTTCACGCAAAAGGTTGCATTTTCCGTCACACGATTTGACTTTCATGGGCAAACCCCTTATTCCTGCTCAGAGGCGCGAACGGATATCGGACTACCTGGCGGTTCACCAGATCGCGCGGATCGCGGATTTGTGCGCGTTGCTCGACGCGTCCGAGGCGACGATCCGCCGCGACCTGGAATGGCTGGAGGCGGAGGGCATCCTAGAGCGGACGCACGGAGGGGCGATCGTCAACCAACGCCTGACGGCGGAACCCGAGTATTTGCTGCGGGCGCAGAAGAACCCGGAAGAGAAACGCAACATCGGCGCGCTGGCCGCTTCGTTGATCGAGAATGGCGACATCGTGTTCATCAACAGCGGCACGACCACCACGCAGGTCATCCATCACATCCGCCCCGAGGCGGGCATCTCCATTTTTACGAACAACCTGAACGCCGCGCTGGAAATGGGCGATGGGGGATTCCAACATCACCTACTCGGAGGC
This sequence comes from Anaerolineales bacterium, assembly GCA_034411715.1. Lineage (GTDB taxonomy): Bacteria > Chloroflexota > Anaerolineae > Anaerolineales > Villigracilaceae > Denitrolinea. The sequence continues at coordinate 9,412 of DAOUMJ010000207.1, read as the reverse complement.
GAATACCAGCCGACCTCCAAATCAACCGCGGGACGTTTCGCCATCGAAAACCTGAGGCAGGTCTACGCGGACAAGGTCATCATCGGCGTGGATGGGATCAGCCTCAAGCACGGGTGTACCGTCCCCTCCAACGCGGAGGCCGAGGTCGTCCGCTCCATGATCGAGCGCACGAAGGGCAAGGTCATTGTTGTGGCCGACCACAGCAAGTGGGGCGTGGTCTCCAATTTCCAGATCGCCTCGATGGATGAGATTGACATTCTCATTACGGATGAGAAGTTCGATCCATCGGCCACCGACGAACTCGCGGCGCATTCGGTTGAAACGATAATTGCCTCGGTGAATTCCGTCAAAGCCTGACGACGCGTTGCGCGTGGTTGGGCTTTTTGTTTGTTTGACTTCACGGACTCCAACGTCTCTAGACTTTGGAGTGGAGGATGCAAAGTCTGGAGACTTTGCGCTCCGCCGATTTCTTGAACGACTAACATTACAGCGCAAAGTAGACAGACGTTAGAGAACGTCCGCCTACGCTCGTAGCGTAAGAGACGCTCTCTAGCGTCGGACTTTGCGCTGTAATACTAACGCGAAGGCGCGAAGAAAGAATCCTGGCGACTTTGCGTTGAGAGTCAAATTTTTCAGTTGTTTTGGAGAGGCATAGCAGACGAATGAAAGACCAGGCAGAAATTGTCATCATCGGCGGAGGGATCGTCGGCGCGCAGATCGCGTATCATCTTGCGAAGATGGGGAAGAAGGATATCGTTCTCGTGGAGAAGGGCGAGATCGCCAGCGGCGAGTCGTCGCACGCGGCGGGATTGGTGACGCAGTTCGCCACGTCGCAGACAATGTTGAAGTTCCGCATGTACAGCATTGAACTGTACAGTGAACTCGGATTGTTCGACCACGTTGGGAGTCTGCGCGTCGCTTCGACGAAAGAGTCACTCAAGGATTTGGAGCGGAGCGTCAGCCGCGCCAAAGCGTTGGGATTGGAGTGCGAAGTCATCGGCGCGGATGAAGCGGTGAAGGTCATGCCGCAGATCACGAAGGAGAACCTCTACGGCGCGATCTATCTGCCGCGCGACGGGCAACTCGATCCGTACACGACCACGACCAGCATGGTCAAGTTCGCGAGGGATTTGGGCGTGACGGTCTACACCAACACGCGCGTGACGGGCATCAAACTGTCAGCGAAGGGAGAGGTGCGGGAGGTGGTGACCGACAAAGGGTCCATAAAGACCGAGCTGGTCGTCAACGCGGCGGGGATGTGGGCGCCGCGTGTCGCCGCGATGGCGGGGCTGCATTTCCCGACGACTCCAGTGGATCATCAACACATCGCGTTGAAGGCTGTCCCAGGGCACGAGTTCAACGCGAAGACGCCGTGCCTGCGCGACCCCGAGAATTTGGTCTACATGCGGCAGGAGCAGGGCGGACTGGTGATCGGCGGTTATGAGCCGAATCCGCTGGCGAGATGGATTGACGGCGCGCCGTGGGAACATGGAAACGCAATCCTGCCTCCCGATATGGATCGCTTCGAACAATTGCTCGAAGGCGCGATCAGGCGTTTGCCGTTTTTGGATCAGGCAGGCATCATCACGCTCGTCTGTCACCCCGGCGCGTACACACCCGACTGCCAGCCCGTGCTTGGACCGATGGCGGGCGTGCGCGGGATATGGATGGCGGCGGGATTTTCGCTAAACGGTTACGGCGGCGCGGGAGGCGTTGGTAAGGTTTTGGCCGAGTGGATCATCGGCGGCGAGCCCACGATGGACGTGTACGCGTACAAGGCGACACGCTTCGCGAACTATTACGCCGATTCGACCTACGCCTGCGAGCGGACGCGCGAGTGCGTGAAGTACTACTACCGCCTGCGCTTCCCGCACGACGAATACGAGTGGGCGCGGCCGCATCGGATGAGTCCTGTCTACCATCGCCAGTTGGAATTGGGCGCGGTCTTCGGTGAAAAATTCGGTTGGGAGCGCGTCAACTACTACAACCCAGGCAAACCTTCGCGCCGCATGGGCGAGGACCAGCGCAACTGGGGCGGATGGATCAAGCCTCCGTTTTTCGACCGCGTTGGAAAAGAACACGCGGCCACGCGCGAACGCGTCGCGTTGTTCGACTTGACTCCGTTCAGCAAGATCGAAGTGACGGGCGCGGGCGCGCTGTCGCTTTTGAACCGCGTCGCCGATAGCGAAATGGACAAACCCATCGGCAGCGCGACGTACACCCAATTCTGCAACCCGAACGGCGGCGTGGAGGCGGACGTGACGGTGACGCGTCTCGGCGCGGACCGATTCTGGGTCATCACGGGAGCGGCCTTCATCGGCAACGACAAATCGTGGCTGGAAATGCACGCGGACGAATCCGACGGCGAAGTGACGATCCGCGACATCACCGAAGAGTGGGCTTGTCTTCCGCTGTGGGGGCCTCGGGCGAGGGAAACGCTCTCGAAGGTGACGCAGGATAAGGTCACGAATGAAGCGCATCCGTATCTGATGACGAAGCCGATTCACATCAACGGCGCGAAAGTCTACGCACAACGCGTCAGTTACGCGGGCGAACTCGGATGGGAGTTGTATGTCCCGTACAACCGCGCTGCGATGGTTTGGGACATGCTCCTCGAAGCAGGCAGGGAATTTGGAATCGAGGTCGGCGGCTACAAGGTTCTCGACGCGCTGCGTCTCGAGAAGGGCTACCGCTACTACACCGCCGACGTGACTCAACTCGAAACGCCCTACGAAGGCGGTCTTGGCTTCTGTGTGGACTTGAATAAAAAAGACTTCATCGGCAAGGACGCGCTCGTCAAGCAGAAAGCGGAAGGTCTCAAGCGTAAACTCTGCACACTGACCGTTGACGGAAGTGAATTCACCCAAATCTACGGCGGTGAGGCCATCTACCACGAAGGCAACGTCCTCACCCGCGTCCGCAGCGGCGGATGGGGATATACTGTGAAGAAGAACATCCTCTACGCCTATCTGCCGATTGAACTGGCGAAGGTCGGCGCACGCTTCGAGGCGGAACTCATCGAAGGCCGCCAGATGGCGGAGGTCACTTCCACCGTTCTCTTTGACCCGAAAGGCGAACGATTACGCTCGTAAGTGGTAAATAGTAAATTGGTAATTGGAAACGGCTCGCCAGAATTGAGTAGCGGACGTTAGAGAACGTCCTCTATGCCTCGCGTATCAGACGCTCTCTAGCGTCGGAATGAGGAATTACCAATCACCAATTACCAAACTACGTAACCACGTAACTACCCAACTACCCAACTACCAAACTAATGATTGACTACATCGGCTTTGGCATGTTAACCCCCGTCACCATCATGACCGTTGACCGCTTCCCGCGTCACAACACGGGCGCGATGGTGAAGGAGATCAAGGACTTCGTCTTCGACGACGCGGCCATCATCGCCTGCTGCCTGCGTCAGTGGGGCGTGGAGACGGGGATGATCGGCACTGCGCTCGGCAACGATCCGCGCGGACACCGCCTCGCCCTGGAACTCAGGGAGCGCGGCGTGCAGGGCGACGTCCGTTTTACGAACGCATACGAGACCCCCCTCGAAGTGGACATCTCCGACCGGCGCGGGGCGCGCACCTACTTCTGGCAGCGAACGTCCGAGATGCTGGATACGCTCGACACGGCGGATCTGTCCCTGATCGAGGGCGCGCGGCTGTTGTACGTGGACTGGTACGACGGCGAGGAGCATATTACGCGCGCCATGGAGGAAGCGAACCGTTTGGGCGTTCCCGTGTTTCTTAATCTGGAACACGGTCACAAGGATATCCATTTGTTAGAGCGGTATGCCAAACGCACAGCCATCTGTCAGGCTGTGACCGATGCGGCGCAACTCGGGCAAAACCGCGCCCTGATGGGGACGGCGCGCAAACTGCTGAACGCGGGCATCGAGATCGCGGTCGTCACGATGGCGAAGGAAGGTTGCCTGGCGGCGCAGGGAAAGGACGCGGTGCGCGTCTTCGCGCCGAAGGTCAAGGCCGTGGACGCGTGCGGCGCGGGCGCGACGTTTTCCTCGGGCTTCGCGTACGGCTTTTTGCAGGGCTGGGATCTCGAACGCTCGGCGCGCTTCGCAACCGCGGCCGCCTCGCTCAAGGTCACGCGCGCCGGTCTGGAGATGTTCCCGCTCGAAGAGATCGAGTCGCTGGCCGCGAGACTCAAAGTGGAATACCTTGCTTTTCGCGACAACCAGTTCCACAAGATCGGCAGGATGATCGCCTTCCAGCAAAAGTCGCTGGAGCGAAGGACTCGTCACCTTGCGAGACGGATCGCAGAAAGCCCTCTTATTCCAAAGCGGCCTCGCAAGCAGGAGAAACGGAAACCGTAGAATCTGAAACTCATGCCGTCATTGCGAGCGCACTTTCGAAGCAATCTCCTCCACAAGCGCGGGGATTGCTTCGTCGGGAAGAACGCCCTCCTCGTAATGACGGGATCGGGAGCGTCGTTGCAATGACGGGATCGGGAGCATCGTCGCAATGACGGAGAACGAATTACTGGTATCGAAGAAAAGGAAACCCATGACATTCGCAACCCTCCTCACCCAGGAACAAGTCGAACGCATTCACGAGGCGTCGCTCGAGATTCTCGAGAACGTCGGCCTCCTCGTCCGCAACGAAAAAGCGCGCGCCGTCTTCGACAAGCACGGCTGTAAAGTGGACTCGGAGACGCAGATGGTCACCTTCCCGCGCGCGGTGGTCGAGAAGTATCGCAAGATGCTGCCGACGAAATTCACCTTCCGCGGGCGCGACCCGAAGTTCGACCGCACCATCCCCTACGACAGGCCGATCCTCGTCACGGGCAGTTCCGCGCCCGATATCATTGATCCCGTCTCGGGCAAAGAGCGACGCGCCCGCTCGGACGACATCGCCCGCATCGCGCACCTCGTCAACGAACTGCCGGCGTATGATGTCTTTTCAGTTTCGACACTCGCGGACGACGCGCCCGAAGGACAGTTCACGCTGGCGCGTTTGTATCCCGCGCTCAAACACTGCCTCAAGCCAATCCGCTCCACGACGAAGGACATGGACGACATCCATGCCATCATGCGCCTTCTTTTCGCCATCGCGGGGAGCGAGGCCGCCTACATGGAGCGGCCGTTCGTCACGCATCATTACTGTCCCGTTGTCTCGCCGCTGACGATGGATCATCTCTCGACTGAAGCCATCATGTACTTCAGCGAGAAGGGACTGCCCGTGTATCCCTCCATCGTCCCGAACGCGGGGCTGACCTCGCCCATGTCCATGGCGGGGACGCTCGTCCAGGGTAACGCCGAATTCCTCGCCGCCGCCGTCCTGATGCAGATGTGCCGCGAGGGGACGCCCACGATCTACGCCTCGCTTCCCACCATCGCGGACATGCGGACAGGCGCGTACGCCTCAGGTGGGATCGAGTGCGGGATGCTCCATATCGCCTTCGCACAAATGGCGCGCTTTTATAACGTGCCGAGCGGAGGCTACGTCGGCTTGACCAACTCCAAGGTCAATGACGCGCAATCGGGCTACGAGACGGGCATGTCGGTCGTCGCGGGACTTCTGGGGGGCGCGGACATGTTCAACACAGGGGGCCTCATTGACGCGCTCAAGACATTCGATTTTGCGAAGGCCGTGATTGACGACGAAATTTTCCAAATGCTCAAACGAATGAAACGCGGCATCAATTTCAGCGAGGAGGAACTGGCTTTGGATATAATCGCGCAAGTCAAGCCTGGCGGATCGTTTATGATGAGCCCGCACACGGCAAAGCGCATGAAGTCCGAAGCCCTGCTCACCAAACTCGCCGACCGCGACGCGCGTACGATCTGGGAGAAGAAAGGCTCGCTCGATACGCACGCGCGGGCGATGGCGCGCGCCAAAGAGATTCTGTCCAGGCCCAGCGCGGTTGTGTTTGCGGATGACGTTGAGTCCCGCATCCGCGCGGAATTTCCCGACTTGATTCCAGGAACGCTGGAAGCGCCAAATTGATTCACCTGTGCTGCGAAATTTATTTCGCACCACGGCGGGCGATATAAATATCGCTGTACAGCCAAGCCAAAGGAACCCCTGATGAAACTCTTTTTTGCCACCGACGTGCATGGCTCCGAAATATGCTGGAAAAAATTCATCAGCGCCGCGAAATTCTACGAGGCCGATACCCTCATCCTCGGCGGCGACATGACCGGCAAGGCCATCGTCCCCATCATCGCGCAGGGAGGGGACAAATACAAAGTCACCCTGCTCGAACAGGAGTCGATCCTGGAGGGCAAAGAGACCGTGGATAAAATGGCCGCGACGATTCAAAATCGCGGCTACTATCCCTACGTGACCACGCCCGACGAGGTGGCGGAAATCGCCTCGGCGCCCGGGCGGCAGGACGCGCTCTTCCTCGAGCAGGTGATGACGACCATTCAGCGTTGGATGGACTACGCAGACACGAAACTTGCCGGGACGGGCATCCGCTGTTTCGTCTGCCCGGGCAACGACGATGTCTTCGAGATCGACGCGGCCATCGCGGCGTCGAAGACGGTGCGAAGCGTCGAGGGGCAGGTCATCCAATTGGACGAGCATCACGAGATGGTCAGTTCGGGCTGGTCGAATCCTACACCGTGGAACACGCATCGCGAGGAACCCGAGGAGAATCTGCTGGCGCGCATCGAGGCGGTGATCGCGCAGGCGAAGAATCCCGCGAGCGCAGTGTTCAATCTGCACGCGCCGCCCTACGGAAGCGGGCTGGATGAGGCTCCCGAGCTGACAAAAGATATGCGTCCCGCGTACGCCGGGCGTTCGCTTGTCCCCGTGGGGAGCAAGTCGGTGTTGAAGGTGATCGAAAAATACGAGCCGCTGCTCGGCCTGCATGGACACATCCATGAGGGCAAGGGTACGCGTAAATTCAAAAAGACGCTGTGCATCAACCCCGGCAGTATGTACGAGCAGGGAGTGTTGCACGGGGCGGTGGTGGAACTCAAGCCAAACAAGGTTGGCAATTACGTTTTGACGACTGGCTAACGACGCGGAGTCCAACGTCTCCAGACGTTGGCGCAAAGTCTGGAGACTTTGCAATCCACGCCGCCGAAAGGAGATGGCCTATCGAGAATTTCTTTTCAAACACAAAGAGCGCGAAGGTTCGAGGAAAAGTAAAGACATGAAACTCTTTTCCCCTTTGTGTACTTTGTGTCCTTCGTGTTTAAGCTCTTTCTTGCGCTTGCAGGAGAGCAGAAAAATTTGCAAAGGAGAATGCAGATGAGCGAAGTCAACCTTTTTGTCCGCAAGGCAAGCGGACTGGTGCGAGCCTGGTCGGTGTTCGACGCGTTCATTTACGCCACCTTCTCGATCAACCTGATCACGCTCGGCCTTTTCATCTTCTCGTACTGCTGGTACTTCGATGGCAGTCTCGGCACGGCGGTGGTGGTGGGCGGGGCGTTCACCATCTTCGAGGTCATCGTCTACGCCAGCCTCATTTCCGCCATGCCGCGCGCCGGCGGCGACTACGTCTGGCAGAGCCGCATTTTGGGGCGGGGCATCGGCTTCCTGCTCAGCGTCACAGGCTGGTGGTTCATCCTGTGGCTGTGGGTGCCGCTCTACGGTCAGATGCTGGCCTACGAATTTCTTACCCCGATGGCCGCGTTGCTCGGCTCTCCCGAACTGGCGCTGTGGTTCACCACCTATCCGTGGGGACCGCTCACCAGCATGTTGCTCGTCTGTTTGATCGTGTTCGTCTACATTGCCATCGGCATGAAATGGTACGCGCGCGTCCAGAAGGTCTGTTTTTACATGGGCATGCTCGGCCTGCTGATCGTTTTCGTCCTGCTGCTGATCAATGACAGGCAGGACTTCATTGCCGCCCTCAATGCGAACATCCCTGTTTTGTACAACCAGATCAGCGCGGACTATTATGCCGATACCATCGCGCTAGGTGAGGCGGCTGGCTCCACTTTTGGTCCGCTCGGCGCGATCGCGCTGGGCGCATCCATGGCCATGGTCCCGATGATGACCTTCTTCAACCTGTGGCCGAACTGGGGTTCCACGCTCTATGGAGAAGTACGCGGCGCCAACGATTACAAGCGCAACTTCTGGGGCATGGCCTCGGCCATCATCGTGACGGCCATCCTCGCCCTGATCTTCTTCGCCCTGATTGACAAAACCATGGGCTGGGATTTCTACATCAACGCCAACGGCGCGTTCTGGAGCAGCATTTTCTACGGGACGGATGTCGCCATTCCCGTCTGGCCCTATCCCGTCCAGTTCGCCTCGTTCCTAACCTCGAGCCGGGCCCTGCAACTGATCATCGTCTTCCTCGTGGGCATGTGGTGGTTCGGCTGGTCGGGGACGGTGTTCCTTTCCTCCACGCGCGTCATCTTCGCGGCCGCGTTGGATCGCATGTTGCCTGAATGGGTCTCCAAGATCGAGCCGCGCACGCGCACCCCCATCAACGCGCTCCTGCTCATGGTCATTCCCTCGGTGATCATCTCCATCCTGTACGCCTACAACATCGTGGGATTCCAGACCATTGTGCTGGACGCCACCCTCGTCATCGCGGTGACGTTCCTCGGCACCACGCTGGCGGGCATCCTGTTCCCCTGGCGGCAGAAGGACATTTTCGAAGGCTCGCCCATCGCCCGCTACCGCATGCCCGCCTGGCTGGGCTGGCTGGTGACTGCGTTGTTCGTCTTCGCGGCTGGCTATCTCATCAACCTGACGTACGCTTATGCCATGCAGGTCTTTGCTGTGTGGGGCGACCAGACCGGGTTGACGCAGGCAATGATCCTGCTCGTCTCAGCCTTGAGTCTGGTCAATTTTGGCCTGCTTGCCTATGTGGTGATCTTTGTCGGCAGGAGGTTGCTGGGCGGCGAGAAACTGCCGCTCGTCACGCTGGCCGGCCTGATCTTCTTCGCCTTCCTCGACTGGCTGCTGGTGGTCTGGTTCTGGGATCCGGGCTATCTCTATGGCATCGGCTGGCAGAACAGCACCTCGATGGTGTTCATGATCATCATGTACGGTCTGGCCGCGGCCATCTACTACGGCTTCAGCGCCTACCGCAGGAAGCAGGGCATTGACGTGGACAAGGTCTACAAGGAGATTCCGGTGGAGTAGGTCGGTTTGCCAAACCGACCTGCAAGGGCGCGGCCGCGCAGGTCGGCCGCGCCCGCGGCAGGTCGGGAATGAGGCGAGTTATCGTCTGGTTAACGCCCGATAATCCTCTTTCTGCGAATTGACTTGCTTCCTTGATGATGCTACAATGCTTTCAATTTTGTGAAAGGAGGCGCCCAAAGAATAGGTAACTTTTGATCCCGTTCGTAACACTGTTCGCCAATCTCATTTTTTATGTCACTAAAGGAGGGCGGATTCAACTCGTAAGTGCAACAGGCAGCTCGAAGAATACCTCAAAAGGGGTCAGGAAAGCAAGGCTCTTTCGAGGCCTGTGATTGAGTTTG
>DAOUMJ010000206.1:0-19929 GCA_034411715.1 Anaerolineales bacterium | reverse complement strand
TATACTCCAAACGGGTAGGTTTTTAACTTTTTGAAATGTTGAAACCGCCAGAAAATACTCGCAAATAGTGCAGTTTTTGGCTTTTTCAAAAGTAAAGATTTCACCCGTTTGCAGTATACAATTCCGCACGGCTGATCTCGATTGCCATCTTGGCCAGTTCTGCATTAAGGAAAGCCTTTGCATCTTCTCTGTTCGATACCAGATCACCAAAGCCGTCCAACTTAAAGCCATCTGGTTGCGAGACGCTGAGCGCACTGTACCGAATCTCGAAATAGGATTGGATAACGCTTTTCAACTCAGCCTGTTGTTCCACAGAAGCAAGCTCACCACTTTTTGGTTGAACGATGGGTGTGCCAGTCGGCATTGGCGTAGCAAGACCTGAATCATTTGCCTGAACAGGTGTTACCCAATTTCCAATGATGAGCATTGTTATTGCCGTCATCGCTACAATTAACATAAAATTTTTAGACCTAATTGCGAACCGACAGTACATCGTGAGGATTATTCCGCCAGTTGATCGCGTACGTTTGGTACCTTAACAACCGACAGATCATCGTGTACATTTTGGCGGTAAGAACCGCCACTATTGCTGTATAGTCTCCGAATGTAATCGACAGCGTATCGAACAAAAGGAGACTGTCATGCAAAACGACTTTTCAGACCGTCAACGTGCGATCCAAATGCGGCTGATTGGCGACAGCGTCGAACTGATTTGCCGCACCTTGCATCGCTCGAAAACATGGTTCGACAAATGGTGGCGACGTTACCTGGAAGCAGGGATCGAAGGTGTGTACGATCTGAGCCGCACTCGCCAAACTATTGTGAATCGCATACCCGTTCAAATTGAACGCGCCATCCTGACCATTCGCAAACGCCTGGCGGCACGCGCCACACCGCAAACGCGTTACGCCCTGCTTGGAGCGCCCGCCATTGCCCGCGAATTGGAACAGTTGGGCTTTACGTCCCTCCCGTCCCTGCGGACGATTGAGCGAGTGTTGCAGCGAGCGCACCTGACCAGTCCACGCTTACAACTTGCGCATCGTGTGCCTCGCACAGACTACCCGATGCCCAAGGCAAATGACACCAACCAGGTACACCAAGTGGATTTGGTCGGACCGCGTTACCTCCGCAATGACCAGACCCAGTACTACTTCTACGTTTGCAAAGACGCCTTCGACCAGCAGATTTACGTAGAATTTTGGCCTGGAAACCGCATGGAGACCGTTTTGGGCTTCCTGGTACGCGCCTGGCAACACATGGGCTTGCCTCAGCAGGCGCAATTCGACAACGGACGCCAGTTCTACTCGTCGGGACGGTACGCGCGTTCCATCAATCGCGTCATCCGCCTGACTTTGCGTTTGGGCGTTCAGCCTGTCTTCATTCCAGCCGCTCAACCGCAACGCAATGGCTCGGTCGAGAACTTTAACGGCTGGTTTCAACCGCTGCTCCTGCGTCAGACCTTCCCCAACACCAGGGCGGTGCGGCGAGAACTGCGCCGAATGATGACCTCTGCCAATGAAACCCATACACACCAGTGTCTGGGCTTCAAGACCTCCACGCAATTTCGCCGCACCAAGCGTCTGCGGATGTTGCCTGCCGACTTCCATCTGGACTTCGACCACATCCCGCTGGCCGTGGGCAAGGTCATCTTCATCCGTTTGGTCAACCAGGCAGGCAGCGTCAGCATTCTGGATGAAGTCGTGAAGATTGGGCGACGCTTTCGCTTTCAGTACGTGAAAGCCGTCCTGGAGACGCATCCGCAACGCCTCAAAGTCTATTGTAATGGACGTTTGATCAAATCCATTACCTTCCTGTTGCGGGCGGCGTAACCGCCAAATAGTACACGATACGCTGTCGGTTATTTTGTGCAAAAAGTACACAATGTACTGGCGGTTATTTCTTGCTAAAATGGATACCCTGATCTACTGTCGGTTCGCAACTACCCAACTATCAGACTATCCAACCCTTGCCTCCTTTCCCTTCTTTCTCAAATCCCGACAATCCCACAGCACATGCCAGACGCGCAGCGCCGCCTCGGCCTGAATCTTGAAAGACATCTTCGATTTTCCCCAGCGGCGGTCGGCGAAGTAAATCGGAACTTCCCCAATCGTATATTCCAGGCAATGCGCCAGGTAGGCCATCTCCACCAGGAAGATGTAACCATTGGCGCGGATACGGTGCAGGGGCAGTCCCTCCAGCGTCTCGCGGCGCCACATTCGATAGCCGGTGGTCACATCGCGCAGGGGCAGGCCGAGGATGGTGCGGGCGTAGAAGTTGCCGAAGGCGCTGAGTCCCTTGCGCCAGAACGGCCAGCGCGCGTCCACAGAGCCGCCGTCCACGTAACGGGAACCCAGCACGAGGTCGCAGGAGGCGAGACGCTCGGCCATCACCGTCAGCGCGGCGGGGTCGTGGGAGAAGTCCGCGTCCATCTGGACGATGACGTCGGCCTCCGTTTCGAGGGCCGCCGCGAACCCCTCGAGGTAGGCGGTGCGCAGGCCGAGTTTCCCGGCGCGGTGGAGGACGGAGACGCGTCCCGCGTATTGTCGGGAGAGTTCGTCCGCGGCCGCGCCGGTGCCGTCGGGACTGTTGTCGTCCACCACCAGGAGGCGCAGGTCGAGCGGAAGCGAAAAAAGAGCGGAGACCAGTTTGAGCAGGTTCTCCGCTTCGTTGTAAGTGGGAGTCACAACAATGATCTTCAAGCGACCTCTAATGTTTGAGCCGCAGGAGTTCCACCTTGAGTTTGTCCACGCTGGGGAAGCGCCCCTTGACCGGGTTCATTTCGCTCATTTTGACGCCCAATTTATCGGGGCGCTGGGCGATGCGCTCGCGATCCTTGATGGGATAGAAATAATCGAGCGACTGGGTCAGGCGGCCGCGCAGGCGTTCGCGCAGGGCGGGCAGGCTTGCCGACGGCAGCGCCAGAACAAATTCAGAGGGACCGAGGTGACCCAGGAAGTTTTCCTTTGCGCCGAATTCGACGAGCGTATTCTGGATCATCATGCCGAAAGCGCGCAGCACGTCGTCGGAGGCTACAAAGCCGTAGGTCTCGCGGAAGGCGTCCAGGTTTTCGAGGGAGACGAGGAGCAGGGCCTGTTGTCCATCGCCCCGCATGGCGGCAGACAGGCGCTCGTCCACCAGCGCGCCCTCGGGCAGGCCGCTGACGGGATTGGTAAGCGAACCCTGGCTGATGCGCTGGAGGGCGTTGCGAACGCGCAGGCGCAATTCCTGGATGTCGAAGGGCTTGGTGATGTAATCGTCCGCGCCCAGTTCGAGTCCCTGCAACTTGTCGGCGCGTTCGCGCTTTTCGGTCAGGAAAATGATCGGCACACCGGCGGTGCGGCGGTCGCTGCGCAGGCGGCGCGCCACCTCATAGCCGTCAATGTCTGGCAGGCGGATATCGAGGATGGCCAGGTCGGGACGATTGGACTGGCAGGCGCGCACGCCGTCCTCGCCCCAGTTGACGGTCTGCACGTCGTAGTTTTGGGCGCGAAAATAGGCCGTGACCATTTCGGCCACGTCGAGATCGTCTTCGACAATGAGGATCTTTTGCCTGTTCCTGGTCACGGGTCCCGCCTAGGTCAACGGTTCTTTCTGGATGACGTACTCGCAAACCGAATCGCCCATGGCGACGCAGCGCGATTCGTTCACGCGGAATTCGTTCCCGCCCGAAACCCACTTGAGGCTTTCCTGCAAAATGCCTGTGGCGATGAAGCAGATCGGTTTGTCCTGTCCCGACCGGCCGTAGCACTCCGAGCATTTGTGGATGGTGTAAACGTATTCATTTTCCCTCTCTTCGACGGTGCTGTGCTGGTCGCTGATCTGCGAGAAGATCTTTGCCACAGCGGGAAGCCCGATGCGGAGTTTGGCGCCAAGCGGCAGGACTTTGAAAGCCAGGTCGCCCACGCCCGCCAGCGCGCCGAAATTCCGCAGGCCGTCGGCAAAGAGGGCGCGCCCCACGCGCAGCGACAGGCCGCGCCCGCCGCGAGGTCCGTACATATCTTCGAGCGCGGTGTTGACGGCCGCAACCTCGGCGAAGTCGAATCCTTTTTCCAGGTTGTCGGGCAGGGGATGCTCGATGTAATGGCTCAGGCCCGCCAGATTGAGGATGGCGTTCAAACCGTTGCGCCCCATCACCTCTTCGAGGGCGCGCACCAGGATCAAACCGAATTTATTGGGATAAGCCAGACCGCTTTTTTGGATGGAGGCCATACAATCTCCGCTAGATCAGTTTCGACAGGTCTTCCGCAGCGCGGCGCATGTCCAGAAAGATCAGGCCGAGTTTGGCCTGTTCGCGCGCCAGCGCGGTGAGCACGGCTTCCTGCCCAACCGACATAAGTACAACGTACCCCTTTTCACCCTTAATGTAAACCTGCTCCAGCGAGCCGCGTCCCAATTCGGTGGCGATGCGCTCGCCGAGGGAAAGCATGGCCGCAGACATGGCTGAAACGCGGTCCTCCTCCACGCCGTGCGGCAGGGCGGAGGCGATGCTCAAACCATCCACGCTGACGATCGCGGAGGCTTCGATATCGGGGGAGGAGGCCTGCAACTCGCGCAGGCGATCCACCATTTGTTGCGTGCGGGACTTGGACAAGACTGCCCTCCTTGCAGGGTTTTCGCGCTTCGAACGCGCCAATTGGAATGTTCATCGAACTCGCGGCTTATTTTAGAACACGCAAGGGATTGTGTCAAGTTTGGCAATTCCATACGGAAACGAACCCAACAGAATCGTAAGGCACACATGCTATAATCCATCGAGGTTTCAGAGGCGACGAATGAGAACTGTGATCGTTTTCCTGTCCATGCTATTGCTCCTCGCCGGGCCGATGCCCGCGCGCGCGCAGGAGACCGCCGACGCGGAAGAATCGTTCAGCGGCGCGGTGGTGTGCGAAGCGGACGCGCACGCCGCGCAAGCGGGCGGATGCCTGCCGCTCGGCCCCTCCGCATACCTGGCGAACCTGGCGCGGGTCGGCCTGACCCTGCCGTCGCGCCCCTTCCCCGCTTATAAACCCAGCCCGGATTTAACGAAGATCCCCTATCGCTACTTCCATGTATCCGGCGACATGCCGACCAGATTCTATCCATCCCTGGCGGACGCGCAAGCCAAATCGGAAAACGCGCTTACCTACGCCCCGGGTTTCGTTTACATCTCGTACACCAGCACGGATGAAAGCGGCCACTTCTTCCTCTCGAAAGGGGGATATTGGCTGCGCGGCGACGGATACCGCATTCAGGAAACCTCGAAATTTCAGGGCTTGCTCTTCCGTGAGACGCCTCGCAACGCCTTCGGCTGGACTATCGAGCAGATTCCCGTTAAATCGGCCCCGGGCTACGGATCGGCGGAGACCGGCCTGCAACTCCCGCTGTCGACGGTAGTGCAGGTCTATCGAACCGAGATCGTGGACGACATGGAATGGAATTTGATCGGCCCCGATCAATGGGTGGAGGGACGCAAGGTGGCGGTCGTCACGCCCAACCCCACCCCGCCCGAAGGTGTGACCGCGAATCGCTGGATCGAGGTGGACCTTAAAGAACAAACGCTGGCGGCGTACGACAACAACGAAATGGTTTTCGCCACGATGGGCGCGACGGGCGCGGAGCCGTTCTGGACGCGTCCCGGCGTCTTCCAGATCTTCGAGAAAAAGGAAGCCGAGACGATGCGGAACAATGACCCGACCGATTTCTATTATCTCGAAGACGTACCGTACACGATGTATTTCGACGGGGCGCGCGCCCTGCACGCGGCCTACTGGCGGGCGCGCTTCGGCTACCCCCAGTCGCATGGCTGCGTGAACCTGTCCATCGGCGACGCACGCTGGTTGTTCGACTGGGCGGACGCGGGCGACTGGGTCTACGTTCACGACCCCTCGGGGCAGACTCCCACCGATCCGGCGCTATATCAAGGCGGAGCGTATTAGCGGGGTGAGATAATTTTCTCGCGCTGTCGAACTCATATTGACACGCTTAAATGCGTATGGTAAACTCTGTCCGCTTTTAAAACTGGTCCCGTGGTGTAGCGGCCTAACATGCGGCCCTGTCAAGGCCGAGATCGCGGGTTCGAATCCCGTCGGGACCGCCAGAGCGTAACAAGCGCAGGTCTGGCGTTCGGTGAAATTTTACCGGATGCCAGATTGTTATCTAATCTAACGTTGGGCGATGAGGCTCGCCAAAACCGTCTTTCCGACTGATAGCCTCTACCGAATTCACCGAATCGGTAGAGGCTTTTTGTTTGCCATGACCAAAGAACATTTGCTGGAAATCCAAATCACGCAACCGGGACGTATCACAGGCCATTATCATCCCATCACCAGTGATACATTCCGTCTGGAAAAAGTTGTCCAACCGGTTGAATGCCTGCCCTTCGATGTGGGTATCCTGCCAAGCGCGTTGACTGAATTCAATGAGCCGTTCGGCATTCTTGTGTTGGGCAGTCTCTCACATCCTTCAAATACGGAAATGGAGGCCAGGCTTTTGGGCGCGGTTCAGCGCGCGGAAGAAACACCCTTCCTGCTGGCAATTCCCACCGCCGATGAGCGCGCGCCGCAATCGCTGGAATTCCTGACCGCTGATCAGCGTGCGGGAATCCTTGCCTCGCTCAATCATGCCCAGCCTGGCGAATGGAAGTGGCTGACCGCCGAGGAAGTGGAGCCTCACCTGCACGCCGCCGCACTCCGCTATCGCGACCGAAAAGCGCAGGACAAACTTCCGCAACTCGACCCCGCCTGGCAGCCGTTCCACGTCCGCCGCCCCGCGCCCAGTTTCGCCGAAGCCGAGCGCTACACCGCCGCCGAATACACCTTCTTTGAATTGCCTCACCGCTTCCAGCATTACGTCGGCGAAGCGCTCGCGCCCGACGAACGCGTCCTCTACGCCGGGCGCCGTCCCGCCATGTCCAGCCAGCGGAATCGCTCCTTCCTGCGCCGCGAACGTTTGCAGGAAGGCGTGTTGATCCTCACCAGCCAGCGTCTTATTCATCTCACCGAACTCATCCCGCCCGACTCGGCCAACATCCGCTACGGTTTCCACGCCGCCATCGGCATGGTGGAGCGTCTCGCCTCCGTTATCGTGACCGCGCTGGGCGATTCCCTGCTATTGACGACCACGTGGACAGCCCGCGATGGAAACGCGACCCTCCAATGGGAAATACCGCGCACCGCGCGCGCTTCACTGGAGGAACTGACGAGCCAACTCGAAAAATTCATCACCGAGGACGCCTCCGCCTGCCAACTGCGCCGCGCGACGAAGCCCACTCCGCCCGACCCGCTTCCGCCCCTAAACGATCCCGCTTCGAGCGGACCTCAGAGCGGGCTCCTGCTCAACGAACGTTTTTCCAACGCCCTGGCCGACTCGCTCGCTCCCGACGAAACCTTCCACGCCTGGGCGCTCCTGCCCGAATGGTTCGATAAGAAACGCGGCGCGCAGGCGCTGGTTGCCACCGACCGCCGCCTGTTCCTCCTGCCCGATCACGCGCTGGATATTCCCCTCCAGCAGGCTGCCACGCTCGAATTCACCAGTTCGATCCTGGAATCGTCGCTTGCCATAAACTTCATTGGGCGTAGCGGGTTGGAGCGCAAGGCCATCCCCTTTCCTTATCCGCTCCAGCATGCATTTCGGGAATGTTTCGAGGCTGCGCGTCGGTGCATGGCTGTTGTCCCCCTCTCCCTGTGGGAGAGGGGATAGGGGTGAGGGCTGGCATGAACCTGTTCTTCTGTCCCCGCTGCCGCCAGGCTTTTCCACTCGCGCAGGTGTGTCCCGCTTGCAGCCTGCCCACGGACGCGCCAGCCGACTCGTATGCGGAGAAATTGCTCGAAACTGTTTTATCCGAGGAGACCAGCCGCGCGGGCATGGCCGTGGACGTGCTGACCAAGTGGCAACATGAACCGCGCGCCATCGTTCCGCTGACGATGTTATTGGAGAGGGAGGGCGATCCGTATCCGCTCGTGTTGGACGCGCGTGGGCTGGGTTGGCTGGGCGACGCGGCGGCCATCCCGTCGTTGGCGAAACTGTTGGGGGACGAGAACCAGCCCTACGTCGCGCGTGCCGCGGCGGCCGAGGCGCTGGGTCGGATCGGCGGGGAGGAGTCCCTGCGGGCGTTGGAAGAGGCGCGGCGGAGTCCGCGTCCAAGCGTGAGAGAGGCGGCGTCCCGCGCCGTCGCGCAGATTCAAAAAGTAAAACAGGAAAGTTTGGTATGACCTTTCAGAGCATTCTTTTCGATAGAGACAATATCCAGAAAGAAACCGCGGAGCAGCCCGCCTTTTTTACCGACCTGAATCTCGACCAGGTGATCGAGGCCATCACGGCGCGCAAGCAGGAATACAACCTGAAGCCGTTCTATTACACACCCTTGCGCGATGTAGAGTCCATCACGTATCGCCACGAAGTCATGCGCGAGATGGAGAACGAGACGCTGATGGAGCGCGTCAGGGCTTTCGCTGAAAAAATGATCCTCGTGCGGCGTTATATCGCGATGGTGGAAAAACTGGACTTCCGTTATCACAAAGAAGGCTGGTTCCTCGAGGCGGCGCTGGTCTACTGCGAGGCTGTGACCGACTTGGAACGCGGCTTGGACGGGATGGAGTTGAGTTCGCGCGGCTTTTTGGCGTTTCGTGAGTACATAAAAAACTATGCCCACTCGCACGAGTTTCAGTCGCTGGTGGCGGAAGCGCATAAGGTAAAAACCAGTTTGTCGCACGTAAAATATTGCGTGATCGTGGATTACGGCAAAGTGAAAGTGCGCCGATACGAGGGGGAGGCGGAGTATAGTTCGCAAGTGGAGAAGACTTTCGAAAAGTTCAAGCAGGGCGCGGTGAAGGATTACCGCGTGACTTCCTACGAGGGTTCGGGCATGAATCACGTCGAGGCGCAGATTTTGAATTTTGTCGCCAAACTGCATCCCAAGCGCTTCGCCGCGCTCGACCAGTTTTGCGCGGCGCACAGCCAGTTTGTGGATGAGACCGTCCGCCGCTTCGACCGCGAGATCCAGTTTTACGTTGCCTGGCTGGAATTTGCCGCCGACTTCAAACGCAAGGGACTGTCGTTCTGCTATCCGCAGGTCAGCGCGGCCAGCCGCGAAGTGTACGACAAGGACGGCTTCGATCTGGCGCTGGCGTATACCCTGCTTTATACCGACAAGCCCGTCATCCGCAACGATTTTTACTTGAACGAGCCAGAGCGCGTGATCGCGGTTTCGGGTCCGAATCAAGGCGGCAAGACCACCTTCGCCCGCGCGTTTGGACAGTTGCATTTTTTTGCCAGTCTCGGCGTCCCCGTGCCGGGGCGGGAGGCGCGGCTCTTTTTGTTCGACCAGATCTTCACTCACTTCGAGCAGGAGGAGGATATCCGCAACCTGCGCGGCAAATTGCAGGACGACCTGGTGCGGATTCACCACATCCTGGACCGCGCCACGCCCGACAGCATTCTCATCATGAACGAGATCTTCGCTTCCACCACCCTGGACGACGCCGTATTCCTGAGCAAGGAGATCATGGCGCGGGTGATGGAATTGGACTCATTGTGCGTTTGGGTGACGTTCATTGACGAGTTGTCCACATTGAGCGGGAAAACCGTCAGCATGGTCAGCACGGTCGTCCCCGAAAACCCTGCGCAGCGCACGTTCAAGATCATACGAAAGCCCGCCGACGGGCTGGCTTATGCCCTGTCCATCGCCGAAAAACACCGCCTGACCTACGCGCAGATCAAGGAGCGTATCCGGCCATGAAGGTATTCCTGATGCACCCCAATTGGGATTTCGACTCGAAGCAAAAACTCCCGCCCAACGAAGCGGCGCTGACGCAGGATTTGGAGTTGAACGTGCTGTTCCACGCAATGGCGCGCGGGGACGAGTTCTTGTTCGACGCGGCGCGGCAGGCCATTCTGTCCGGGCTGGATTCGCCCGAGGCGGTCCGCTATCGGCAGGAGATTCTGCGCGATTGCCTGAAGTATCCCGATGTCGTCAGGCAGATTTACCGCATTACAATCCAATCCATCGAAAACAAGCGTCGGAGTTGGCTGGGCATATTCACGCGCTATCCGAGCGCCATCCTGAGCAGCGCGTTGGAAATGCTGGAAATGTTTGTTGACCTGCTCAAGACCCTGAAGCAGATCGCCGATAAGAACGCGGGGCAATTCGAATCGGCAGGCTTCCGCAGATTCTTCGCAATGATCCAGCAGGAACTCAGCGATGATTATTTCGAAAGTGTGGAAAGCCATCTCAAAGAGTTGAGATTCCGCGGCGGCGTCCTGCTCAGCGCCGAGTTGGGACCCGGCAATGAAGGAAAGAATTACCTGTTACGAAAAACCAATCACAACAATCAGCATTGGGTCAAACGCGTCTTTGCCCGCAGGTCGCCGGTTTATTCATTCACCATTCCCCCGCGCGATGACGCCGGGGCGCGGGCGCTCGGGGAATTGCGGGACCGGGGCACCAACTTGGTTGCCAATGCAATCGCTCAATCCGCCGACCACATAGACAGTTTCTTCAACGCGCTCCGCCTGGAACTGGCTTTTTACCTGGGCTGTCTGAATTTATTCGAGACGCTGACCGACCTGGGCGAACCCATGGCCTTTCCCGACCCCGCGCCTGCCTGCGAGCGACGGCTGGCGTTCACCGGCATGTACGATGTATCGCTTGTATTAACCATGAAACAAAAAGTGGTCGGCAACGATGCGAGGGCAGACGGAAAGGATTTGACGATGATCACGGGCGCGAACCAGGGCGGCAAATCCACCTTCCTGCGGAGCATCGGCCTGGCGCAGTTGATGATGCAATGCGGGATGTTCGTCCCGGCGGAATCGTTTTCCGCCAGCCTGCGCAACGGACTGTTCACGCATTACAAACGGGAGGAGGATACCTCCATGAAAAGCGGCAAGTTCGACGAAGAACTGGGACGGATGAGCGCCATCGTGGACGCGATCAAACCCAATGCAATGATCCTCTTCAACGAATCGTTCGCCGCCACCAACGAACGCGAAGGCTCGGAGATTGCCAGGCAAATTGTGAACGCCCTGCTGGAAAAGCGGGTCAAGGTTTTCTACGTCACCCATTTATACGCGCTGGCGCACGGCCTCCACGCTGCGGGAATGAAGAACGCAGTCTTCCTGCGCGCCGACCGTCAGCCGGACGGAACGCGAACGTTCAAATTGGTCGAAGGCGAGCCTCTGCAAACCAGTTTCGGCGAAGATCTGTATCGAGCGGTATTCCAGAGCGAACATGAACAGAGCAGTTGAACAATTCCGATTTTTACTATTACAACGATTAAGAAAGGTTCGTTTATCAAAGGATATGGAAACCTTCCTCTTGATTTCCCTGGGCGCGATCCTGGGAGCCAATTTGCGGTATTGGGTCGGCGTCTGGGCGGCAGGCCGCTTCGGCGCGTTCTTTCCCTACGGGAACCTGATCATCAACCTGACCGGAAGTCTCGTCCTGGGATTTTTTATGACCCTGGCCGTTGACCGCCTCCTGCTCGACCCTCGTTGGCGCATTCTCGTAGCGATCGGTTTTCTCGGCTCGTACACCACCTTTTCATCGTATACTTTCGAGAGCATGAACCTTATTCTCGATAATCAATGGCTGTCCGGCCTGCTCAATCTTTTTGGGAGCGCTTTCCTGGGCGGGCTGGCGGTCTTCCTGGGCATTCTTCTGGCGCGAGCCATCTAACAAGGAGACGGCATGTCACCCGAACAGTTGATGGGAAAGAAAGCCAAGCGGCTGACCATTTACATCGGCGAAAGCGACAAGTGGCGCGGCAAAGCCCTGCACGTCGCCCTGCTGGAAACGCTTCGGACTCAGGGGATGGCGGGCGCGACCGTCACGCGCGGACTCGCCGGGTTCGGCGCGCACTCCGTGGTGCACACGGCGAACATCCTGGCGCTCTCCCTCGATTTGCCGCTGGTGATTCAAGCAGTGGATACAGCGGAAAAGATTGATGAAGTCCTCCAAGTCATCGCGCCAATGGTTGGAGAGGGATTGATCACTCTTGATGAGGTGGAAGTCGTCAAATACACCCACCGCTATTTGAATCCCCTCCCGGCCGATAAACACGTTTCCGATGTCATGACCCGCAAGATCGTCACCCTCAAAGATACGACGACGGTGGCGGAAGCCTGGGAAAGGATGCTGAAACACCTGCTCAAGGCGCTACCTGTGCTAAACGCGCAAGGTGACGTGGTTGGAATGTTGACCGACGAAGATTTGCTCGAACGCGCTGGGCTTCAGCAACATCTTTCCGTGGCCGAACGGCTCGACGAACAAACACTGCAAACCGAGTTGAACGGTCTTCGCTCCAGTCCGCTCAAAGTAGCCGACGTGATGACCAAACCCGCCATCACCGTTCAAGGGGACGAATCGTTGGGTCTGGCCGCGGCGCGCATGGCGGAGCATGGCATCAAACGCCTGCCTGTGCTGGACGAGAAGGGAAAATTGATCGGGGTGCTTTCCCGCGTGGACGTATTGCGCCAGGTGATCGGCGAAGAGGCAAAGAAACGCGCCGCCAAAGCCCCGTCCGGCGCGGCGCGCACGGTGGGAGACATCATGCTCCCCGATATTCCCACCATTGGCGAGGACACGCGCCTGGCGGATGTCGTTGCGCGCTTCCTCAAAGCTGGAACCCGCCGTCTGGTTGTGGTTGACGACGCGGGCAAACCCCTGGGTTTGATCAGCGATTCAGACGCGGTGACACGCGTCCAACCAGGAGCGCGGCGCGGGGTGCTGCAAGCCCTGCGCGGCAAAAGCAAAGCCCCGGATGAGAAAGTTGCCGCCGCGCAATTGATGTCGCGCGAAGTATTGGACGTCTCTCCCGACACGTCGCTAACGGAGGCCGCTCACGCCATGCTCTCCCAAAAACGCAAGTGGATGGTGGTTGTGGATGCAAAAGGAAAAGCCATTGGGCTGGTGGATCGTCAGGTATTATTCAAAGCCATGATGCACCGCGCGTAGTCCAAACCTTCTCAATTCACTGATGAGTCCACTGAAAAAACTAACCGCACACTTGCCCCACCTGCACTGCGCCAAACGCAGTGCGGTGCAAGTGTGGCGGGCGGCGCCAGGGACATTCATGTTGCCCGCCTAGCACGGCGTGGACGGCGTCTTCGCCCCCACTTGCCTTCAATCGCTTATCCCGAACCAACATTATTCACCGCGTCGCAATACAAAAATTCCAGCCAACACGCGCATGGCCGCGAAAGACATCAACGCGGCGACCAGCCCGAAGGAATCCGCAATGAGGGGGCCGATAAAGGAACTCGCCAGGATCGCGGCGTTGAGCGCCATGGTGTACCAGGCCAGGTGCGCGGGGCGGTCATGGTCGGGAATTTTTTCGAGCAGATAGTTGGCATACGCTCCGCCCGCCAGTCCCCAGGTGAATCCGCCGATTAGGGAAACCGCGTAGAAATGCCAGACGGTTCGCGAGAGACTGAGGAGGAAGGGATACAGCGCCATGCCGATCATCCCCCAGCCCGTCACGCGGCGATGGCCGAGGCGCCCCACAGCGCGGTGGAGGCGCGCGGAACCGATGAGAACCGTCAGGTAGAAGAGCGCGGTCCCAATGCCGATGTGGTCGTCGTTCAAGCGCAAAACGTTGACGTTGTACAGCGGATAGATGGGAGTGGCGACGTAATGCGCGAGGTGGAAGAAAAGCATCACAGCCACGATCCCGCCGAAGGGGCCGCGCAGGATGTCGAGGCGGAGGGAGGAGGCGATGCCGGGGGGAGAGTCGGCTTTTCGGTCGGGATCCGCCAAACGGTCGGGTTGAAGCGAGGGACGGTCCTTTTTCAGCGGACGGACGAAATAGAGATGCAGGCTGCTCATCGCCGCGCCGAAAAATCCAATCCCAAAAACGATTTGATAGCCCGTGGGGAACGCGACCGACTCGAGGATGTACCCGCTGACGAGGGAACTGACGATGTACGCCGCCGAGAGGACGACGTTGCGGATGCCCGCCACGCGGGCGCGATACTCGTCGGGGACGGCTTCCGCGAAGAGAGCGTTAAAGCCCACCCCCAGCGGCGTGAGCGGAACGGCCATGAGGAAGGTGAGGACGATGAGCGCCCAAATCTGCCCCTGCGCGTCGAACAGCCATGGAAGGGGAATCCATAACGCGTAGCCGAGGCGATAGAACACGGACGTCCAGAAAACGGCCAGGCCCGTGTTGCGCTTCGCGACCCAGCGGCCGGCGGGAATGGCGATGAGCAGGTTCACGACCGCGGAGGCCGCGGCAATCAATCCGATCTGGAGCGCGGACGCGCCGAGGCGCGCGGCATAGATGGTCAGAAAGTTGATGGCCGAACCGCTCAGGATGCCGAACCAACCGATGTCGAGGTAAAGATGCAGGAAGTTGGCGCGGTATTCGCGCGGGATGTCGGATTGTTGGAAGAGACGGGAGAACATGATGTGAGATAGGAGTTACGAGATAGGAGGTGCCGGTTACGGGTTAGGAGATACAAGGTACGAGGCGGGAATTACGGATTGCCGTTTACCAATCGCCAAATTACTTCCAAAACTGCGGGAGGTAAGGTTTGTACTCGGCCAGGTAGTCATCGAGAATTCTTTTCGCGGTCTGGATGTCGGCGACGACGGGATCGAGCAAAAGACATTGCAGGGCTTTTTCGCGCGAGCCTTCGACGGCCGCGTCCACGCAGAGTTGGGCGACGGTGGTTTCGCGGCGGCAGAGTTCGGCGATCGGTTCGGGCAGCGCGCCGACGTGGACGGGATGGATGCCCGCCCCGTCCACGACGACGGGAGTCTCGACGGTGGCGTTGTAAGGCAAATTGCCAATTTGTCCGAGGTTTGGCAGGTTCGCGGCGAGGTGATAATGCGTCGTCCCGCCAGCGATATTTTCGATCATTTCGAGCGCGCCTTCGGAGTCGGTGTCCAGCAAACCTTCGATGGTCAGTTCGCCGTCCGCCATTTTGAGGAGACGATCCGCCTTGTATTCGCGCAGGGCCGACATGAAATCCCAATCGTAGAGTTTGATGTCGTATCTTTCCCAGGGTTTTGTGACGGGATCGCTCACCCACGGCAGGTACTCGCACAGGTGCGTGTCGCCGGGGACGGGAACCAGGCCGAAGGCGGCGAACACGTCTCGGGTCAGCGGCTCGAATTTCGGATCGAGTTCGAAGAGGCGTTGGCGGAAAAGCGGATAGAGGTCCTCGCCAGTGACGCGGTCGTGGATCGAGAGAATCCACGAGAAGTGGTTCAGGCCCGCGGCGCGAATGTCCACGCGCGGGACGATCTGCCGGCGGACGACTTGTTGCGCCGCGTATTGATCGGCGGCTGCGTGCAAACCCGTAAGTTCGGGCGGGACTTCGATTCCCAAATCCTTCGCCAGCGCAACGCCGACCATCACATAGCCGGCGTAGATCTGATGGCACAATCCCACCGCCTTGATCTTCGTGTGGCGGTTGACCGCGTCGCACATGCGGATCATCGGGTTGGTGTAGTTTACGAACCAGGCCTCGGGACAGGCCTGCTCCATATCGCGCGCGATCTGCAGGATCGGCCCAATGTTGCGCGCCGCGTGGGCGAACCCACCCGGGCCGCCGTTCTCGGCGTAGGGCTGGCGGACGCCGTGCCTGAGCGGAATCTCGAAATCGCGCTTCCATAAGTCTTCGCGCCCGCCCACCTCGATGGCGTTGACGACGAACTGCGCGCCTTCGAGCGCGTCGCGATAATCGGTGTGGGCCGTGACGGTCATGCGGCTGTTCCATTCGCGGTTCAGGCGCTCGGCAAGCCGACGATTGACTTCGAGCGACTCGGCGTCAACGTCCACGAGCGCCAATTTACTGCCGCGCAGGCGCTCGCAGCGCATCAGGCTGGAAAAGGTGTTCTCGGCGAATTCGGCGCTGCCCGCGCCGATAACGGTGATGGAGGTGGGGAGAGGCATGGTTCAAGTTTCAGGTGTCAGGTTTCAGGTGTCAGGTGTCAGGTTTCAGGTGTCAGGTGTCGGGTGTTGCTGGAATGTGGCAATTCTAACCCAAGATTGGCGGCGGAAATGATGATGGAGAAAAAACTGGGTGGGCTTGCCATAAATCGAGTCGAAGGGCGAAGGGTGTGTACGCAAACCATATCAGGTATGGAGTCGAAAGTCTCCCGACTTTCGGGCAAAATCTGGAGATTTTGCAGTCCGGGGCGACGACCTTTGCGCGCACACGGGCGAAGGTTGGGGAACGCTGATACAAAGAGAAGAAAAGGTATAATCATAGGAACTTTGAGATGTAACATGAAATTTCATTACTATCCCGAAACTGATTCGCTCTACATTGATCTCTCTGAAAAAACCAGCGTCAACTCGCAGGAAATTGCCCCTGGAGTTGTTGTGGACTTTGACGCCCAGGGCAACCTCGTTGGCATTGACATTGACCGCGCCAGCAAAATCGTTAATCTTTCGAGGCTCGAAGCCAATTCGCTGCCGTTGGCAGATTTACACATTGCCGGAGCAAATGCCTGATAAACGCAGCGCGGCAAGCCGAATCCAAAGATCTACCCGCAAAGAGCGCGGAGGAAACATGCAGATCGGTCGAGGCGGAGCCGCCAAAATGAGCGCAGAGACGGTCCGACCGACCGGCTCCCTCTCCGCCTTCCTCTTCGACTTCGGCAATGTCCTGCTCGAATGGAATCCGCGCAACGTGTACAGGCGTTACTTCCCCAACGATCCCGAAGGAATGGAACGCTTCCTGCAAGAGGTCAACTTCATGGAGTGGAACGCGCAGCAGGACAAGGGACGCCCCTTCAAAGAAGGCGTGGCCGAACTTTCGAAACAATTCCCGCAGTACGCGCATCTCATCCAGGCGTATCACGATCACTGGAGGGATTCGATCGGAGAGGCATACTGGGGAACGGTGGAGATCGTGAAACGCCTCAAGCGGCAGGGATACCCCCTCTACGGTTTGAGCAACTGGTCCGCCGAGACGTTTCCCTTCGCCCGCGAGAAATACGATTTCTTCGACCTGTTCGACGACATCCTCATTTCGGGCGCGGTGGGAACCGTCAAACCCGAGCCGGAGATCTATCGCATCGCCCTCGAGAAGTTCAAACGGCCCGCGCAGGAGTGCCTGTTCATTGACGACTCGCTGCCAAATATCGAGCAGGCGAATAGAATGGGCTTCATCGCCATCCACTTTCAATCCAGCGAAAAATTACAAACAGACCTGCAAAACCTGGGCATCCTCAACGCAAAGGACAGATGATGGACATCAAGGCGCTTCTTCCTCACATCGAGACCGAACTGCAAAAACAGGTGGCGCGCCTGGACGAACCGCGCACCCATCGCTTCCACGAGATGCTCACCTATCACCTCGGCTGGACGGGCGAAGGCGCAGGCCCCGAAGCCGCCGGCAAACGCATCCGCCCGTTGATGGTTTTGCTGACCACCGCATCTTGTGGGGCGGATTGGCAATCCGCCCTACCCGCCGCGGCCGCGGTGGAACTCGTCCACAACTTCTCGCTCGTCCACGACGACATCGAAGACAACAGCGACATGCGCCGCGGGCGGACGACCGTCTGGAAGAAATGGGGACTCGCCCAGGGAATCAACGCGGGCGACGGGCTCTTCGTCCTCTCGAACCTCGCTCTTTCGGACCTCGCGGCGGCCTACCCCGCCCCGATCGTTCTCCGCGCCTCGGCGATCCTCCACCAAACCTGCCTCGACCTGACGCGCGGCCAGTTCCTCGACATCTCCTACGAAGACCGCGCCGACCTGACGGTGGACGAATACTGGCCGATGATCAACGGGAAAACCGCCGCGCTGATCGCGGCCTGCTGCCACATCGGCGCGCTGCTCGGCGGCGCGGACGAGGCGCGGCAGGAGGCCTACCGTGCCTTCGGGCATTATCTTGGCGCGGCGTTTCAGATCCAGGACGATATCCTCGGCATCTGGGGAGACGAAGCGCTGACGGGCAAATCCGCCGCGAGCGACCTGGTGGCGGGCAAGAAGTCGCTGCCGGTGTTGTTTGGGCTGGAGAAAAACGGCGAATTCGCCAAATGCTGGAGACGGGGGCCGATCCGCGCCGAGGAGGTTCGAGAGATGGCCGCGCTCCTCGAAACGGAATCCGCTCGAAGGTCCGCGCAAGAGGCGGCGCGGCGGATGACCGATCTCGCCCTCGAACACCTGCGCGCGGCGAATCCACAGGGCGAGGCGGGCGAGGCGCTTAAATCCCTGACCGATAAACTGCTGGCGCGCGCCGCTTGACACGCCCCCCCGCGCTGGCTATAATCCCGCACTGCAAGCGGGTGTAGTTCAGTGGTAGAACGTTTGCTTCCCAAGCAAAATATCGTGGGTTCGAATCCCATCACCCGCTCAAACGCCGAGTCGTCCCCACTCGGC
Source organism: Anaerolineales bacterium (assembly GCA_034411715.1). Lineage (GTDB taxonomy): Bacteria > Chloroflexota > Anaerolineae > Anaerolineales > Villigracilaceae > Denitrolinea. Next base: position 1,615 of record DAOUMJ010000206.1, on the reverse strand, counting down.
GTTTTTGTTTTGCAAGGTTGCTGTTATGAAATTTCCGTCCCCGCCAGTTAAAATCACCTCGGAGCGCTTATGTCCCAAAAAAACATCATCCTGTACGTGGAAGATAACCTCGAGAACCGCCTGCTGATCCGCCGCGTGTTGGAGGCGGAGGGCTACGAGATGGCCGAGGCCGGCAGCGCCGAGGATGCCCTGCAAAAAATCCAACTGGTGCGGCCCGACCTGATCCTGATGGATATCAACATGCCCGGCGTGGACGGCTACGCCCTGACCAGCCGCATCAAGGCCATTCCGGGCTTTGCCAAGGTGCCAATCGTGGCGGTGACCGCCAACGTCATGCGCGGCGACCGCGAACGATCGCTGGAGGCGGGGTGCGACGGCTACATCCAAAAGCCGATTGATATTGATATCCTGTCCCAGCAGATCGAACGTTTCCTGGCGAGGCAATCCCATGACTGATCCCTCTGTCACCGACTCCCAGCCCATTCGCAAACAGCCTCTGCCCAGCGAGACCACCGTGCTGGTGGTGGAGGATAATGTCTCCAATTTCGTGCTGATCGCGCGCATGTTGGGCTACCTGGGTATCCACTGCGAATGGAAGACCTCGGGCTACGAGGTGGTGGAATATGCCGACACGCTTCCCCATCTCGACCTGATCCTGATGGATATTCGCCTGCCTTATGAGGATGGCTACGGCGCGTTGAAGAAGATCCGCTCGGCCGAACACTTGAAATCCATCCCCATAGTGGCGGTCACAGCCGAAGCCAGCGAAGAACAAATGAGGAAGGCGCGCGAATCTGGGTTCGACGGCTTCCTCGGCAAACCGCTCGACCCCGACCGTTTCCCCCAGCAGATCCGCAGAATCCTGGGCGGAGAGCCGGTTTGGGAACTCGCCTAATTCCCAATGAGCGCCTCTTCTCCCCTTTCCAAGATATTCGACAGGCAAAACCGGCCCGGCAAACTGGCGCGCAGGATCATCCTGACGCTGGTGGCTTTCACTTTCTTCCCCCTCGGTTTGATGGCGGGATCGGCCTACCTGCGAACGAGGGAAATGCTGCAAACCCAGGTGGTGACGCAGATGCAGAACCTGGTCGTCACCGAAATGACGGCGGCCCAAAACGCAATGAAGATCAAACAGATCCGCCTGGACCGCATGAGCCGCCAACCCGATTTTGCCGCCGCCCTGGAAATCCTGCTGAAGGAAGAACGCGGCAGTCCGGCTTTCACCGAGGCGCGCAATAAACTCATCGCCGTCTTCAACGAGATCAATCGCGAAGAGGATGTCCCCATCTTCAACATGCTCTTCGTGGCGGACGAAAGCGGAACGGTCCTGGCCGCCAGCGACCGCAAATGGGAGGGAACATCGCTGGTCAACTCGCGCGTCTACGCGGATTTGAGCAAGACCGACCATCAATCCTTCGGAGTGTACGATTTCTCCCCGTTCTATCCCGGCCAATTCAGCCTGGTCACCATCGCGCAGGCGCGCCTCGCGCAGGGAGAATCGGGCGCGGTCATCGGCGGTATTTCGGACGAACAATATGCCGTCGCCATCCTCAAATCCCTGGTAGACCTGACCCCCTCTTCCCGCGCCTACTTCATCTCGGATTACGGCGGTTAT
>DAOUMJ010000205.1:0-6619 GCA_034411715.1 Anaerolineales bacterium | reverse complement strand
ATAAGTGCTCCTTTGACTTGGCGGTCTGGGAGCCTATCCTACCTCAGCTTGCCTCTCCTTCAACCGCTTCCGTTGCACTTACGAGTTGAATCCGCCGAGCAATACTATAAAGGCTCCTCTCGCTAAAGATGTTTCAGGCCTGTCTGCAGACAGATAACACAAGAAATACGATAAGACGAGGTTATAATTTGACTGACCCCATGGAGATAACGATGAGTGAGTATAAATTTACGGTTGTGATCGAACGCCAATCCGAGGGGGAATACCTTGTATCTGTGCCTGCCCTCCCCGGCTGCTACACGGAAGGGCGAACACTCGAAGAAGCGCGCCAGATGGCGCAGGACGCGATCCAGGCTTATTGCGCCAGTCTCCGCAAACACGGCGAGCCGATTCCGTCGGAAGAACCCACCGAACAATTCATTGGTCAGATGAGCGTCGTGCTGGAGACCGCATAATGCCCCGCTTGCCGATGGTAAATTCACGCCAGATGATTTCCGCGCTAGAGAGAGCGGGTTTCGTGATTGATCATCAGACAGGTAGTCATGTTGTCCTATGGCGAGAATCAGATGACCGGCGGGTTGTTGTCCCATTTCACAGCCGCGACTTGGGACGCGGTCTGACATTGCGAATTATCAAAGGCGCGGGATTGACGCGCGATGATTTTGAGAAGCTGCTCAAATGACATCAAGACATCGAACAACAAAAAGAGCGCAAATACTTCTGCGCTCTTTTTGTTCCCGAAAGTTATCCCGCAGTTCAATCGCGAAGCATCTCTGTGGGACTGCGGGATAACATCATTTTACACGCTCAGCTCTGGCAATTTCTCTTCCGCTTTAGCCAGCAGAATCTCGCCATCATCGCCCACGCTGACCGTGATCGCGTCGCCGTGGACGAAGACGCCTGAAAGCAGTTTGTCGGAGAGCGGATCCTCCACCTTTTGCTGGATCACGCGGCGCAGGGGACGCGCGCCGAACTCGACATCGTAACCCTGGTCGGCCAGCGCGGACAACGCTTCGAACGTGGCGGTGAGCATCAGTTCATGTTCCTTCAAGCGCTCGGCCACCTTATTCAGTTCGAGCGTGACGATCTGCTGAATGTCTTCCTTGTTCAGCGCGCGGAAGATCACCGTCCCGTCGAGGCGGTTGATGAACTCGGGGCGGAAGGCGCGCTTGAGCGATTCGTTCAACTTCTTGCGCATGTCCTCGTAGGAAAGTTTTTCCTCCACTGCCTCGTCGCGCTTGGTCTGGAAGCCCAGCCCGGTCTGTTTCTTGATCATGTCCGCGCCGATATTCGATGTCATCACGATGATGGCGTTGCGGAAATCCACCTTGCGGCCTTTGGCGTCGCTGAGGTGTCCCTCTTCCATGATTTGCAAGAGCATGTTGTGGACTTCGGGATGCGCCTTCTCGACCTCATCGAACACGACGATGGAATACGGACGGCGGCGCAGGGCTTCGGTCAGTTGACCCGCGTCCTCGTAGCCGATGTAGCCCGGAGGCGCGCCGACCAGACGCGAGGCCGTGTGTCTCTCCATGAACTCGGACATGTCCAACTGGATGGCGGCCTCCTCGCTTCCGAACATGAACTTGGCGAGGGCTTTGGTCAACTCGGTCTTGCCGACGCCGGTCGGGCCGAGGAACATGAACGAGCCGATCGGCCGCTTCGGGTCTTTCAACCCGGCGCGGGCACGGCGCACGGCGCGCGAGATCGCCACGATGGCTTCCTCCTGCCCGATGATGGACTTCTGCAGTTCCTCCTCCATCTTGAGCAGGCGTTGTGATTCTTCCTCCGCCAGTTGCATCAGCGGCACGCCCGTCCACATGGAGACGACTTCGGCGATGTCTTCGGAGGAAACCACGGGGCTGTTGGCGCGATCCCATGCGGAACGCATCCGCTCCAACTGCCCTTCGATATCCATCGCGCGTTCCTCCCATTCCCTGATCTCTTCGATATTGCCCTCTTCCTGCGCCAGGCTGCGATTCTGCCGCGCGGACCGCAACTGAGTGAACAGGTCTTTGGCGCGTTTGGCGGCCGGGCTTTTATACATGCGGACGCGCGACGAGGTCTCGTCAATCAAATCAATGGCCTTGTCGGGGAGAAAACGTTCTGTTACGTACCTTGATGAAAGATTGGCCGCGGCGTCGAGGGCCTCGTCCGAGATGACGAGGTGGTGATGTTCCTCGTACATCGGGCGGACGCCTTTGAGAATCTCGATGGTCTCCTCGACGGAGGGCTCGTCCACCTGCACGGGTTGGAAGCGCCGTTCGAGCGCCGCGTCGGATTCGATGTATTTGCGATATTCATCCAGCGTGGTCGCGCCGATCACCTGCAATTCCCCGCGAGAAAGCGCGGGCTTCAGGATATTCGCGGCGTCCACAGACGACCCCGCCGCGCCCGCGCCCACCAGCATGTGAACCTCGTCAATGAAAAGGATCGAGCCGGATTGTTTGAGCTCGTCAATGACGCGCTTAAGTCGTTCCTCGAACTGGCCGCGATACATCGTCCCCGCCACGAGCGAACCGACATCCAGTTGCAGCAGGCGTTTGTTCATCAGAGGCGCGGGCACATCCCCATCCACAATTCTTTGGGCGAGTCCTTCCACGATGGCGGTCTTGCCCACGCCCGGTTCGCCGATGAGCGCGGGATTATTTTTCGTGCGGCGCGCCAAAATTTGGATGACGCGCTCGATCTCCATTTGACGGCCGATGACCGGGTCGAGTTTCTTTTCTTCGGCTTTGCTCGTCAGGTCGGTGGCGAGTTGGTCCACGAGGGGGGTCTTCTGGCCGGGCTGGCCGGGACGCGCGGGTTGGATCGGCCCGGCCGGGGTCGGGGCGGAGGCGGATTCGTTGAGGACGCGTCGGGTCTGGCGGCGGATCTGGTCGGGCGTCACGCCCAGTCGGCGCAGCACGGCCAGCGCGGTATTTTCCACGCGCACCAGCGCCAGCAGGATATGTTCGGTGCCGATGTAATGGTGCCCGAGGCGGCGCGCTTCGTCCACCGCGAATTCGAGGACTTGCTGCGTGTCGGGGGCGAGATCTATCTTTCCGCCGGTGTGCCGTCCCGCCGAGACGACGCGCTCCACCACCTCGCGCACGCGGGAGGGGTCCAGCCCCAGTTCACGCAACACGCGCCCCGCCACGCCGCCGTCTTCATCGGCCAGGCCGAGCAGGAGATGCTCGGTGCCAATATAACTCTGGCGGGCGCGTTCGGCCTCTGTGTGAGCGAGACTCAAAACGCGGCGCGCCCGTTGCGTAAATCGTTCCATGCCAGGCATAAGTTCTCCAGTTCGTATTCAGGACAAGAATTATCTGGAAAGATTGTACCAAACATCGCGGGGGAATCTGTATTGGATTTTGATTAGAGTTTGTTCAGGGTTTCAGGTTCCACGTTCCAGGTTTCAGGTGCGCGCTAGCGATTATCTCCGTCGCCGCGGATCTTGCCGCGCGCCTGGCGGTCGAACAGTTTGGCGATGTTGGACTCAGCCACCTCGTCGAGCGAAATTTCGAGTTCGGTGCAGACCTGCGCGAGGTACCACAGCACGTCGCCGAGTTCGGACTGGAGCGCCTCGCGCGTCTCCGCGCTGATCTCGCCGCCCTTGTCGCGAAACACTTTTTTGATCTTGCCCGCCACCTCGCCGGCTTCGTTTGCCAGGCCGAGAACGGGATAGACGACGGGATGCCCGATGGAGGGATATTGCGCCGTGGCGCGGGAGCGGGTTTGATATTCGGAAAATTCCATGTGGATCACCGGGGGCAACTTGACAAAAATCACCAAAAATTGGGCAGAATAACGGGAACTATTCTGCCAACCGCGCCGCGCCGCCGACATGCGCCAGCAGGACATCCCTGACGCCGGGGATTTCGCGCAGGCGGCGCTCCGCCTCTTCCTGGACCTCGCGCGGGCAGATCACGTGGACGTTCGGTCCCGCGTCCACGGTGTACGCGACCGCCAGTCCCGACGCGCGCCACTCGCGCACCGCGTGGAAAATCTCCACCGTGGAGGCCTGCCAATAGAGCAACGGCGGATTGGACGTTTGCATGACCGCGTGCAGCATGTCGGAATCGAGTTCGATGACGCGCGCCAGCGCGTCGAAATCGCGATCCACAATCGCGCGGCGGCAGATGTCGAGGCGGCGCGGCGCATCTTCCACGCGCGCGGCCTGGAGCGGACTCGTCCCCGCGATGGCATGTCCCTCGGTGGAACCTGTCTTCTTATGTCCCGCGTGGACGATGGCGATGCAATCGGCCAAATCCCAGTGTTCGGGCGGGGCGATGGAAATCGCGAAGGAATCCTCGTCGCTCGTTCCCGCGCGCCATTCCACAAAGCCCGCCGGGATGGAGCGGCAGGCCGATCCCGAACCGCGCCGCGCGAGACGCGAACACTGCTCCTCGGAAAGGGTCAACCCCGCGGCGTGGGAGGAAGCGAGGGCGAGGGCCGCGAAGGCCGCGGCCGAGGAGGCAATCCCCGCGCCCGAGGGAAAATTGTTCTCGCTGACGACTTCCGCGTTGTCGCGCATCCCCGCCTGGGCGCGCACCAGATCGAGAATCAGCGAGACGCGCTCCAGCCCCCTGCCCGTCACCTCGCGGCCGTTGATGATCAGTTCGTCGAAAGGAAGCGATGGCTGAAAACTGACGCTCGTGCGCGTGAACAACCCGTCCAGGTTCATCGAGATGGAACCGTTCATCGGGAGGCGCAGGGTGTTATCGCGGTTGCCCCAGTATTTGATGAAAGCGATGTTGGGATGGGCGAGGGCGGTGACAGTGCGCATGGTTCATCTCGACGCGCTGATCGCGCCTCACGCCTTCCTCAAAAACGCTTCCATTGCCTCCAGCAACTTCTCGATATCCTCCATCTGTGTTTCCCCCATGTGCGCGATGCGGAAGGTGATATTTTTCAGCGCGCCGTAGCCGTTGGCGATTCTCATGCTGCGCTCTTGCAGGAATTTGTTGAGGACCGAAACGTCCCAGCCGCGTTCGTTCTTGATGGTGGTGACGGTTTGGGAGCGGAAACCCTCCGGCGCATACATGCTCAAGTCGTGTTCCTCCGCCCAGGTTTGGACGCGTTGCGCCATCGCGGTGTGACGCGCGAAACGGTTTTCCAGTCCTTCCGCGAAAATTCTGTCGAGTTGTTTGTCGAGCGCGAAGATGAGCGACATGGCCGGCGTGGCGGGCGAAGAATCTTTCAGGCGGTGCATTTCCATGCGGACGAGATCGAAGTACCAGCCGCGATACTCCACCTTTTCGGCTTTCTTCATCGCCCGATCCGACACCGCGCCGAGGGCGAGGCCGGGCGGAAGCGCGAGACATTTCTGCGAGGAGGTGAGAACCATATCGAGTCCCCAGGCGTCCATTTCGATTCTCGCGCCCGCCAGGGACGAAACCGCGTCCACGAGGATGAGCGTCTCGGGCGCGGCCGCGCGCACAGCCTCGGCAATTTCTCGCACGGGATTCTGTAACCCTGTAGAGGTCTCGTTGTGGACGACGGTCAGGGCCTCGAATCCGCCCTTTCGGACGGCGTCCGCCACACGCTCCGGGCTGATCGGTTCGTCCCATTCGAAAGCCAGTTTCTCCGCGTCCTTGCCATTCGCCATCGCTACCTCGTGCCAGCGATCCGCAAACGCGCCGTTGACGCATGAGAGAACCTTCCTATTCACAAAGTTGCGGATGGCGGCCTCTTGAAGCCCCGTCCCCGACGAAGCCGTCAAAAAGACGCGGCGCTGCGTGAAAAAGAGTCCCTGCGCTTTTTCGCTGGCGCGGCGGTAGATGGCCTCGAACTCTTTGCTGCGATGCGGCAGCATGGGCGCGGCCTGCGCCTGCAAAATTTCATCGGCAACGTCAACGGGACCGGGGACGAACATGCGGGGCATGGGAAATTACCGCAGGAAGAAGGACAGAATAACGAGAACGACGATAAACGAACCCGCCAGAATGCCGATGCGTTTGAGGTCGCGCTTCACGTCGCTGTAATCGGGATTGAATTCCAGCGGGCCTTGCGCCGAAGAAACAGCGCGGCGGGCGGTCGAGCGTTTGGTTTTTGCCATAAAAGACTCCTTGTGATTTCATCACTGCGAGTGCAGCGAAGCGGTCTTTGTGAACGGGAGATTGCTTCGCAACGTGCGCTCGCAATGACGTTAGTTTTGCAATTTCGCAAAGACGACAATGCGCTGCGTATTGACGAGATAGGGGTAGCACGTGATAAGCGTCACGGTCGGGTCGGGGGTCGGCGCCATCACTTCCACCTGCGTCGGCTCCACGATGACCGAACCGGTCACCACGTAAACGTACTGGCGCTGCATGGTGTAGAGGATCACCAGATCGCCCGGCGCGAGTCTCTCGAGAAAACGAAAGAGCGAACCATACACATCGTTGTGCGCCGAAAGCACCACGTTGCCGTTCTGGCCGGGATTGGCAGAGCCGATGTGCTGCGCCACGCCTTTCTTCAGTTGTTCCCAGCCGTCGCCCTGCACCACCGGCGAATCCACGCGCAGCGCGGGGATCGAAATGCGGATGGCCTGCTCCGGTCCCGGCGTGGGGATGGCGATGCTCCCCAGCGACTGCACCATCGGGCGCAGGTGTTCGGGAATTTCCGCGTCGTTGGGGCGGGGATTGCCCTGCGCGTC
>DAOUMJ010000204.1:0-5592 GCA_034411715.1 Anaerolineales bacterium | reverse complement strand
TGGAATGTAGGAATTTCCCATCGGGCGCGAGCAGGTTGTGAATGGTTTGGAGAAGTTGCAAGCGCAATTCGGCGGAAGGGATGTGGTGAAGCGTGGCGAAAGCAGTGATCAGTGACCAGCCCGTCTCGGAGTCCGAAGTCTCCAGACTTCGGGCAAAATCTGGAGATTTTGCACTCCGCGCTGATAACTGTGTCAAATCCACCTCCATAAACTTCGCAGAGAAACATTCAGGTAGCGCGGACGCGTCTCGCAGGAGAGACAGGCTGAAGTCCAGGCCGAGATACGGTCCGCGGTGGCCGCGCCGGGCGAGGGAGCGCGCCAGTTCGCCGTTGCCGCAGCCGAGGTCCAGGATGGACGCGTCCCGCTCAAAGGTCGCGAGGAGGCGCGTCACGCCGGGTTGCAGCCGCCGGCGCGTGGCCGAGAAGTCCGTGCCGAAGCGGGCGTAGAAATCGCGGTTCAGTCGAATCAGGCGCTGCGCGGTGGCCGAATCCATGCCGCGATTATAACGGTTATAATCTTTCCCATGTTTGCCGATGAAGTTGCGCGGCTGGCCGAAGAGTTCGAGAGCCAAACCCCGCAGGAAATTCTGGAATGGGCGTTCCGCGAATACGGCGACGATATCGCGCTGACCTCCTCGTTCCAGACCCAGTCCATGCCGCTTTTGCATATCGCGGCCCGCCTCAAACCCGACCTGCGCGTCCTCTTCCTCGACACGGGCTATCACTTTTGGGAGACGCTCGAATTTCGCGAGCGGATGCAGCGCGAATGGAACCTGAACGTGGTGGACCTCTACCGCGACTCGCGCTGGGACGTTTTCGTGCGCCAGCGCGTCCGCACCCTGCCGATCGAAGACCCGAACCTGTGCTGTTACCTGCACAAGGTACAGCCCATGCAAAAGGCGGTGGCGGGACTGCGCGCCTGGATCACCGGCATCCGCCGCGACCAGACCGAAGCGCGCGCCCGGGCGAAGATTTTGGAATTGCAGGACGACGGGCTGGTGAAGGTCAACCCCGTGCTGAACTGGACGAGAGCCGACGTGAACCGCTACATCGAGGAACACAACCTGCCGAATCACCCCCTGCTGGAAAAGGGCTATCGCTCCATCGGATGCGCGCCCTGCACCGTCGCGGTCGGCGAGAACGACTCGGATCGCGCCGGACGTTGGGCCGGGCGCGGCAAAACCGAATGCGGCTTGCACACGGAGATGTTCAAGCAGAAGGATTACGTTGTTGTCAAATAGTCGAGTAGTCTGATAGTCTGATAGTCGTATAGTGCGTACTGAGTGTTTACCTGTGTACCTGTGTACCTGTCTACCTGTGTACTTACCCAATGACCAAGGAATCCTGGCTCGCCGCCAATACCCTCACCCCTGAAAAGATCGCCCTCGCCCGCCGCGTGGTGGAGGATGTCCGCCGCGGGCGAAACCTGGGCGATAGTTTGCGCGCCCACGCGCTGCCGCGCGGCGGCGTGTTGGGCAAATCGTTTTTGGTGGCGGCATACAACGAAATGGTCGCAGATGGGACTCTCGAGGCCGACACGTCCCTGCTCGATAAACTCCGCATGAAGCCCGTCCGCACGCTTTCGGGCGTGACGACGGTGACGGTGTTGACCAAGCCCTATCCCTGCCCGGGAAAATGTATCTTCTGTCCCACCGATGTGCGGATGCCGAAATCGTACCTGCCCGATGAGCCAGGCGCGATGCGCGGGCTGGAGCATCAGTTCGACCCATACGCGCAAGTGCGCTCGCGCATCACCCAACTGGAGACCCTCGGCCATCCCACCGACAAGATCGAACTGCTCATTCTCGGCGGGACGTGGAGTTCGTATAAAAGGGATTACCAGGAATGGTTCGTGGCGCGCTGCTTCGAGGCGATGAATGAGACGAACCGCAGAGACCGCGAAGAGCGCGGAGAAAATTCAAAAACGATCTCTGCGGACTCTGCGATCTCTGCGGTTAATTTGCCTGAAATCCAATCTGAAAACGAGTCAGCCCCTCACCGCAACGTGGGCCTCGTCATCGAGACGCGTCCCGACGAGATCACGCCCGACGAGTTGCGCTGGCTCCGTCATCTCGGCGTGACGAAGGTGCAACTCGGCGCGCAGAGTTTGGACGATCACATTCTCGAAATCAACAAGCGCGGGCACGACGCGGCGAGCACGCGCCGCGCCGTCTCGCTGCTGCGAGCGGCGGGATTCAAGATCGTCCTTCACTGGATGCCCAACCTGCTCGGCGCCACGCCCGAATCGGACCGCGCCGATTTCGCGAAATTGTGGCATGGCCTCTGCCCCGATGAGATCAAAATTTACCCCAATCAACTGCTCGCCAACGCGGAACTCTACGATTACTGGCAGCGCGGCGAGTTCCATCCCTACACCACGCCTCAACTCATCGAACTGATCGCGGAGGTCAAGCCGACCATCCCGCGCTATTGCCGCGTCAACCGCGTGATCCGCGACATCCCATCCACGCGCGTGGTCGAGGGGAATCGGCGCACGTCGCTGCGGCAGGATGTTCACATCGAGATGAAGCGGCGCGGCACGCGTTGCGAATGTGTCCGCTGCCGCGAGGTGCGCGCCAAAACCATCCAAACCGAATCGTTGAAACTGGACGATTTGACCTGCCAGACCGATTCCGCCGAGGAGCATTTCATCTCGTTTGTGACTCCCGATGATAAAATAGCGGGCTTTATCCGCCTGTCATTGCCGGGCGAAAATTCCCCCGCGACGGGAATGAGCGAACTCGATGGCGCGGCGCTGATCCGCGAAGTCCACGTGTACGGTCAGTCGCTTCCCGTCGGCGCGGATCGCGCCGGGGCCGCGCAGCACGCGGGGCTGGGAAGCCGGCTGCTCGTCGAGGCGGAGGCGGTTGCAAGGTCGCGCGGCTTCGGCAGAATCGCGGTCATCTCGGCGGTCGGGACGCGTCCCTACTATCTCGAACGCGGCTTCACGCGCGGCGAATACTATTTGGTGAAATCTTTGTAAGGCGGAATGCCATTCCGCCTCACGCGCGCGATCGTAAACGATGCGCTGTCCAGCGGACGTTAGAGAACGTCCGCTACGCAACACGCAATACGCGCTACGCAGCACGCAAAACACGCAATAATGAACCTCTATCGCCAACTCTTCTGGACTTTCCTAAAAGTCAACCTGCTCAGCACATCGGGTCCTGCCTCGGTGGGATTGCTATACAACGAGGCGGTCGGCAAATTTGTCACCGACGGCCAGTTCGTGCAGGCGGTGGGATTTTCATCCGTGCTGCCCGGCTCGGACGCGCTGCAACTGGCGATGTACATCGGTTACGCCGCGGCGGGCATCCCCGGCGGGCTGGTGGCGCTGTTCGCGTCCATTTTGCCTCCCACTGTGCTGATCCTCGGAGTGGTGATGCTCCTGCACCGCATCCGCCGCGAAGCCTGGGTGCAAAGTTTCGTGGAAGGGCTCACGCCCGCCATCTCGGTGGTCATCCTGTTTGCGGCCTGGAAAATTTTCCAAAAAGGCGGCGAGACGGGCTGGCAGGGCTGGCTCCTTGGCGCGCTCAGCCTGGCTGCGCTACTGCGCAATGCGCCGCCGCGCATCGTGGTGGTAATCGCGGCGCTGATCGGAGTATTCTTCTTCTCATGACCCAACCCCCCAGGTTTTCCGTCTGGTGGAAACTGCTGTGGATGTTCCTCAAGGTGAACCTGCTTTCGCCTTCGGGACCGGCTTCCATCGGCCTGCTTTACAAGGAGGCTGTCGGTTCGATCATGACCGAGGAACGCTTCGTGGAGGCAGTGGGCTTTTCCAACGTGCTTCCCGGTAGCGAGGCGCTCAAACTCGCCATGTTCGTGGGCTACGCCGCAGGCGGGATCCCCGGTGTGCTTACCGCGCTGCTCGGCGCGGTGCTGCCTCCCACCGTGATGATGCTGGTGGTGGCCTTCGTTCTGCAGCAATTCCAGCACGAAAACTGGTTGAACGGATTCGTGGCCGGGATGAGTCCCGCAGTGGCCGCGCTGATGGCAATGGTCGCCTGGGACCTCTCGCGCGCCACCCGCGCCAAAAAGATCACCCGTCGCTTTTTGCTGATCGCCGCGCTGAGCGCGGCCGCCTTGTTGCTCGATGTCCCTTCGCCGCTCGTCCTGCTCGGCGCGGGGTTGTTGGGCATCATCCTCCATCGGTAATATCGCGCTCCCGCCGAAGCCGGGCGCTAAAGCGTGCTTCGCGAAGACTTCGGGACCCGAAAATACAGGTTGCAACCATGGCATTCGAAATTACCATCTTTACCACCGGACGGCCGACGACCTTCCCCGCCATCGAATACGGCGCCTGGCTCGGCGCTTCGCTTCGGACCCCTGTGCGGCTCGTCGGTCTCGACGAGGCACCCTCCCCCGCGCAGATTGACGAGGAGACGCATCCGCTCGAGGCTGTCTTCGCGCGGGCGGTGGGGGTGTTCCAACAAGCCGGGGTGACGTACGCGCTCGAAATCCAGAAGGGGCACGCCGAGGACGCGATCCCGGCGCGCGTCGAAGGGCGGGAAACGCTCGTGGTGGTGGCGCCGCTCGGCCGTCCGCCGTTGAAGCGCCTGCTGTCGGGTCGGTCCTTTCGTCATATCATGGAGCACGTTGCCGCGCCCATCTTCTATGTGCCGCAGGTCAAACTGCCGTTGAAAAGGATGCTGGTTTGTATGGGCGGGCTGGGTTACGAGGTGACCGCCGAGAATGTGGCCGTGCAGGTGGCACGGGCCGCGCAGGCCGAGGTGGTGTTGTTGACGGTTGTCCCGCCAATTAATCTCGACTATCCCGAAGCGCGCCTGGTGCGGGAACACTGGGACCATCTCGCGGACACCGACACGTTGACCGGGCGAAGCCTGCGCCGCGGGCTGGAGATCGCGAAACAAGCCGGGCTGACCGCCTCAGTGAAGGCCCGCAACGGGAATGTGGTGGAGGAGATTTTGGCGGAAGTGAAGCAGGGAGACTATGACATGTTGTGCATGGGGTCGCCGTACAGCAGTCACACCCTGCGGCAGTTCTATACCCCCAACGTCACCGCCGAGATCGCGGAGAGGGTTTTAACGCCGCTGCTGACGGCGCGATTTTCGCGGCCAGAGGAATAATTCGCGCCGCGCGGACTTGAGTTCGCCCAGCACGCGCCCCCGCCCCCCGGCGGCGCCGACGGCGCCGGACTGCCGATGGGAACACAACTACCGCCGCTACCCGGATAATACCCCGGCGGGCAGGGGAACGCCACACAACCCGGCACACCACAGCCGTGAAAGCAACATGTATATTCTTCCAATTGACCTTCAGGATTTAAGTAATAGCAAAGCCTGCATTGAACCTGACAAGGACAGTCTTCCGCCCTCACCATCTCGGTTTTCCCTGCAATTCCAACAACCAGCGCTGCCAGCCCCAGTGCCAACCCCAAAATGACCATGTTCAACTTTATTAATCGCATTGCTCTTTGGTCAATTCTCCCGGTATTTTATATCGGCCGCTTTGCGACCAGACTTTATCCACCGCATTCCTGCCCGGCGTATCCCCCAATCGCAAAACCTTAACCAGGTTCTCCGTTCGCATCCACCCCTGCCATTCCCGGATATCGCCAGTGACCTGTTTTTCC
>DAOUMJ010000203.1:0-9361 GCA_034411715.1 Anaerolineales bacterium | reverse complement strand
ACATCGGCGATGGCTTCCTGGGTTATGCGGGGAGTTATCATCTCCGCAGTGTACCTGACCAATCTCCAATTTACTCAATTTTTTAAGCGAAAGACCTGTCTTTGAGTTCTTCTTTCGTAAAATTGATATAGGAAATTCCGCGTTCGCGAAGCAAATCCAAAAATTCGGAGCGGGTAACACCGAGCAAGCGCGCGGCTTTTCCAGAAGAGATTTTTGTCTCTGTAAAATAAGACAGGACCAGCCATTCATTAAGCCGTCGCTGGATTTCTTTCTGGGTCGCGCCCAGGCGGGATAGAGTGGCCGGGACCTGCACCTGGTAAGTTATGGTGTCCATAATTTCTCCTGTCTGCGCTATTTTAGCACGAGTGGGCGGAACAAGTCGGTAAGTTGTTCACGCCTCCAACAAACTCACCGCGCCCACCTCCTCCATCAACTCGCGGCCGCGCCCATCCTCGCTGGGTTCGATGCGGCGGGCGAAGACGAGGAAGCCGGTGTGCGCCACCATCCTGTCCGTGGGGCGCAGGCGGCTGGGTTCGGGCTTGTAGTAGCGCAGGAGGATTTCGCAGGTCTCGATGAAGGCGAAGCGATGCTGGCGCAGGGCGTAAAGCGTTTTCTCCACTTGATTGAAGGTGGGAACAAGCGTACAGAAATATCCGCCGGGCTTGAGCGCGGCGCGCGCCTGCCCGATGTAATCGTAGGGATTCGCCACGTCGAGGAAGAACGCGTCGGCGTCGGTTTCGTCGCAGCCCTCGACCAGGTCGCGCAACTTGAAGTCCACGCGTGATTCGAGTCCGACGCGGGTCAGGTTCTTGCGGGCGAGGTTCTGGAAATCCTGCTTGATCTCGTACGAGACGACGCGTCCCGCCGGGCCGACGGCGTGCGCCAGGGCGATCGTCATGGACCCCGAGCCGGTTCCCGCTTCGACGACGCGCTGACCCGGCCCGACGCTCATCGTCACAAGGATGAAGCCGATGTCTTTGGGATAGAGAATTTGCGTGTTGCGCGGCAGTTCGTTGAGCAGGTCGGCCAGCGAGGGCTGGAGCAAAAAGAACGGCGCGCCGAGGTGGCTGAAGACCTGCGTCCCCCATGGCAGGCCGATCAGGTCGTTATGTTTCAACACGCCGCGATGGGTTTGCAGTTCGCCGTCGGGAACCAGGGTAAAGATAAAGTGTTTGTGCCGCAGGCCGACGAGTTGGGCGATCTCGCCCGCCGCGGCAATCGAGGACGAGGGATTCCAGGGCATGGAGTTATCCTACCATGTTTTCCGCGGGCAGTGTTTCCGTTTCCGCGCTTTCCACCGGGATGGGCGCGGGCAGGGATGTTCGCAATCGGCGGTTGACGGCCCACAGCGCAAACGGCGCGGCTAGGATGAGCAGGCCAAGAAAACAAAATACGGAGGCCGCGATGAGCGCGGAGGCAATATCCGGGATGGCGCCGGGCGAAGTGAGGAGTATACGCCCGCTGGCGTAGACCATGATGACCACGCACGCGTTCCAAACGCCATGGATGAAGACGCCCAGGGCGTAGCCGCCCAACGCGAGCGCGAGGCGGTTTTGCCGAGCCGCCTGCCCAATGCCCCACCCGACCAGCCCGGCGGTGACGATGTGCATGGCGCTGCTGGCGGCGCGGACAGCCAGCGTCATGCCCCAGGTTTCACCGGGCGCGGCGGAGACGAAGAGTCCCTCCATCAGGCCGAAGCCGGCGCCGCTGATCGCGCCCAGGGCAAAGCCTCGCGCCGGGGAGTCGAGCCTGCGCCAGGCCAGCCACACCGGCAGGGATTTGGCGGCCTCCTCCACCAGCGGGGTGACGAGCGAGAGGAAGACCAGCCCCCCCGCCAGCGTCAGAGGATTGGTCAGGAGCGGCAACAGGAGGGCAAGCGCCTCCTCCTGGGAGGCGACGTTTTGCAGTTGTTCCCCCAATTTTTGGATGGCCTCCAGCCGCTGCGGGTCCAATCCCACGAAGATGCCGATGGTGAGCAGCGCCATCAGCGCGACCACTCCCTCGGCAAGGATAGCGAGAAAGGGGGACAGGGTCATCCCCATGGAGAGCGTGCCCCAGGCGCGTAGTTTGCTGCCCAATTCCAGCCCGCCTGCGGCGAGTCGGACGAGGGCGTAGACGGGAAGCCCGAGCGCGAGCAGGTAGAGAGGAAGCGCGAACCATTGCAGGATGGCATGCCGCGACAACGCCGCCGCGGCCACGATGGAAAGGAGCCAGCCGCCAAAGAGCGCCAGCGTCAATCCGAACGAGATCGGCTGGAGGCGCGCCGCTTCGTCCGGCCGGTTCCGGACGCGGCGCAAGGCCAGCAGGCCGCTTCGCCCGATCAGGAACGAGGCGAGGAGAAAAGCGGACAGCAGGAGGAAGG
Organism: Anaerolineales bacterium; assembly: GCA_034411715.1. Lineage (GTDB taxonomy): Bacteria > Chloroflexota > Anaerolineae > Anaerolineales > Villigracilaceae > Denitrolinea. The sequence continues at coordinate 6,999 of DAOUMJ010000203.1, read as the reverse complement.
AAGGAAACAGGCTGAGGGTGGCATCGCGCGTTTCGCGCCATTCCGCGATGCCGCCTGCCAGGGCGAAAATAGCACCAGCTGTGAACACCAGAATGACCAGCGCGCTGAAAATCGCCAGCAGGATCGCGCCGATGTTGTCGCTTTTTGATCGCTCCATTATCGCTCCTCGATGGTCACGCGCAGGATGCGGTCGCCTTCCGGCAGGACCGCGCCCGTGCTGGGATCGCGCGGCGTGAGTTTCGCCAGCACGTCCATGCCGCTGATCACGTGGCCGAAGATGGTAAATCGCCCGTCCAGGCTGGGCTGGGGGGAGAAGGTGATGAAGAACTGGCTTCCGTTGGTGTCCGCGCCCGAGTTGGCCATGCCCACCACGCCGGGCTTGTCGAAGCGCAGGGAAGGGTGGAGCTCGTCGCGAAAGAGGTAGCCCGGCCCGCCCACGCCGGTACCGCTGGGATCGCCCGCCTGCGCCACGAAACCGGGGATGACGCGGTGGAAGGTCACGCCGTCGTACCAGCCCTGCCGCGCCAGGAAGATAAAGGAGTTCACCGTGAGCGGGGCCTTGTCCGCGTACAACTCGATCACGATGTCGCCCTTCTCAGTCTCGATGGTGGCGAGATACTGTTTGGCCGGGTCAATCGTCACCTCGGGGCAGGCAGAGAACTGGCGTTTGCCGAGAGCGATGAGCCGCGCCACCTGGTCGAAGGCGCTGAAGTCGGTGGGGCCGTAATAGATCTCGCCGTTGATGAGGACGAGGGGCAGGACGGGGATGCTCGCCGCCCGCGCGTCCGTCTCCGCTTTCTTGACTTTGGAGAGGGTCGTGGGATCGTTGAAATCGGCCTCGAAGCGGACGCGGTCCATGCCGAGGCGTTCCGCTTCATTCAACACCCAGGGTTTGAACTCGTCGGGCGGCAGAGAGACCCACTCGGATTGTTTTGCAAAAAGAACATCGTGCATCTCCCAAAACCTGTCCTGCTTGCCGGCCGCTTCCGCGGCCTGCGCGGCAAGGTAGGCTTTGTCGTAACGCCCGGGCTGGGGATAGTGACGATAAACCAGCCGCACATCGTTGGGATGAGTCTCCGCCAGCACGCTCAACACGCGGTCGTTACATTCGAGGCATTGAAAGTCGTTGTAGATAATGATGGTGGCGGCGGCATCCTGCGGGCCTTTGACCCACTCCCCCGGTCGGACGGCCGGGAAGAGCGAGTTGGCGCCGGGGATGGGGGTCGGCTCGAACTGGATGGCGCGGCAGACGGGCTGGGTGGGCGCGGGCGAGGGGATGGGCGTTTGGGTTTCTCGCGGTGTTTCACTCACGGGCGCGCAGGCGGCGAGCATAAAAGCGAAAAACAAAACGGGCGAAAGAAGTTTTTGCATTTGTAAGAATGAGTCTACTGCAAAAAGGTTATTTTCCCGAAGGGCATCGGGAAGATGTACCGCCGAGAGCGCAGAGTACGCAGAGACTTGATAATGAAGAACTCTGCGCTCTCGGCGCACTCCCCTGGCACTGCCCGCCAGGGCAAGTGTGCGGTTGTTTTTTCAGTGGACTCAAGAATCCAAACTGATCACTGCCCACTGATCACTGATTACTGATTTGCCCAATCGCGGCCAGCAATTCCTCGAATGAATCCATCCAGGCGATGGCGTAGAGGAAATCGGCCAGCGAGGCGCTTCGCTCGCGCAGAGCGCGCACCGCCGGGCCGACCGGGTCTTCACCGGCTGGGCCGCCGGGGATGTCGGCGTACGCGCCGTAGAAGGCAAAGTAGGCCTGGTTGAGTTTACGGATGGGGTAGCCGTTATCCCAGAAGAACTGGCGGCGCGCTTCCATGTAGGCTTCGGCTTCCTCGATCTTTCCCTCGGCCAGCAATTCGTCGGCGTGGACGCGGGTGGTGTGCATCTCGGCGCGGAAGTCGAAGGGGGGAGGTTCGTCGGCCCTCACCCCTTTTTTCCCTCTCCCGAAATCGGGAGAGGGGTTAGGGGTGAGGGCGGAGGAGGAGTTAGGGGTGAGGGCGGGGGACCACGCGGCCCGCCCAAAGTCGGGGGAGGAGGCGGCGAGCGTCGGGTAGAAGCGCGCCAGCAGGAGGGGGGCGATCTCGTTTTCCACGATGGATGCGGTCGTCTCGTTCATCGTCCGCAGTTCGGGGGTGGTTCCGTAATTCATCCCCAGCGGGCGCAGGCTGAGGAAGTTGTGCGCCCATTCATGGATGACGGTGCCGATCTGCCAGGTGAAATAGCCGGTACGCATGACCATGGTCGGGTAGGTGCCGATGCCGCCGACGGGGACGACGAGGGTGGAGAGGTCGAGGGTCTGCGCGACGCCGTCTTCGATGGCGATCTGCCGCTCGAGGGGCAGGCCGGGCTGGAGGGAGATGGCCGCGATCTGTTCGATCTTGTCGCGTTTCGACATGATGAGATTCATCGGCAGCGGCGTGACGTGGTAGAGGACGGGCGGGGTGGGCTGCCCGAGGAGGGTGAGGCCCAGTTCGTCCAGCATTTCGGCCACCTGCGCCTGAACGATGGATTCGGCCAGCGGGGCGATCTGCTCCTGGCGGGTGTTGAGTTTTTCCAGTTCGGCGCGCAGGTGGGTGGAGGCGCGTTCCTTGTCCGCGATGTTCGGGTCGGCGAAGATGAGTTGGAGTTGGGTTTCGGCGCGCAGGATGGCTTCGGTGAGGCGCAGGGATTCCATGACAACCTCGATTCGGTCGGCGCGGGAGACGTAATCGGGCAGGCCGAGCGCGCTTTGCTGGAATTTGAGCCAGGCCGCGTCGGCGGTCCAGGCGTCGTAATTGAATTCGTAGGGGCGGGTGAAGACGCGGGCGCGGTCGTATGTGGTGGCCGCATGAGGCGCGGCGGAGGTGATGAAGAGAATGCAGATACAGTAAACGAGCGCCCGTTCGAGGATGGTTTGGATGCGGTCTGGCATGGCGGGGATTATACCCCGGCGGTAATACCCCCATCCCAACCTTCCCCATTCGGAAATTCAGGAATGGGGGAAGGGGAAAACAAAGAGACGGCCTCAACCGTCTCTTTTGTCCCTGCCCTCCGCGGCAGGCGGCGCAAAATTTATTTTGCGGCATGTGGCGCTTCAAATCGCAAGATAAATCTCCCTGGCACTTGCACGCCAGGGCAAGTGTGCGTTACTTATTTCGCAAATACTCGTCAATCGCCCAGGCGGCTTTGCGCCCGCCCACCATGGCGGTGACGACCAGATCGGGGCCGGTGACGCAGTCCCCGCCGGAGAAGACGCCCTCGCGGGAGGTGACGCCGGTCTTTTTGTCCTTGACGTCAATCAAGCCCCAGTCTTTCACGTCCAGTCCGGGCGTGGTCTTGCCGAGGATCGGGTCGGGCCAGTAGCCGAGCGCGAGAACGGCCGTGTCGCAGGCGATGCTGAAGTTGGAGCCTTCCACGGGGATGGGTTTGCGGCGGCCCTTGGCGTCGGGTTCGCCCAGTCTCATTTCGAGACATTCGACCGCGGCCAGTTTGCCTTCCTCGCCCGCGATGAATTTGACCGGCTGGGTGAGGAAGCGGTACTTGGCGCCTTCTTCTTTTGCCATCTGGCGGTCTTTCTTTCCGCCGGGCATTTCGCGTTCGGTTCTTCGATACAGGCAGGTCACTTCCTCCGCGCCGAGGCGGAGAGCGGTGCGCAGGCAGTCGGAGGCTGTGTCGCCGCCGCCGATGATCACCACGCGCTTGCCGATCTCCAGCGGTTCCCGCATATCCGGCGGCAGGAGGTCGCGCTCCACGTTGCCGCGGATGAGGAAGTCGGTGGCCTCGTAGACGCCGGGCAGGTCGGTTCCGGGTGTGTCTTCCATTTTGGCGTCAATTTCCGAGCCGACGCCGATAAAGACCGCCTCGAAGCCCTCGTTGAAGAGGTCGTCAATTGTCTTGTCTTTGCCGATGTAGGTGTTCGGGACGAACTTGACCCCGGCGCGCTCGAACTCCTCCCATTTTTCCCGCCAGACGCGCTTGGGGAGTTTGAAGTTGGGGATGCCGTAGACGAGCAAGCCGCCCGGCGCGGGTTTGGACTCGAAGATGGTCACCTCGTGTCCGCGCTGGATCAATTGGTCGGCGCAGCCCAGCCCGGCCGGTCCCGCGCCGATGATGGCGACCTTTTTCCCCGTCGGCGCGCCGACCGGGATGATGCGTCCCTCGCGGCGGCGTTTGTAATCCACCGCGAAGACTTCCAGTTCGCCGCACAGGACGGGGGTGTGATGTTTGTTGAGGACGCAGGAGCCCTGGCAGAGTTGTTCATGCGGGCAGACGCGCCCGCAGATCTCGGGCAGGGAACTGGTCTGGTGATAGAGGTCCGCGGCCTCGGCGAAGCGTCCCTGCTCGATCAGCCACATCGCAGAGGGGATGTCGTTATGCGCAGGGCAGGCCGTCATGCAGGGCGCGGGATCGGGACAGTGGATGCAGCGCGCGGCCTCGACCATGGCGCGCTCGGCGTCGAACTCGATGACCACGTCGTTGAAGTCGCAGGCGCGTTCTTCGGGTGGGCGCAGGTCGAGGTCGAAGAAGGGTTTGTTGGCGCGGGCCTTGCGGTCAATGTCTAAAAATTCGCTGGGGACTGCCTGCATGGGGATTCCTCGATGAAGCATGAAATTGCAGGCATGATACCGAATCTAATTGGATGGATAAAGGCGAAAATGTCACCAAAGCAGACGACAATCATCACAATTTCGGGAGGCGGTTTGGAACCTATCCGAACCCCGCTTCAGGCAAATCCCACTCAAGCGGGATGGCGTCCCTCGTGATATTCCGATACAACCCTGCCTGAATCGCCGCGAGATACTCCCATTGGGCTTTGCTGAAAATGCGAATGTCCAGCAACACATCGTAATCCAATGAAATGTCAGAACCGATTTCGATAATGGCTTTCTTGAATTCCCAACCTTCCTCGGCGACAATCAAAAGAATATCAATGTCGGAATATTCCATGGATTCGCCGCGAACTTTCGAGCCGAATAGCGCCGCGCGCTCCACTTTCTCGCCGAATGCGAGGCGGATTCTAGATAGAAACTCCTCAACCGCCTTTGTTTCATTCAGTGACAGATTTAGTACAGGTTGTGTTTGCGTAACCACTGGTCAACTTCCTCTACAAATGCTTCCGCATTCGTAACCGCATTGACCGCCCGGTCCTCTTCGATTTGCACATAAAGATCGTAATCGCTTACCTGGCGGCTTGACATGATCAACTCGTAAACCTTGCTCCATTTCTTGTCGAATTCGCCTGTCTTGATGAAATGCTGTCGAAACGCCGCAAGCACCGCGCTGTGTTTTCCGTATGACATTCCTTTGAAATAAAGTAAGGCGCTGGCGGCGTGGAAAACGGCGTAGTACGCGCGATTGCAGGCCGAACTGAAATGATTTCCGTCCAAATTTGAGCGCGCCACCTCCAGCATCTCGCGGGCATTGCTCATATAAAGTTTGTAATTGTCTTTTGGCTCAGCCATGTGGAAAGTATAACCCAAATATCAGGGAATATGATCCATCAGAGGGCGGCGAATGGCAAGGAATACAAAACCATGAAGGCGCAAATTTCTTCATGACTTTGGGTCTTGGTGTTGGAATATCGCCCGCTTCCTTCGCCGTCTCCCAAATCATGCGCAAATTATGAATCGCGTGTAAGAAATTTGTGAATTTTTTCGCGCCTGCCTTGCTTCCTGCCGCGAAGCGGGTAGAATAGGCGCGTCGGAGGACACCCGTATGATGCAGTTTCTGAAAAACAACAAAAAGATCGTCATTCCCCTCGCCATTCTGGCCATGGCTGCCGTCGCGTATTTTGCATGGCGCGGGGGAGGAAATTCGCAAACCCAGTTCCAGACCGCTGAAGTGCAAAAAGGGCGACTGGTCGCCACCGTCGGCGCGACCGGGACGGTGCGCGCCCGCCAGAGCGCGGTCCTCGCCTGGCAGACCAGCGGCTCGGTGGAAAAAGTCAACGTTTCGGTGGGGGACCGCGTGACGGCGGAGACCGTGCTGGCCTCGCTCGCGCCCGCCTCGGTCGCGCAGAACATCATCCTGGCCCAGGCCGACCTGGTCAACGCGCAGAAGACGCTCGACGACCTGCTGGCCTCGGATACCGCTCGCGCCCAGGCCCGGATCGCCCTACGCAACGCGCAGGACGCCTACGACAAGGCAAAGAACTACTACGATTCGCTGTTCGAGCCGTACGAATATATGGTGATTCGCTACGTTACCATCGGACGGCAGCGCGTCCCGGAACTGCAGAAGGTGAAAGCGGACCAGGCTCCCGACGAGACCATCGCCAGGGCGGAGGACGACCTGGCGCTGAAGCAGGCGCAGTTGGATGACGCCCAGCGCGCTTACGATCGCGTCAAAGACGGCCCCAATGCGGCGGACATTGCCGCGGCGCAGGCGCGCGTCGACGCGGCGCAGGCCGCGCTCAATATGACTCGCATCGCCGCTCCCTTCGCGGGGACGGTGACCGACGCGCGTCCCCTGCCCGGCGACCAGGTGACGGCCGGCGCGCCCGCCTTTCGCGTGGACGACCTGTCCAACCTGCTGGTGGACGTGGATATTTCCGAAGTGGACATCAACAGCATCGAGGTCGGGCAGCCCGTCGCGTTGACCTTCGACGCCATCCTTGGAACAGAATATCACGGCGAGGTGACGCAGGTTTCGCAGGCGGGGAGCGTGGTGCAGGGTGTGGTCAGTTTTGTCGTTACGGTTCGCATCACCGACGCCGACGGGCAGGTGAGGCCCGGCATGACCGCCGCGGTGAACATCGTCGTGAAGGAACTCGAAGATGTGATCCTTATCCCAAACCGCGCGGTGCGCCTGGTGGACGGCAGGAGGGTGGTGTACGTTCTTCGAGACGGCGCGCCGGTTCAGGTCGAGGTGAGGCTCGGTTCCTCCTCCGAAACGATGAGCGTTCTTCTGGACGGCGAAGTCCGGGTGGGCGATCTCATCATCCTGAATCCGCCCACCGTGTTCGAGACTGGCGGCGGCCCGCCGTTCATGCGGTAACGCAAAATTTATTTTGCG
>DAOUMJ010000202.1:0-20169 GCA_034411715.1 Anaerolineales bacterium | reverse complement strand
TTGTGGCGCTTTTTGCCACGGTTTGACGAAATCAGCGGCAAAAATGGCTTTTTGGGCAGAAATTCGCGAAAGTCGCTTTAATTTAAGCGAAAGGTCTGAACTTGCGCTCGCAATGACGGGAGAAACCTGTGATTTACTGAATTTTCCATTCAGGCTGTAACAGGTTGAAGGATTTGGAAGGAAGAAGGCAGAAGGTGGGCGAATCGTTGCAGGGAATGGCGCATGGCGGCGCGGGCGCGGGCGAGGCGGCTCTTGACCGTGCCGACGGGGACGCGCAGCGCGGCCGCCGCCTCCTCGTAGGAGAGTCCCTGCACGTCCACGAGTGTAAGAACGGTCCGATGATCGAAGGGCAGTGCTTTGATACAACGCTGGAGGGCGTCGTTCAATTCGGCCGAGTCGTATTGGGTTTCGAGCGAGGGGCCGGCATCGCGCAGCCAGTCCCAATCCTCCGCCTCTTCGCCGTCCACAATGGGAATGAGAGGGAGGGTTGGGTGACGCGAGGAACGTCGGTACTCATCGTAGCACTTGTTGACCACCGTGCGCGCCAGCCAGGCGCGGAACGATCCGCCGTGAAAGGTCCGCAGGCTTCGAAAGGCGGAGAGGAACGCCTCCTGCACGGCGTCGGCGGCGCGGTCTTCGTCGCCGAGGGTGCGGAGGGCGATGTTGAAGAGCGCGTCCTGGTGGAGCAGGATAAGGCCGTTGAAGGCTTCGAGATCGCCGCGCTGGGCGCGGGCGATCAGGTCGGATTCGTCGTGTGGCAGGGGGATGAATCGTTCCATGATTAATTTATACCCCCCGCCTGTTACAGGGCTGTGGCAGGCGCGTTACAGTTTTGTAACAGGCAACCTCACCGTAAACACAGTACCGCGCGGGTCGTCCTGCCGCGAGCGGACCTCGAGACTGCCGCCGTGCAGGGCGACGATGCGACGCGTCAACGCGAGACCGAGCCCCGATCCCTCTATCCCCCGCGCGTTGACGCCGCGATAGAGTTCCTCGAAGATGCGGGGAAGTTCGATGGAAGAAATGCCCGCGCCGCTGTCAGCCACTTCGATCACGATAGCCCTGCCGTCTTCGAGGGCGCGCACTTCCACCGAGTCGCTGGGGGTTGTAAATTTGACGGCATTCTCCAACAGGTTGTAGAAAACGAGTCCGAGCAGGTCGCGGTCGCCCGTTACGGGTGGGAAGGGCCAGGGGACGCGCGCGATCAGCAGATTGAGCGTCCGCCCATGCGCAGCGGGCAGGGACCGGACGGCCTCGGCCACCTCCTCGAGCAGCGCGGGGATGTCCACGGGCAGGCGTTCCAGCGAGCGCTCCTCCAGTTCGGCCAGTTTCCGCAGGTCGGCCAGCAGGCGGCGGAGACGTTCCACGGCGCGGCGGGCGTCGGCCACAGAGCGGACGCGGTCGGAATCACCGGCGGCTTCCGAGACGTTGACCAGCGCGGCCTGCAACCCCGTGAGCGGATTCTTGATCTCGTGGTCGAGACGGCGGATGAACTGGCGGCGGCCTTCTTCCATCTCGCGGCGGACTTCCTCCATCTCGCCGCGCGCGAACCAGCCGCGCGATTCGTCCCCGAAGAAGTACGCGCCGAGGATGAGGGTGAGGAGGATGCCGAAGAGCAGGGCGGCGATCCCGATGTCCATGCGAAAGGCGAGGATGGGAATGGGATCGAGAAAATTCTGCACGTAGACCGTCGCCAGCAGGCCGAGGGCCAGGGGCAGGAGAGTCACCACGATCCGCGTCGGGCGCGCGTTGAACAGCCTGTTCAACACTTCGAGGAGGGAGGAGAAAAGGTTCATGGCTGGGAGTCCGAAGTTTCCCGACTTCGGAATTCCAACGTCGGGCGACGTTGGAGGCCGCGACAGCGTTATTCGCCTTTCACGGGCGCGATAAAGCGATAGCCTTCGGCGGGAACGGTTTCGATGTACTGCGGGTCGTCGGGGTGGTCGTTCAGGGCGCGGCGCAATTCGGCCATGCGCGTGTCCACGGTGCGCGTCCCTGCGGGATATTGCCAGCCCCAAACGGCCTCGAGCAGGCGCTCGCGCGAGACACATTCGTCGGGATGGGTCATCAGGTATTCGAGAACGGCGAATGCTTTGGGGGTCAGGTCGAGGGTCGCGCCTTTGAGCGAGGCGCGGCGGGCGCGGCGGTCGAGGGACAGTTCGAGGGCGGTCAGCATCCAGGAGGCGGAGAGCGAGCGTTCGCCCGGGCGGGCGCGGCGCAGCACAGCGCGGATGCGCGCCAGCAGTTCGTGAGGATCGAAGGGCTTGTTCAGGTAATCGTCGGCGCCCTCCTCCAGCGCCAGGGCGCGCTCGGAGGATTCGCCCACCTGGGTGAGCAGGATGGCGGGCAGCCAGATGTTCCCGCGGCGAATGCGGCGCAGCACTTCGCGCCCATCCATGCGCGGCATCAGCACGTCGAGGATGACCAGCGACGGGCGGTGCGAGTGGATCTTCTCCAGCGCGGCCGCCCCGTTGGAGACGGTCAGGACGCGGAACCCGGCGCGGTCGAGGAAGGGCGCGAGAGTGTCCGCAATGGAGGGGTCGTCGTCCGCGAGCAGGAGGAGGGGACGGTCGTCTTTCACGGTCGGTTAGGAAGCGACCTCCCTGCGCGGGAGGTCGCCGATGTTGGATGCACTTCGTTGCCGCTTATTGCGTCCACTCGAAGGTGGACATGATGGTCTGGAAGACCGCCGATTCAGCGGCTTTATCGAACGGAGGCGGCGGGGTGGCGTAGTTGCCGGCGTTGGCCGATTGCAGCACAAAGGCGATGCTGACGCAGGCGTTGGTGTTGGGGCGGAGCGCGGAGTAGGCCTCCCATTCGTAGGTGTTGCCCGCCGCCGCGCCCACGCCGGTCTCCTTAAGGAAGGTAATGCCGTTGATGGTCGCGTTCCCGGAGGTGGCAACCGTCCCGCCGCCGGCGATGGAATTGGCGCAGGTGGCGGCTCCTTCGGTTACGCTTACGTCGAGGAACTTCGCCACCAGGAGCGTACCGGCCGTGATGGGCAGGGTGAGGCGTCCGCTGTTATCCGACTGGTCTGTGACGGTGGAGCCGGGCGGGTATTTGAACTGGAAATTGTATTTGGTGTTCTGAAAAACGCTCCAGCCGCTCGTATCGGCGCCGGAGGGAGTCGCGGCCGGGGCGGTGGGAGGGGCGGCGGTGGTGGCGGAAGGCGCAATGGAGGAGGCAGCCCCGGCGCGGTAGATGCGCGGCGCCACCCAAACCGCCCGGTCGCCAGCGGCATAGGTGCCGGCCGTCACGGTCAGGATGAATTTGACATCCTGCCCGGCCAGCGAGCTCAGGTCGAGATTGGCCTGGTAATACTGCCCCTCGTATCTTTCGCCGAAGGTCCAGAAGGTTTTGGGAGCGGCGTCGCCGATCTGGTAATCGAGTCGGAAGACGACGTAGCAGGAGGTGGCGTTGTACTGGCAATTGACGATACTCTGGAAACGGTCGCCGGGCTGGACGCGGAAGGCCGGATATTTGCCCTGGATGTAGCCGTTGGTGGTCACTTGCGGGTGCGTGAGCAGGCCGGGGCGGGGATCCACCGCGCCGGTCTCCAGTTGCGGATTATCGAGCCGGATCACGAAGCCCTTGGCGTCGCCATCCGTGCCGGGGCAGGGCAACACGCCCGCGCCGCTCACCCAACTGGCCGCGCACATATTGGCGACAAAGTCGTAGGCTGTGCCGGTTTCCTGCGTGGGGGTGGGACCCGTTGGCGTGGGAGCGGTGGAAGTGGGACTGGGTGTGCCGGGCGTGGCCGTGGGGCCGCTGACCTTGATCTCCACCCAGAAGGGTTTGTTGGCGCCGGTGCCTATACCGAAGATGGCGCCGCTGGCGTTCTTGAGCATCCAGTTACCGCGATAGGTGCCGCCGGCGTTGGGCGCAGTCAGGTTGACGCTCAGGTCCACGGTCTGGCCGGGGGCGACGCTGGTGGGGAAGGGCGCAGAGGAGGGGCCGCCCATCTGCTCGCCGCTGGAAAAGACGAGGGAGTAGCCGGTCGTCCAGGCGCAGGTGCCGATGTTCTTGAGCCGCCAGGTCTTCTTGAAGGCCGCGCCGGGCGCGAAGGTGGTGCCGTCCGGCACGGTCACGTCGGTGATGAACTGGGCCTTGTCGCAACCGGCCACGGGCGTGGTCGGGACGGGCGTAATGCCGTCCGAACCCGGGCGATAAATGATAGGATTGCCCCACAGGGCGCGGTCGCCGGTGGGATACCCGTAAGCATTCAGGTGCAGGATGAATTTCACGTCCTGCCCGGCCAGCGAACTCAGGTCCAGGTTGGCGCGGTAGTATTGTCCCTCGTATTTTTCGCGGAACGACCAGAAGGTTCTCACCGCGCCCGTCCCGATCTGGTAATCGAGCCGGTAAGCGACATAGCAGGATGTCGCGCCGTATTCACAACTGACGGTGGCCTGGAAGCGGTCACCGGCCTGGACTCGGAAGGCGGGATACACAGCCTGGATGAACCCGTTGTAGACGGCCTGCGGCGAAACCAACAGGCCGGGACTGGAATCGGCCACGCCGTTCTCCAGTTTGGGATTGGCCTGTTTCAGCACAAAGCCCTTCGCGTCGCCGTCCGTACCGGGGCAGGGAAGCGCGCCCGCCGCGCTCGACCAGGCCGCGTCGCAGGCTTTTTCTGCAAAATTATAGGCCACACCGCTGGGAACGCCGCCGCCGGAGACCACGATCTCCACCCAGAACACACCCCTGGCAGTGGAACCGATACCGAATTTAACGCCGGAGGCATTGGCCAGTTGCCAGTTGCCGCGATATTTCCCCGCGCTGGCCGGGGCGGTGAGATCCACGCTCACGTCCACGCTTTGGCCGGGCGCCACACTGGACGGCAGCGCAACCGCGGTGATGTTCCCCATCTTTTCACCGCTGGCGTACACCAGGCTGTAGGCCGTCGTCCACGTACAGGTGCCGATGTTTTTCAAACGCCAGGTCTTCTTGAAGGTCGCTCCCGGCGCGAAGACCGCGCCATCCGGGACGGTCACATCGGCAATGAACTGCGCGGCGTCGCAGTAAGCCGCGGCGGCCGGCCGTATGCCCGCTCCCGCCAGCGGAACGAACGAAAACAGCAGCGCGATCAGCATAGCCGCCGAGGCAAGGGTGAGTCTGGATTTCATCGCATCCTCCGAAAGGTTCAATCCAACAGGCAAGGTAATAACGAAAACTGGCCGCAAAGCGTTCCAAAAAATGGAACAGTCAATAGTATATCCGCAGTCGGGGGATACTTCAATATCGGATTCCTCTCGCACCTGTTCCGGCTGCACAATCGCGCCTCGCCATCAACGCCCCTTCACTTCATGGAGCAGACAAAGGCGGTCACCAGCGCTACACCGCACGTATACCAAGACAAGTTTTTTTCTACTTGAACAGGTCAGCATGTGAACCGGTACGAAGGAGAACCAGTTCATTCCCCCTAATTGCGTAAATCAGCACCCAGTCAGGTTCGATGTGGCAGTCCCGTGAACCGGCGAATTTTCCACGCAGAGGATGATCCTGACAGATTTCGGGCAGGGGTTCTTCATTCAGAAGCAATTCAATAATGATCCTGAGCTTGCTCATATCTTATCCGCGTTTTTGGGCCCGTTTGTATTCCTTTTTGAACGCGGAAGTATAGCGAGGCGCCAACATCACGATGCCAATTGAGCGAACAGGTCGTCAGCATCGTTTGCGGAATGCAGGTTTTTTCCCGCAGATGCCTCCTCCAGGATGCGTTCGGTCTCTTCATTGGGGATATGCGCCCGGAAAGGCAGGCCATTTTCCATGCTGATCTGCTTGAAGTACATTGTAACGGCCTGGGAAGTTGTTATGCCAAGTTTATTCAGGACTTTTTGGGCCTGCTTCTTTACCTCTGGATCAAGGCGTACGGTAAGTGTAGCGGTTTTAGACATGGCAAATTCCTTTTGCGTTTGTACTGCAATTGTAACACACAATAAGGTTCTTGCCGATCTTTGGGTCCACTTTCATCACTCACAACAACTCCGGCTGTTCTTTGAATTCCTCCTCCCCATTTCCATTGACTTGCGCGCCCGCCTTTCGCAGGTCTTCCACGGGGATGCGCGCCACCGTGGCCACGCTGTCTCCCTCCTGCGGGGTGATGAGACGCACGCCGCGCGTGGCGCGTCCCGCCTTCTTGATGTCCTTCACCTTCAAGCGCAGGGTCACGCCGTTGGCGGTGATGATGGTCAGGTCGTCGTCCATTTGGGCGACGCGCGCGGAAGCGATTCCGCCGGTCGTCGCCAGCGCCTTCTGGTCAATGGTGGAGACGCCGCCCGTGGCGCGTCCCTTGACGGGATAATCCTTGAGCGGGGTCTGCTTTCCATAGCCATTGGTCGTCACGATCAAAAGCGAACCGTTCGGCTGGACGACGGTCATGCTGGTGACCGCGTCTCCCTTCGCGAGGCGAATCCCCTGCACGCCCGCGGCGGCGCGTCCCATGGAGCGGACGGCAGTTTCACTGAAGCGCAAAGCCTGTCCGTTCTCGGTGACGATGATGATCTCGTCCTTTCCGCTGGTCAGGCGCGCCCAGCCCAGTTCGTCGCCCTCCTCCAGGGTCATGGCGATCAGGCCCGAAGGGCGGACGGAGGCGAACTCCTCCATGTCCACGCGCTTGACCTTGCCGCGCACGGTCGCCAACATGCAGTAATTGTGCGATTCGAAATTCGAAACCGCGATGGCCGCGGTGACGCGTTCGTTTGCGTCGAGCGATAAAACGTTCACGAGTGGAATCCCTTTCGCGGCGCGATCCGCGTCGGGGATTTGATAGACCTTTTCCGAATAGACCTTGCCTTTGTCCGAGAAGAACAACATCGTGTCGAGACTGCGGGCGGGGATGAGCATCACCACTTCGTCCTCGTCCTTCGTGATGTGACCGATCACGCCGCGCCCGCCGCGGCTCTGCGACTTGAACGCCGAAGCGGCCATGCGCTTGACGTACCCCCGCTCGGTCAGGCTGATGAGAACCGCCTCGTCGTGAACGAGGTCCTCTTCGTGCAACTCCTCTTTCGCGTCCGTGGCGATCTTCGTGCGGCGGTCATCGCCGTATTTTTCCGCCAGTTCGTTCAGGTCGCTCTTGATGAGCGCCAGGATCTTTTTCGGATGTGCCAGCAGATCCTCGAGATGGGCGATCTGCGCCGCGACCTGTTTGTGTTCCTCTTCGATCTTCCAGCGTTCGAGGGCGGCCAGGCGGCGCAATTGCATATCCAAAATCGCCTGCGCCTGCACCTCGCTGAGTTTGAAACGCTTCATCAAGTTGGTCTTGGCGACATCGGCGTCCTCAGCCTCGCGGATGGTCTTGATGACCGCGTCTATGTTGTTGAGCGCGATCAGCAGGCCGTCCAAAATGTGCTGCCGCGCCCGCGCCTTCGCCAGTTCGAAGTTCGAGCGGCGGACGATGACCGTCTGCCGATGCTCGATGAAGATCTTCAACGTCATCTTGAGCGGCAGGGTGCGCGGTTCGCCGTCCACGAGGGCGAGCATCTGCACGCCAAAGGTGGATTGCAGCGGCGTAAATTTGTAAAGTTGGTTGAGAACTTTTTTCGGCTGCGCGCCGCGCTTGAGTTCGATCACGATGCTCATGCCGCGCTGGTCGCTCTCGTCGCGCAGGTCGGAGATCTGGTCAATTTTTTCCGAGCGCGCCAGGTTGGCGATACGCTCGATCAGCGTGGTTTTATTGACCTGGTACGGGATTTCCGTGATGACGATCTGGTGACGACTTCCCTTCATCTCCTCGATGTGCGCCACGCCCCGCATCACCACCCGACCTCGGCCGGTGGCGTAGGCCGATAAGATCCCCTCCGCTCCGACAATCATGCCGCCGGTGGGAAAATCGGGACCTGGGACGAATTTCATCAACTCTTCGACGGGGATGTCGTCCACCTTGTCGAAATTGTCAATCAGGTGATCGAGCGCGCCGACGAGTTCGCGCAGGTTGTGCGGAGGGACGTTGGTCGCCATCCCGACCGCGATGCCCGCCGACCCGTTCAATAAGAGATTCGGGAGTCGGGCGGGCAAAACGGACGGCTCCTCCAGCGAGTCGTCGAAGTTCGGGACGAAGTCCACCGTGTCCTTGTCGAGGTCGGCCAGCATTTCCTCGGCCATCTTGTTGAGACGCGCCTCGGTGTAGCGCATGGCCGCGGGCGCGTCGCCGTCAATCGAGCCGAAGTTCCCTTGCCCGTCCACGAGGGTGTAGCGCATGGAGAAATCCTGCGCCATGCGCGCCATCGTCTCGTAAACCGCCGAGTCGCCGTGCGGGTGATATTTCCCCAGCACCTCGCCGACGATGCGGGCGGATTTTTTATATGAGCCGTTCGAGCGGATGCCCAACTCGTCCATCGCGTAGAGGATGCGGCGATGGACGGGTTTGAGTCCGTCGCGGGCATCGGGCAGGGCGCGGGCCACGATCACGCTCATGGCGTAATCCAGATAGGCTTCGCGCATCTGGGCGTCAATGTCAACTTGTTGAACGGTTCCGATTTCCATAGGCTTTCCTGCAAAAAGGCATTAAAAAGACACGAGGCCGCTGAAGAACTGACTTCGTGTCTAAATGAAGTACACGTTGTAGTTAGACAAATTATACCACTGCGCCTCTCGCGACGACTGAAGGCGCCGAAGAATTTCGCGGACTGCCGATTATCGAAAAACCGATTAGAATTCGAACACCATGATCGCCGAAACCGAGAAAGCGAAACATCCCGCCTTTACCGCATTGTGCGGACGCGTCTTCCGTTCCGACCCAGAATTCTTCCCGCAGGTCGAATATTGCGGCGAGACCATCTACCTTTGCAACGACACCTGCCTCGGCGCATTTCTGTCCGGCCCCGATCGCTTCATCGCCGCGCACAAGAAGAGTTACAAGAAAGATGAGTAGTTGTTCGTCATTGCGAGGAGGGCGCTCTTCCCGACGAAGCAATCTCCTGGTCGTGGAGGGGATTGCTTCGCAGCGAACGCTCGCAATGACGGGATGCGACGAATAGTCAGAATCAAATTCGCAATTTACTGGTAATTGGAGTTCCCATGCTCGAACCCCGCAAACCCATCCAATACTTCCAAATGGATTCCAGCGAAAGCAAATCCGTCGAAGCCAGCGCCATCGTCGAGACGCCCGTCTCGCTGACGGTGAACGGCGAGGCCTGGGTCTCGTTGCTGTGTACGCCTGTCCTGCTTGAAGCGATGGCGGTCGGTTTCCTCTTCAACGAAGGGGTGATCGAGGCGATGGACGAAGTGTCCGACGTGCGCGTCTGCGAGCACGGCGATAACGTGGACGTGTGGCTGACCCACGCGGCCGACAAACCCTCCAAGTGGACGCGCACCTCCGGCTGTTCGGGCGGGATGACCGCCGTCGAATCCATCGCGACCCCGCGCGGGGTCGCGGCTCCGAACGGCTTTGCCCTCTCCGCGAGCCAGGTCGGCCGCCTGGTCGGGATGCTGTTCGAGTCGCAGGATTTATATCGTGAGACAGGCGGAGTCCACACCTCCGCGCTGACGGATGGCGAGCGCGTCCTGCTCTCCGCCGAAGACATCGGGCGTCACAACACCCTCGACAAGATCGCAGGGATGTGCCTCATGCAAAACGTCTGGCCGAGCCGGCGCATTCTCGTCACCACGGGGCGCATCAGTTCGGAGATGCTGCAGAAGGCCGTGCGGCTGGGCGCGGGCATCCTGGTCTCGCGCACTTCGCCCTCGTCCCTTTCGATCGAACTGGCCGAGAAATGGGGGATCACGTTGATCGGCTACGCGCGGCGGAATCGATTCAACGTGTACGCGCACGCCGAGAGAATTCTGGCCGCCGTCGAACAGGCGTCGTAACGCCAACCATCCACGAACGGGGATCGCGAATGCGGAAATCAGGGTCGGCAATTCTGATACAATCCCCCGCATGTCCGCACCCCCGCGCCCGACGTTTCTCGAAGTCAATCTCGCCCAATTGCGCCGCAATCTCGAATCCATTCGCGCGCAAGTGGAGCCGGCGCGCGTCATGCCCGTTCTCAAGGCCAACGCCTACGGCCACGGCGTAGACGGCGTCGCGCCGTTCCTCGCGCCCTTCTCCGATTACATTGGCGTGGCGACGCTCGAAGAGGGGATTCACCTGCGCGAGATCGGCGTGGACAAACCCATCCTGGTGATGGGCGGAACGCTGCCCGAACAGGTTCCCTGGTTCCCGCGCTGCGACCTGACCCTCACCGCTTCCTCCCGGACCCTGTTGGAGTCCGCCGGGCAATATGCCGCCCTTTCGGGAGGGAAGATCCGCGCCCACCTGAAAATTGACACGGGCATGGAGCGCGTCGGCGTGCGCGATACCGAAGCCGAGCCGTTCCTGCTGTACGCCGCCGCCTGTGAAGGCGTGGAAGTGGAGGGCATTTACAGCCACTACGCCAACGCCGACTCCCCCGATCTGGCTCACGCCAAACTCCAATTGGAGCGTTTCTACGAAGTCCTGCGCCTCTATGAAAAACACAGCCTGCCGCATCCACCGCTGAGGCACATCTCCAATTCGGGCGGCATCCTTCAACTGCCCGAAGGCAATTTCGACATGGTGCGCCCCGGCATCATGCTCTACGGCGTCTATCCCGCGCCGGATGTTCCGCGCACGGTGGACGTGA
Organism: Anaerolineales bacterium; assembly: GCA_034411715.1. Lineage (GTDB taxonomy): Bacteria > Chloroflexota > Anaerolineae > Anaerolineales > Villigracilaceae > Denitrolinea. The sequence goes on along the minus strand of DAOUMJ010000202.1, from coordinate 9,562 downwards.
AACCCGCGCTCACCTGGCGCTCGCGCGCGGCCTATACCAAGATCACGCCGCCCGGGCGGCCGGTCAGTTACGGGTCCGAGTGGCAGGCCGAACGTCCGACCCGAATCGTCACCGTCCCGTGCGGCTACGCGGACGGTTACTTCCGCCGCATGAGCGGACGGGCGCGCGTCCTCGTCAACGGGAAGCCTTATCCGCAGGTCGGGCGCATCTGCATGGATCAGTTCATGGCCGATGCGGGCGAGGATGAGATCGCGCTCGGCGATCCCATCGTCCTGCTCGGCGAGGGCATTTCGGCTCACGATCTTGCCGGGTGGGCTGGCACCAGCGCTTACGAAGCGCTCACCAGCATCAGCGCCCGCGTCCCGCGCGTGTTCATTGAGGAGTGACCTGTTTCGTTCCTCCCGACGAAAGCGCCGTTGGGAATGGTACAATCCGCCCGCTTGCGGTCTCGCAACACCTGCACTTGCACGCAGCGCAAGTGTGACGGCCTGCGGGAAGTGATTTATTACCCTATTTTCGAGGTCCCTTGAAACGCAATTTCTTCGCTTATCTCCCTTTCCTGCTTTTTGCGACGCTTATCGTCGCGTTCGACCAGTGGACAAAATGGCTGGTGCGGACGAATATCCCGTTTGGCGGCTCGTGGCTTCCCAATGGCTGGGATTGGCTCGCTCCCTACGCGCGCATTGTTCACTGGTACAACACGGGCGCGGCCTTCGGCATGTTCCAGAATGGCAACACGGTTTTCACCATCCTGGCAATCGTCGTGATTATTGTCATTCTGTACTATTATCCCCTCGTCGAGCGCACGGACTACACATTGCGGATCGCGATGGGTTTGCAACTGGCGGGCGCGGCGGGCAACCTGGTGGATCGCCTGGCGATGGGCAAGGTGCTGGATTTTATTTCGGTGGGAGTGTTTCCCGTTTTCAACGTTGCGGACGCCAGCATTACCATCGGCGTGGCGGTGCTGCTCCTGGGCGTGTGGCTGAAGGAGCGCGCGGAGAGCGGCGGCGGTCAGTCCTCGACGGACAGTGATCGGTTGTCGGTTATCAGTGATCAGTCGGAGGATGCGGCGGAGTCGAAAGTCTCCTGACTTTCGATCACCTGTCCACCTGTCCACCTGTCCACCTGTTTACCTGTGTACCTGTCTACTTCTATCACCGTCCCCATGACCGACCGAATCGAATTCTTTCACTACACAGGGGAAACCGCCGAACGGCTGGATAAATTCCTCGTCCAGCGCCTGCCGGAATTTTCGCGGGCGCGTTTGCAGGGCCTCATCGCCGACGGCTTTGTTTTGGTGAACGGCGTTCCCGCCAAAAAGTCCGGGCAGATGCTCGAGGCGGGCGCGCGCGTCGAGGCGCGCATCCCGCCCCCCGTTCCGAGCGGCATCGTCGGCGAGAACATCCCGCTCGACATCGTCTTCGAGAACGAGGATATGCTCGTCGTCAACAAACCTGCGGGAATGGTCGTCCATCCGGCAGCCGGGCACGATTCAGGGACGCTCGTCCATGCTGTGCTGGGATACGACCCCGACCTGGAGGGCATCGGCGGCGAGGAACGACCGGGCGTTGTCCACCGCCTCGATAAAGAGACCTCGGGGCTGATCGTGCTTGCGAAGAACGAACGCGCCCACCGCTGGCTGCAGGACCAGTTTCGCTTGCGGAAAGTGGAAAAAACCTATCTCGCCCTCGTGGACGGCGCGCCACCTACGCCGAGCGGCCGCGTGGAAGCGCCAATCGGCCGCGATCCCCGCCATCGCAAAAAGATGGCCGTCCTTTCACCGGACAAGGGACGCGAGGCGGTCAGCGAATACAGGACGCTCGAATCGTTTGCGCGTCACACCCTGCTCGAGGTTCGTCCGCTCACCGGGCGCACGCACCAGATCCGTTTGCATTGCGCCTTTCTTGGTTGTCCCATCGTGGGCGATATGGTTTATGGGAGGAAGAAACCCACGCTCGAAATCAACCGTCATTTCCTGCACGCGGCAAAATTGAAGATCGTTTTACCCGCCGAAGGCCGGCCGCGCGCGTTCGAAGCGCCCCTGCCGATGGAGTTGGAGAAGTTGTTGGGGGTGTTGAGGATGGGGCGGCAAGTGGAGCGCCAGACCGAGGTTTTTTGATTCCCGCGCTGTCATTAGCAGAAGTTCAGAGATAATATGTCATCCTCTGCAAATGCGTGGAGGGATCGATATACTGCACCCTCACGTCCGGCGGCACGTTGAGATTGATCGGCGCGTAATTCAGGATGGCTTTCACTCCCGCCTGCGTCACCAGGTCGGCCGTCTCCTGCGCGGCCGCGGCGGGGACGGTGAGCATGGCGATCTTCACATCCGCGGCGCGGATGCGTTCCACCATTCCGGCCGAATCCTCCACGGTGAACTCCCCGGCCTTCTGCCCGATCTTGGCGGGGTCGTTATCGAACACCATCGCAATGCGGAAACCGCGATTCACAAATCCCTGATAACGCGCCAGCGCGTGGCCGATATCGCCCGCGCCCACCAGCGCCACATCCCAGACGCGATCCACTTTCAGGATGGCGCGCAGTTTGTCCAGCAGGAAGGGGATGTGGTAGCCCGTCCCCTGTTTGCCGAACTCGCCGAATTGTGAAATATCCTTGCGGATCTGCGCCGCCGAAATTCCCACCCGTTCCCCCAGCTCTTGCGATGAGGTCGTCTGGATGCCCTGGTCGGCCATGCGCTGCAATGCCCGCAGGTACACCGGCAGGCGGCCAATGATGATATCGGGGATTTTATATGCGTTCATGGGGTTTCCCTCGCCGAGAGTGGAATAGTGTTAACTTTACCATAATCGAGTGATTTTGTACAAATCGCCACAAACTCCCTGCCCAATCTCACATTTTTTTGACATCCGATTGTCCCATTTCCTTGCGGCCGATCAATTTGTACGTGTTGACCGGCGCCGTCTTGCCCTTCACCGTCACCGAAGCGATGAACTCCGTCTCGAATTCCTCCTGGATCTGGCGCTGGGCGCTCTCGCTGAGCAGGATCGGCCACTGATAGGTCTTCGTCAGGTCTTGCAGGCGCGAGGCCAGGTTGGCGGCGTCGCCGATCACCGTGTAATTGATGCGCTGCGCCGACCCGAGCAGGCCCACGAACACCTCTCCCGAATGAAGTCCCACGCCCATCTCCAGGTCTGGCCGCGGCGTTCTCTCCCTCTCCCAGCGTCGCTTGAGTTCCTCCAGCGCCTTTCGCATATCCACTGCGGCGCGGGCGGCGCGCAGGGCATGGTCGGGGTACGAGACCGGCTCGCCAAAGAAGGCGATAATGGCGTCGCCCTCATATTTGTCCACCGTGCCGCCATGACGATAGATCACCTCCGTCATGGCCTCCAGGTAGGGATTCAACAGCGCCACCACCTCCTCCGGGGTCAGTTTTTCCGAAAGGGTGGTGAAGCCGCGAATGTCCGAGAACAGGATGGTCACGTTGGCGCGTTTATTGAGCGAATTGATGTCCCGCGTGGCGATCAATTGGTCCACCATTTCCGGGGAGATGAAGCGCGTGAACAGGTTGCGGACGCGGCGCTTCTCCAGTTCCTGCGAAACGGCCTGCTCGATGGCCGGCAGGATCACGCCCAGGAACAGCATCAACTGCGGCCCCATCAGGGGCAGGTACAAGCGCGCGTAGCGGAAGGCCAGATAGCCCGCCAGCGCGTACAAGCCCATTGCCAGGGCGAGGAGGATGAGCGTCAGCGAGGGCCTGTCCGAACGGCCGATGACCGCCGCCAGGAACGCCGCCGCCAAAATCGCCAGCAGGTTCGTCCACGGCAGCGTTTCGCGCAGGTAATTCCCGCTGAGCATCATTTCCACCGCGTTGGCCACGATCTCCACACCGGGCATCGGCTGTTGCGCCGAGAAGGGCGTGGGGAACACATCCTTCAGGGTGATGGAGGTCGGGCCGATCAGCGCGATTTTTCCGCGAAAGGCATGCGGGTCCTGCGCCAGCGCGTCGCCTTCCAGCAGGGATGTGACCGAGTATGTGGGGATCGTCCCGGCCGGGCCGGCCAGGTTCACGAGCAGGCTACCGCGGCGCAACGGCACTTCCTGCCCATGGAAGGTCAGCCTGGTCGAGGCGGGGCCGGTGGGCGGTTCCGCACCCTGGTACAGTCGCGTCACTTCGAAGGCCCAGTTGTAATATGCCTGCTCGCCGAAGAAATCGTAGGCTTGCAAACTGCGGGTGATGGCGTCCTGGTCGCTCTTGAAGGAAGTGATTCCCATCCCATCCAACGCGCCGCGCAGGGCGGGGAGGGGCAGTTCGAGCGTGACGGCATTCATCTGGTTTGGGTCGCGGAAGACGCGCATGACTGTCACCGCCGACTCGGCATTTTCCAGCGCCCGCGCCAGCGCCTCATCGCCGGACGGGTCGGCGGATTCCTCGAAAAGCAGGATGTCCAACCCGACGACGCGCGCGCCGGCCGCGTTGAGTTCGTCCACGATCTTCGCGAGGAAGGCGCGCGGCCACGGCCATTGGAGGCCGAACCATTTGAGCGAAAGATCGTCAATGGCGACGATGACCACCTCGCCCGAAACGGGTTGCACCCCGCGCAGGCGCATCATGGCATCGCGGGCGCCGAGTTCCAGGGTTTGCAGGGGCGTGCGCGCCTCACCCAGGCTGGACGCCAGTTGCAGCGCCAGCAGGATGAGTGTGGTACCGGCCAGCAGTACCAGGCGCAGGGTGAGTTTTCGTTTGGGCTGCATGGCCTAGTAACCATGTCCATAGCCGCAATACGGCGGGTTCTCGTAGCTATAGGGATCGCAGTAGCAGGGCAGGCTGGGATACTCCCATTGGCCCGATTCGCAGGATAATTTTTCCTTTCCTTTTGACGGCGCTTGGGTGGAGGTTTCGGGCTTGGAGAAGGTCAGGGCGCTGGCGGTGCAGATCGGCGCGCCGCTATCGTCCAGGGCGGTGACTTCCCACGAGTAAACGCCTCCGCTTGGCAGGATTTCGATGTAGTTGGTCAGGCTGGTGTTGCCGGTTTCGAGGATGTTGATCGCCCCGCTGGGGGAGGTGAACACGATGCGATATTTCGCCGCGCCCGGTTGCGATTTCCAGGCAAAGGTGACCAACCCGCCGCTCAGGGACGCGCCGCCTGGGGGTTCGAGCAGGCCGAAGCAGGCAGCGCCCGGGGGAGGCACGCCGGCCGCCGGGTCGGGGGTGGGGGCGGGTTCCTCCGTCGGCGCGGCGGCCAGCCGGGCACGCGCGGCCAGCACGAGGTCCAGGATCTGTTTCGCCTCGGGGTTGTCGTCCAGCCATTTTTGGAAGTCCTCTTCGTTCATGTCTTCCAGGAGCGGCGGGCGATATTGGCCGGTGGCGGGATCGTAGTAAAACAGCGTGACCTTTTGTCCGTCGGTGAACTCGATGCCGCCTGCGGAGCAATGCCCCTCGAGGCAGGTGACGGTGACGTTTAAGGTGACGGGGTCTATTTCGGCCATCATGTAGGAGCCGCGCACCGAGGCCACGCCGGAGGGGGTTTCCACGTCCAGCGAGCCGCCGTTGAGGATGATGTAGATGCGGCCGAATTCCAGTTTGAGTTTGGTGGCCAGCCCGCCCTGCGCGGGTTCGTTGGAGGCCAGGGTGAAGAGCGAGGAGGGCGCCACGCGGATGATGGTGCCGCTCGAAAGATCCACGCGGGCGCGGCCGTCTTCGCCGGTCTGCACCTGGTCTTTCACCTGGAGGATGTCGCCTGCCGCGGCCGGGTGGAATTCCGGCTCGCCGGTGAACCGGGCTTCCACCCTGCCGCTCAATTCGCCGAGCGCGCCGGTCAGCGGGGAGGCGGTTCGGGCGGCGGGGGTGGCGGGGGCGCAGGCCGAGACCAGGATGGCGAGCAGGCAGAGCAACACGAGCGCGCTTCGTTGGGGCTGTTTCATGTTCGTACCTCCAGATGCAAGGTTTTCACAGTAGCGTTTTCAATTGCACTCAAGATTAATGTGGACGCGGGATTTTGAAACGGGTCGCGGTGGCCTTCACGAAAAAGACCGCCTCGCGGCGGTCGAAGTACCCCCGGACAGACTCGAACTGTCCTCTTCGGCTCCGGAGGCCGACGCTCTGTCCACTGAGCTACGGGGGCGGATGCAGGGATTTTACCATGCGAGGTCGCCGGGTGACAGTCACTTGCAAGTGACCGTCACTCCATGCAGGCTATGAGACCACTTGCGGGCTGAGCACAGTCATCTCATTCCGTAATTTCTCGATGATGGCCGTATTGCCGCCCTCATCCTTATGGATGGAGAATTGCTCCTTTTTGTGAGCCAGTTCGCCCAGCACTTGATAGAAGCGCGTCGTATTCTTGAATTTTCCGCGGGAAAGGGCATTGAGGCTGGCCATGCTGGCGCCAAAAGGCGAGGCCGCCACCCGCAACTGGACGGAGGTGATGCGTCCAGCGGCCACTTCCTCCTGCAAATGTTTGGGGAGCAGTTGTCCCTCGCGGCGGATCATCCAGATGGCGAAGAGGAGCATGAAGAACCAGCCGCTCCAGTCGAGGAAGGTGCCGAATGCCAGGCCTCCTAATCCCTGCGCGAAACTTGCGAGGGTGTTGTGGAAGGAATGGGTGAGGATGGCCATCGTCAGCCCGGCCAGCGGGGCAATAAATTTGGCGAGCGTGTTTTTGCTCATGCGCGCGACCGCAAATCCGATTCCTGTGAATGCGGTGTAGAAGGGATGCTGCCAGCCTACCAGGATGACGCGCACAAAGACCAGGAACCAGAATCCACCCCAACCCGATTGGGAGAAACCGCGGTCGTAAATGTAAAAGGCATTTTCAGTGGCCGCGAAACCGAGCGCGACGATGCCCGCGTAGATCATTCCATCCAGGATCGAATCGAATTCCTTGCGGAAGAACAGAAACACGATGAGAACGGCCAGGCCTTTCAGCGCCTCCTCCACAATGGGGGCGATGACCGAGCCGGTGGTCAGGTCGGTGGTGGTTTCGGAGCCGGTGAAGATGTAAACGCCGATGCCCAACACAGTGTTGATGATGAAGGCGCCGCCCGCGGCGACCACAAATCCCCATACGAAGACCGCGCCCAGAAGTGGAAGGGGTTCCTTTTCGTACCGATCGAGCCAGTACAGAAAACAGGCAAATAAAAACGCAGGGACGAACCCAAAGAAGATCGCGCCTAAAAGTGCCATGTTCTTCTCCTTTAGAAAGTTTCGCGCAGATTGCAGTATTGTACCGATTAACCCTGAAAAATCAAGCGGGTTCTTTCCACGCGCACGGATTCAGGGGGAATATCCAACGCGGACAGGACCTCCTCGGGACGGCCGGTCGCGCCCTCGCGCGCGGCGAGGCGCATGCAAAGCTTCGCTTTCGTTTCTATTCCCGATCCATTGGGAGAACTCCCGGAAGCCGCTTCGCCCAGAACTGCGGGGAGAATTGAGAGAATTTCGATCAACGGCCTGAGATCATACGCCTTTCCGCGCCGTTCCCTCGGCAGGGACTCGGCCTCGAGCAGCGCGGCGATTTTATTTTCCAAATCGTGGAATGGTTCAGTGAGCGTCACTTCGTACTCGGCTGCGACCACCTGCGTCTGGAGGGCGGGAAGGCGGTCGTCCACCTGCTCGGCGCTCGTGAGTTGGATTCCTTCCGGGAGCGCAGCTTGCAGGTCGGAGCGAAGTCTGGAGACTTCGCAGTCCGATGAAAGCCAGATGTCCATCACCTCGGCGCGGCTGGAAAAGCCGAGCGGCAGGGCGGAGGCGAGATTGATCTTGGGTTGGGGATGAAAGCCCTGGCTGTAGGCCAGCGGCAAATCCGCCCGGCGGGCGGCGCGCTCGATCAGCGTGTGCAGGTCGAGGTGTCCGGTGTAGCGGAGGGCGCCTTGCTTGGAGAAGGTGATGCGGATACGCATGGTAATTGGTGATTGGTAAGTGGTAAATGATTCTCGTGAGTGAACAGACTCATCCCAACAGCGATTTTTCAAATTTCTCTTTCGCCGTTTGCCATCCGCGTTCGGCTTCTTCGCGCAATTGACGGGCTTGGGCGCGGCGACGTTGCAGTTTTGCCACGATTTTCTTTTGAATATCGAGTGGCGGAATCGGAATTTGAATTCTTCGGATCACTTCATAATCCAATGCTATTCTCGTTCCGCCAGTGACGCCGCGATTGGACAAAGCAGTTCCAATGGATGTATTCAAATATATCGCGAGATGATCGGGCAAACAATCTCGGCGCTGAACTCGCATTCTTACGATGTGTTGGTTGATATTGGCAGGCAAAATTTCCTGCGGGACAACAGCAGCAGTCCCAACGCGCCCCGTAATGGTCATCAACACATCGTTTGCCGAGAGTTGTGAACGTTTCAGTTCGCCATTATGAACGGCGTCTTGAATGTAATTGACATCATTCAAAACAATTTCATTTGGAGCGATATTGAGAATTCGCAGGAACTTTATTCCATCTTCCGCGTAGAGTTCAGCGTCGCCTCTTGTCGGTGTTGCGCCGCCGACCAATTCAGGCGATATGTTTCCCAAAGAAGCCTTTGGATGTTTACACTTGTTCAGGACGGCTGCTAGTTTTTCGTAGTAAGGATCGTAATAAAGTGCGTCCTGCCGTCCTTCTCTAACCTTTGATAATTTCACAGCAAAGGTCTTTCTCTTTTCTTCCTTCGGCAACTTCAATCCCAACTCCTCCAGCACAAAGGAATCAATCTCTTTCAACAGATTTTCCGCTTTTGCCAGTTTGGACTGGCGCATGGCACGGGCGGATTCCATCTCCGCGACGAGCGCGCGTTGGGTGAGCAAGTCGGGAAGAGGGATAATGATTTCTTCAAAATCTTCTCGCTGTATTCTTGGATGAGTATTTCCCGTCATCATGTGAATTGTCTGAGACAGAAAAGGTTTGCTCATCAAAAATGCGGCAAGAAAAGAATGATCTAATGTACCTGGGTCAATTGCACTTAAAGCATATAACTCTGTCGAGCATTGCCCGTCTTTTGGCGCAAAATAAACTTTATTCAGATACGGACGAAGTTTGCCATACAAAACATTTCCGCGAGTAAATAAGCGGCAAGTTCCTTCTGGCTCTTGTTCGTCTGTTTCAACAAACAAACCCGTTTCACTTTCAATATTTGCCAAACCAACATAGAAAAGATTCGGCTGATATTGAGCAAGCCTCTCATCGAAATTAAGAACCTTGCCAAGAGAAGACGACTCACTCTTCCATTTTGCTTGAATGGCTTTTATTGCAAGCCTTCTTTCAGGATGATAATAATCTGAATGAAGACTTCTTGTTATCTCACCCCGCCGCACCGCGAAGCATTGTAGCGCGCCCTCACCCCCGTCCCCTCTCCCAATTTTGGGAGAGGGGCGAGGGCTCAGGCGAAAAAAGGCTGTGGTTCCTCCATAAACTTGCGATATTCGGCTACCAGGCCTGTATCGGGTAGAACCTGCCTGTGAATTTCGATCCAGTTATCGGGGTCGAGTGTGTCGCGCTTATAAATGAATTCCATATCGTACATGTATAGCGTCATGCCCACATCGGTCAAGTGGCAGGTAAAGGCAAAGCGGTTAGGGAAGGAGGCGTCTGGCCGAATTTCTGGAGTTTGACCA
>DAOUMJ010000201.1:0-2307 GCA_034411715.1 Anaerolineales bacterium | reverse complement strand
GAACGTGCGTGCCGGTCGTCCGCCCGCCTTCGCAGGAGGGCCAGCCGATGGGATCGCCCTGTTTCACCCGCAAGCCCATGGGGGCGCGGCCCTCGGTGGCAACGTGAAGATAGAAAATCGTCCAGCCGGTGCGTACGTTGCCGTCCCCGTCGAGATCGAGGACGACCAGGCCCGTCTCGGAGCGGACGATCATGCCGTCGCCGAGGGCGATGACGTAGGATTCGGCGTCGGCGGCGAAACAGCCCGAAGTCTGGGCGGGAGGCGCAAAGTCAATGCCCGCGAAGGGTTCGCCCGTCCCCCAGCCGGTGTGCGGGCCGCCGGTATAGGTCCAGGTCTGGCCGCGTTGGAAGGGCAGCGGCAGGTCGGGTTGGCGCAGGCTGCCGGGGATGAGAACGAACGGGTCGGCCCAGGGATCGCCGAACAGGTCGCGATAGAGCCGCGCCAGCCCCATCGGTCCGACCGCCGCGTCGAATTCCTTTCCCGATGCGATTTTCGAAAAGAAATATTGCGCGCCCACGGTGGCGGCGTTCTCCCACGGGTCGGGACGGAACTGTCGGCCGTCGGCAATGTCGAAGGAAGTGCGGCTGCTGAGGCGCCAGCCGTAGTAGCCGTTGTTGAGCGTGTTGGCCGCCCAGACCAGCTGCAGGTAGACGCTGCCGCGCATACGGTCGCGCAGGCCGAGAGCGTAGCGGGTTTCGGGGGGCGCGGGATCGGTGAGCGCGCCGGACTGGTATTCGAGCAAAGCCAGCAGGAGACGGGGGTTGAGGCTGAAGTTGGCGGCGACGTAATCCACCAGGCCCGCGCCCGTGCGCCATTCGCCGCCCGCATATTCGCGATGGTTTTTCAGCCAGCCCGGCTGCGAGGCAACGAAGGCCGCGCTGTTGAAGCCGATGGCGGTGGGGCTGTCCACAAAGGCGTGGTCGGGCAGGATCGGAGAGGGAGGCGCCCACAGCGGCAGATAGTAGATGGGGATTTTCATCGGCATGCCGGGCGGCATGGTGGTGGCGCCTTCGGGAATGAAGGGGTTGGCGGCGCGGATCTCGGCGACGGCGGTGTTGAAACGCGCCGCCAGGGCGGGCAGGCTATCGCCGCTTTGGGCAGTGTACTCCACCAGTTCGCCGGGTTTGTAATACGGGCGCGTGGGCAGGGGCGTGACCTCTTCCGGGGCGGCGGCCTGGGACCCGGCCGGGGCGGCGGCTGCGAGAGAGGGCGCGGAGGGAGCGCAGGCGGTGAGGAGGAGAAGGGCAACATAAATGTTGCGGTACAGAAACAGGCTATTCATTTTCTTCGCGAATGATAACAGACCAGGCCTGCCCGTATGGATCGGCGGTGACGGTGCGGGCGCCGCGCGTCAGTGTGCCCTGGTAGGGCTTGGCCCCGGCGCGAACCGTCCAGCCGCTGAGGACGAAGGGCAGGGGGCTGTCGGCCTGGATCCATTCGCCGTTGTATTTGCGGGCAAAGTGGACGTGCCGGCCGGTGGAGATGCCGCCCTCGCAGGAGGCGTGGCCGATGCGGTCTCCCGTTTGCACCCGCTCGCCTTTCTCGACGCGACCCTCCTCGGCGATATGCAGGTAGAGCAGGTTCCAGCCGGTCTGTTCGTTTCCATCGCCGTCCAGGTCTATCACCACCACGCCGTTCTCCGCGCGCGCGATCAGGCCGGGGGCCGAGGCGGTCACCCAGAGCGCGGAGGTTTCACAGCCTTTTTTGGAGGAGGCGGGCGCGAAATCCACGGCGGTGAGCGGGCCTGCGCGGTCCCAGGCGCCGTGCGGGCCGCTGGTGTAGTTCCATTGATCGTTCGGCTCGAAGGGTAGAATCAATTCGGGCTGGGCCAGGCCGGGCGGAAAGAGCGGTTCCACGCTTTGGGCGCGCGCCCAGGGATCGCCGAACATCTCCCTGTAGTAAGCCGGGAAACCGCTCGGCGAAGCGGGGTCGAGGACGCGCTCCCACTCGGCGCGGTTGCGCTGGCGCGAAAAGAAATATTGGACGGCAACCGTACCGGCGTTCAGCGTGGGATCGAGCCGCAATTTCTCGCCGTTCGGGAAGGTCAGTTCGGTCAACGCGCCCGCCCGCCAGCCGTAATAGCCTTCGTACAATTGATTGATTGCCCATTGCAACTGCTTGTACAGCCCCTGGTCGCCGTTCTGGTTTTGGAACCCCATGGGGTATTTTTCGCGGAACATGTTGCCCGGCTCCCCAAGCACCCAGCCGCTTTCGTATTCGAGCAGGGCCAGCATCAGGCGCGGGTTGGTCGAATTATCGAGAGCGAGCTTCCTCAAAACATTCGCGCCGCTGATTCGGCCTGTGGTT
>DAOUMJ010000200.1:0-11939 GCA_034411715.1 Anaerolineales bacterium | reverse complement strand
TGGTCAAACTCCAGAAATTCGGCCAGACGCCTCCTTCCCTAACCGCTTTGCCTTTACCTGCCACTTGACCGATGTGGGCATGACGCTATACATGTACCTTTTCCATATAACTTGGCAGAGCAACTACCGTCCTCTATCCTTTGTGTTCTTCGTGTCCTTCGTGTTTGAAAAACCACCTTGACCCATTCGGCTCACGGCTTGACCCAAATGTGAATTCCCAAGCCTGAGCCTCCCGAATAAACTAGGATGAGCAGTCACCTCCGACTGCTCATCTTTCGTTTTATAAGGAACGCTCATGGCCTTCCGAGACGAAATCCAGGCCCTCAGCGGGCAGAACGTCAACTTGTGTTTCCAATGTAGCAAGTGTTCCTCTGGCTGTCCGCTCGCGGATAAGATGGATCTCAACCCGTCCCAGGTGATGCACAGCATCCGCCTGGGACGCGTCGATTCTGTCCTCAACAGTCAGGCCATCTGGTTGTGCGTAGACTGCGAGGCCTGTGCCGCGCGTTGTCCGCAACAGGTGGAGCCAGCCGCGGCCATGGCGGCCGCGCGCGTCCTGGCTTTGCAGCGCGGCGTCAAGCCGAGCGTGAGGGTGATTGACATTTATTATCACGGCTTCGTGAACAACATGCGCCTCAACGGAAAAATCCACGACGCCTCCGTGGCGGGAATTACACAATTACTTACAGGTCAACTCATTTCCGATTTGCCTCTGGCAATGAAATTACTGATACGCGGACGCGTCAAGCCGCCGCCCCTGCCCTTCGGCGGGGGCAGGTTCCGAAAAATTCAGCGTAACGCCCTCGCCCGCGAAAAGGAGTCGCGCGCATGAATGCTTCGACACTCCCTTCGGTCGCAGCACCACGCCTCGGCTACTACCCAGGCTGTTCGCTGGAGGGCATCAGCGCCGAATACGACGAATCGATCCGCGCCCTGTTCGCGCATCTCGAAATCACCATCGAAGACCTGCCCGATTGGATCTGCTGTGGCACGTTGGCCGCGCCGTCGCTTTCGCGTCTGCTCGGATTGGCGACTCCGCTTTGGAACGTCGCGCAGGCCGAGAAGCAGGGATACGACAAATTGATCGCGCCGTGCAGCGCCTGCCTGTATCACTTCAAACATGCGACTCACGCGGTGATGGAAAACCCCTCGCTTCGCGCGGACGTTGAAGCGGTTCTCGAACTCCCGTTAGATTCTCCTCCGCCGACAATTCATCCGCTCGAACTCTTGAGCGACCACTCCTTCGAGACGCGTATCCGCGCCTCGGTGAAACGCGACCTCTCCGACCTCAAAGCCGTCTGCTATTACGGATGTCACATCTCGCGCCCCGCCAAACTGATGCAATTCGACGACCCCGAAAATCCGCAGAGCATGGATCGCCTGCTCGGCTGGGTCGGCATCCAAACCCTCGACTGGTCGCGCAAAGTGGACTGCTGCGGCGCGCACTTCAGCCTGATCAAACCCGACTTTGTTGTTGACATGTGCACTCGGTTGTTCGAGTCCGCGTTGGAAGCGGGCGCCGAAGCGATTGTCGTCGGCTGTCCAATGTGCCACGCGAATCTGGATACTCGTCAGGACGCGATTGCCGAAAAGTTGGGTCACGCGCTCAACATGCCCATCCTGTATTTCTCGCAAGTTCTCGGCTACGCCTTCGGTCTGTCCGATCAGAAACTCGGATTGAAACGCCACATCGTTGATCCGCTTCCATTGATGTTGGAAACATGCAAAGCACATTCAATGGTGAACGCATGAGCGGCGATATCTTGTTTGGGATGCAGTTGGACTGCATCCCGCTCGCAGTGCAACTGCTCGCGAACGTAACTGCTTACGCAGTACCGCAACATTCATGTTGCGAAGGCGCAAGATAAATCTCCCTGGCACTTGCACGCCAGGGCAAGTGTGCGGTACTGAAACAGCACTTTAGTCACTTCACAATTTAGGCACTCTTCAAAGCCATGAACAACTCCTTCCCTACTCCACTTGATAGCAACAACAAACCCATCGGCGCAGTCATGGTCGTCGGCGGTGGGATCGCGGGAATGCAAGCCAGTCTCGACCTGGCCGATTCGGGATTCAAGGTCTACCTCGTTGAGAAGGAACCAGCCATCGGCGGACACATGGCCGCGTTGGATAAAACCTTCCCGACGAATGATTGCGCCATGTGCACGATCAGTCCGCGTCTGATAGCAACCGCGGGGCATCGCAACATTTCTGTATTGACCGATACCGAATTGTTGAAACTCGACGGCGAAGCGGGTCATTTCACTGCCACCGTCAATCGCAAGCCGCGTTACATTGACACGAGCAAATGCACCGCGTGCGGAGATTGTTCGGTAGTATGTCCAATCGTCGTGACGGATAACTTCAACGGCGGATTGAGTCCGCGTAAAGCGGCTTACAAACTTTATCCGCAGGCTGTACCGAACGCATTTGCCATCGAGAAGAAGGGCATTGCTCCGTGCCGCGACGCGTGTCCCGCGGGGCAACGCGCACAAGGTTATATCGCCATGATTCGCGAGGGACGCTACGCGGAGGCGATGCGCGTCATCAAGGAAGACAATCCCTTCCCTGGCATTTGTGGACGCATCTGCAACCATCGCTGTGAGACGGCTTGCAATCGGAATCTCGTTGACGAGCCGATTTCGATTGCCGCGCTCAAACGCTTCGTCACCGATAAGGTTTATGCAGAGGCTTATGTCGCCCCGCAACCAGCCGAACGAAAGTACGAGGAACGCATCGCGATCATCGGGTCTGGGCCATGCGGACTGACTGCCGCGAAGGATTTGATTCAGGCGGGCTATGGCGTCACCATCTTCGAGGCGCTGCCCGTCGCGGGCGGGATGTTGCGAGTCGGCGTCCCCGAATATCGCTTGCCCACGTGGATCATCAATCGCGAAATCCAAGAGATTCTTGATCTCGGCGTCGAACTGCGACTGAACACGCCCGTCAACAATCTCGATGACGTCTTCGCGCAGGGATTCAGTTCGGTTTTGATTGCCGTCGGCGCGCACGAGGGGAAGAAACTGCCCATCCCTGGCGCGGATCATCCCGACGTTTTGGTCAACACGATTTTCCTGCGCGACGTCCGTATGAACAACGCGCCCGAGTCGAAAGACCGCCACGTTCTGGTTCTCGGCGGTGGCAACGTCGCCATGGACTGCGCGCGCACGGCGCTTCGTCTCGGCGCGAAGAAAGTGGACATGGCTTTTCTCGAGTCGCGCGAGACGATGCCCTCACACAAGGAAGAGGTTGCCGAGGCTGAAGAAGAAGGAATCACACTTTATCCGAGCCGCTCTTTCACTCGCATCTTATCGGAGAACGGACGACTCAACGGTGTGGAAGCAGTCAACGTCTCGTTCATGAAATTTGAATCGGACGGCTCGCTGACCCTCGAAACCGTCCCAAACAGCGAACACAGACTCGACTGCGACATGGTCATCTTTGCCATCGGTCAGCGCGCGGGGCTGGCGTTCATCCCCGAAGATGGCGGCGTCGGCATCACTCGTCAGCGGACGATTGCGGTGAATCCAAACACGTTCGCCACCAGCCGCGTGGGCGTCTTCGCCGCGGGCGACGCGACCACAGGCACGGCGTTCGTCATCGACGCGGTCGCGGCGGGACACAAGTCCGCGGACAGCATCCACAAATATCTGCGCGGCGAAAATATCGAGTTGCGCCATCACACCGATTTGCCAGCCGTCAAGATGAACCCGACCGAAGTCGCAGAGCAGATTCGGCGCGGGGATATCAGGATCCAGCCGCGGGTCAGGATGGAAGCGTTGCATCCCGAGACGCGGACGCGGTCGTTCGAGGAAGTCAATCGCGGGTTCACGGAAGAAGAAGCGCGCGCCGAAGCGTCGCGTTGTCTGCAATGCGGAGTCTGCTCGGAATGTCTCGCCTGCTATTACAAATGCGGCGCGGGCGCGATCAATCACGACCAAACCGCGCGCGTCGAGCAGGTCGAAGTCGGCGCGGTGATTCTCGCGTCGGGCTTCGAACTTTACGACGCGCGGCTTTCGGGCGAGTACGGGTTTGGACGCTATCCCAACGTTGTCACGAGCCAGCAATACGAACGCATCCTTTCGCCGAGCGGCCCGTACGGCGGACATCTCAAACGCCCGTCGGACGGGAAGGAGCCGAAGCGCGTCGCGTGGATTCAATGCGTGGGTTCGCGCCGCGCCGATCGCAACTGGTGTTCGGCGGTCTGTTGCATGTACGCCACCAAGCAGACCATCATCACGCAGGAGCACGCGCCTGGGACGGATTGCACGGTTTTTTACATTGACTTCCGCGCCTACGGCAAAGGCTTCGACGCGTATTTCGAGCGCGCCAAATCTGCGGGCGTGAAATATGTGCGCGCGATTCCTTCGACGATTCGACAGGACGCCGCGACGGGGAATCTCGAAATTCAATATGCGCTCCCCGACGGGCGCGTCATCACCGAGACCTTTGACCTGGTCGTGCTTTCGGTCGGACTCCAAGCCCCGAGCGGGATGCGCCGCCTCGCCGCCGAACTGAAAGTGGATTTGACCGCCGACGGTTTCTGCAAGACGACGAATCTTTCGCCCGTCAACACCAGCCGCGAGGGCGTCTACCTCTGCGGTCCCTTTGCCGAGCCGAAGGACATTCCCGAAACGGTGATGTCTGCCAGCGCGGCCGCGGCGCGCGCGATGACGTTGCTTGCCGAAGGGCGACACACGCTGGTCGCGCCGGAAGCCTATCCACCTGAGATTGACGTGACGGGACAGGAGCCGCGCGTAGGAGTCTTCGTTTGTCATTGCGGGACGAACATCGCGGGCGTCGTTGATGTGGCGTCGGTCACGGAGTATGCGCGCAGTTTGCCAAACGTAGTTGTCGCGGATCACAACCTGTTCACTTGCTCGACCGATTCACAGGCGAAGATCAAAAAAGCAATCAAGGAATACAACCTCAACCGCGTAGTGGTCGCATCCTGCACGCCGCGCACCCATGAGCCATTATTCCAAAATGCCATCCGCGAAGCGGGATTGAATTTCTATTTGTTCGAACTCGCTAATATTCGCGACCAATGCTCGTGGGTGCATCGCGACCAGCCCGAGGCCGCGACGGAGAAGGCCAAAGACCTTGTGCGAATGGCCGTCACAAAAGTGCGGATGGTCGAGCCATTGCAACGCAAGTCGCTTGAATTCAATCACGACGCGCTGGTGATTGGCGGCGGCGTGGCGGGCATGACTGCCGCGAATGAACTGGCCGAGCAGGGATTCCAGGTTTCCATCGTCGAACGCGAAAGCGAATTGGGCGGCAATATGCGGCATTTGCATTTCCTCCTCAGTCACGCCGAGCCGCAGGCCTTACTAAAAAAGTTAGTTGAGAAAACACTCAACCACCCGAACATTCACACGTTCCTAAATTCCGAGATCAAATCGTTTGCTGGAAGTTTGGGGAAGTTCAAGACAACACTTCGGCTAAAGGATGAAGGCGGAAGGCGGAAGGATGAAGAGCAGTCCAACGCCAATCTTCATCCTTCATCCTTCATCCCTAATCCTTCCGAAGAAATCGTCATCAATCACGGCGTAGTCATCGTCGCCACGGGCGCGCAGGCGTATCGTCCGACGGAATATCTTTATGGAAAAGATGAGCGCGTCCTCACGCAGCTCGAACTCGAAGACCTGATTTCAAATCAGCAATCCGAAATCCGAAATCTGAAATCAATAGTGATGATTCAATGCGTCGGTTCACGAAACGCCGAGCGCGGGTATTGCAGTCGTCTGTGTTGCGGACAGGCGGTGAAGAACGCGATGGAGATCAAGCGGCTCAGTCCGCAAACCGAAGTCTTCATCCTTTACCGTGATATGCGGACTTATGGATTGATGGAGCCGTTCTATCGCCAGGCGCGCGAGATGGGAGTGACGTTCCTGCGCTTCGATGAAAAGCGCCCGCCCGAAGTCCAACGTCTGGAGACCCTTCGACAGGCTCAGGGCGGCGCGTTGGAGTCCGCACCCTCATCCGCGCCCCTTCAAGTCATCGTCCACGACGAAATGCTCGACGCCGATGTCGCGCTCGAAGCGGATCGCGTCGTTTTGTCGGTGGCGGTCGTCCCGCGCGAGGATGCGGGCGAAGTCGCGCAACTGCTGAAAGTGCCGCGCACCGCGGACGGTTTCTTCCAGGAGGCGCATCTCAAACTACGTCCCGTGGACTTTGCCAGCGATGGCATTTTCCTGTGCGGCATGGCGCATTATCCCAAGAAGGCGCTGACCGAATCTGTGACTCAGGCATTGGCCGCCGCAGGCCGCGCTGCAACGGTGCTGTCGAATCGAACGATTGAAATCGAGCCGATCATTTCCCACGTCGTCGAAGAAAAATGCGACGGCTGCGCCTATTGCGTTGACCCATGTCCGTTCAAGGCGATCACGCTGATCGAATATCAAAACGAAGCGGGTCAAACCAAGAAGCGCGTCGTCGTGGACGAGACGGTTTGTAAAGGATGTGGAACCTGCCAAGCCACTTGCCCGAAGAACGCGATCTTCGTGTGGCATTTCAAACTGGATTATTTGCGCGCGATGACGATGGCCGCTTTGGGAAAGTGACCTAAAGTGCCTAAAGTGAAAAGTGAGAAGTGGCTGAAGGAAGTGGCTAAAGTTGAAGTGGAAGGTGGCTAAAGTTTTAGGATTTGGTGCTGCGGTGGATGGAAGTGAAGAGCGCGAGGAGTTGGCTACATTCGTCCATGTCGGCTTTGAACGTTTCGGCCTTTAGCCAACCTACCTCGGTAATGACTTCCAGCCAATATTGAGTTTCGCTGGCTTCTTTTTCACAGATGGAGATGATGTGTTTGAAATCCGCTTTGCTAACGGCGCGATTGGCCTCCCGATAATTCGCGCCAACGGAAGTCCCAGACCTGACCAACTGGCGAACAATCGAATCCGCCTCTCGACTATGAGGCAGGCGCGAAGCCAATTGAATCATTTTCACGGCAAATGCCTTTGTCCGTTTTTCCAACTGCTTGCCGAACTCTTTATTGGTTGCCATCTTTTACTCCTTGAGAAAAATTTTTGTATCTTGCCCACGCCTCGATTTTACCTCACACCAACTTCGCACTTTAGCCACTTTAGTCACTTTCAACTTTGAACTTTGATCACTTCCAATTTCACCAAACATCGGAAAACACAAAATGAACTCGAACCCCACTTCCCCCACTTTAGGCACTTTAGCCACTTCCAACTTTGAACCTTTGATCATTGTTTACACCTGCTACTGGTGTTCGTACACTGCCGCTGACCTAGCAGGGACATCCCGTCTGCAATACCCGCCGAACATTCGCATCATCCGCGTCCAGTGCAGCGGCATGGTGCATCCCAATCTCGTCATTGACGCGCTGACCAACGGCGCGGACGGGGTCTTGATGTGCGGATGCCACGAGGGTGATTGTCACTACCTCGAAGGCAACCTCCGCGCAAAATCCCGCGCCGATGCGATCAAGATGATGCTCGACGATTTCGCGTTGGAGCCGGAGCGCTATCGGCTGGAATGGGTCGCGGCGTCCGAAGGTCCGCGCTTCGCGCAGGTGATGACCGAGATGGTGGAGCAGGTCCGAAAAGTCGGGCCAAGCCCGTACAAGTGATCGCTTCACAAAGTACCGCAAGATTTATCTTGCCTGGGTAGGCAACATGAATGTTGCGGTACTGAACACCGCGTAGCAAATAAAAGTCTCTTTCATCCGTCATTGCGAGCGATGGTCGAGTAGGCCGAATGTTCTTGGAGGCCGTATCGAGACCGAGCGAAGCAATCCCCGCGTTCGACGAGGAGATTGCTTCGAGCGGAAGAACACCGCTCTCGCAATGACGGGAACCAAAGGAGGTGCCGCCATCCAAACATTTCGTCCGCATATCTTCCGTTCACAAATCCTGAGTGAGGAGGAACAATGCCAGTAAAAGTAGCGCAAGAATGGTTTGCCATCTGCGGCGGTTGCGAAGTGACCGTCCTGGACGTTGGCGAACCCCTGCTCGACCTCCTGCCCGAACTGGAGTTCGTCCACATGCCTGTCATCATGGACCACAAACTCTTCGGACAGACGGGCGAAAACAGCGAGGCAGATATTCCGCAGGCCGACGTCGGCATCATCACAGGCGGAATCCGCAACGAGGAGAACCGACATCTCGCGGAATTGATGCGCTCGCGCGTCAACTTCCTGATCGCGATGGGATCCTGCGCCTGCTACGGCGGCATCCCCGCCATGGCGAATCAGTTCGCGCTGGAGGATCTCTACGCACGCGTCTATCGCGGGAATTCGACCACCGACGCGGGCGAGACGCCCAAAGGCGCGGTGCCGGCCCTGCTCGACCGCGTCTACGCGGTGGACGAGGTGGTGAAGGTGGACCTCAAACTGCCCGGCTGCCCGACCACCCCCGACATGTTCGCGGGCGCGGTGCTGCACCTGCTGAAAGGCACGCCGTTCGCCCTCGAAGAAAAGAGCGTCTGCGACCAGTGTCCCACCATCCGCCAGAAGAAAGCGGTCGCCACGTTGAAGCGTCCGCTGGAAGCGGTGGAGGGCGCGGGCGATCCGCTCGAGACCGTGCGCTGTTTCATGGAACAGGGTTTCCTGTGCCAGGGTCCAGCCACGCGCGCGGGCTGCGGCGGGATGGAAGGCGGGACGCCGCGCTGCATCAAAGCCTACATGGCCTGCCGCGGCTGCTACGGCCCGTTGCGCGACGACGCCAATCCCATGGTGGACATGATGGGCGCGCTCTCGACCATCGGCCTCGACCCCGCCCAGATTCCCGACCGCGCCGCCCAGTTCAATCGCTTCGCAGGCGCGAAAGGCCGCCTGCGCGTTGCGGCAAAGAGGTGAGCCATGGGTAAAACACTAGTCATCCAACCTGTCAGCCGAATCGAAGGCCACGCCAAAGTCACCATCCAGTTGAACGACGCGGGCGACGTGTCCGACGCGCGCGTCAACGTCATCGAACTGCGCGGCTTCGAAAAGTTCTGCGTGGGCAAGCCCGTGGAGGAAATGCCGCGCATCACCACGCGCATCTGCGGCGTCTGCCCGTGGTCGCATCACCTGGCCTCGGCCAAAGCCAACGACGCGGTCTTCGGCGTCGAGCCAGCGCCCGCGGGAAAGAAACTGCGACAGTTGTGCAACGCCGTCGCGTACATGGAGGAGCATATCCTTCACTTCTACATCCTCGGCGGCCCGGACTTTGTGCTGGGACCCACCTCGGAATATCCGACGCGCAACGTGATCGGCATCGTCGGCGCGGCGCCCGATATCGCAAAGCAGGTCGTCAGGGTGCGGCATATATGCGCCAAGATGCTGGAGATGATCGCGGGCAAATCCATCCATCCCGACGCGGCCGTTCCCGGCGGGTTCAGCAAGCCGCTTCAAAAGGAGGAACGCGACGCGCTCATCCCGATGGCGCAGGAATGTCTCGAACTCGCCAAGTTCAGCATCAAGTTCGCCAAGGAAAACATCTTCCCCAAATATCTCGACGCGGTCAAGACCATCGGCACGATGACTTCGGGATTCCTGGGGACGGTGGCCGCCGACGGCGCGCTCGATCTGTACGACGGCAAACTCCGCATGATGTATTCCGACGGTTCGTACGAGGACTTCAACCCGTCCGACTACGCGGACTACATCGGCGAACACGTCGAGGACTGGACGTATCTCAAGTTCCCGTACGCCAAGAAGCGCGGCCCGTTCATGCTCGAAGACAACGCGCCGAGTCTCTACCGCGTCAACACGCTGGCGCGCATCAACGTCGCGGATTACATCCCGACCCCGCTGGCGCAAAAGGAACTGGAGGAATTCCGCTCCGCCTTCGGCCGCCCCGCGCAACTGACGCTTCTCTATCACTGGGCGCGGCTGATCGAGCTGCTCTACAACGCGGAACTCGCCGTCCAGTTGTTGAACGACCCCGAGATCACCAGCCGCGAGACGCGCCTCAAAGTGACCCCGCGCGCGGCGCGCGGTGTGGGCGTGGTCGAGGCCCCGCGCGGCACCCTCATCCACGACTACACCACCGACGACAACGGCCTGCTGACGCACGTCAACTTGATCGTCGCCACCTGCCAGAACAATTCGGCCATCAACCTCTCGGTCAAGCAGGCGGCGAAGACGTTGATCAAAGGCGGCAAGTACGACCAGGGCACGCTCAACATGGTCGAAATGGCGATCCGCGCTTACGACCCGTGTCTCTCGTGCGCCACGCACAAACTCGACGGTTCGATCCCCGTCAAACTCGACATCGTCGGCCCCGATGGAAAGTTGCTCGATACGTTGACGAATCAGTAAAGTGACTAAAGTGTGGAGTGACTAAAGTGCAAAGTGGGGGCGCGCTCACTTTAGTCACTTCCCACTCCTCACTTCACACTTTCAACTTTAGGCACTTCATGGATATTCTTCCCTCCTTTTGCAGTTCGCGCGTATTGATTCTTGGCGTTGGCAATGTTCTATTTGGGAACGATGGCTTCGGCCCCCAGGTGATTGACCATCTGACGCGCCACTTTGCGATCCCCGAAGACGTTTCCATCCTTGACGTTGGGACGGGCGCGCGCAAAGTGTTGTTTACCGTCACCCTGAGCGAAACGCGCCCGCAGGAAATCGTCATCGTGGACGCGGTGGACTGGGGACAGGAGATCGGGAGCGTCTCGGAGATCCCAGTCGAGTCGTTGCCGATCACGAAAGTGGATGACTTTTCACTTCATCAGGTCCCAACGTCAAACATGTTGCGCGAGTTGCAGGACAACTGCGGCGTGAAGGTTATGGTTCTGGTTTGTGATGTGGGCAGCATCCCGCAAATGATCGAGCCAGGTCTATCGCCTGACATTCAGCAAGCAGTCCTTCGGGCTTGTCAACGGCTTGGTGATCGTTACTCGCTAAGAAAGGTTCTATAAGCCCGTGAAACGTATCGTTGGACATTGCCTGTCCGAATTGTGGCGCCTTTCCAATGCGGGTCACCAGCGGAAATGGCGTTTATTTGGACAGTCTCGAAGTGCAAACTTGAGGAGGCAGCATGTGTCTTGGTATTCCCGGTAAAGTCACAGAATTGTATCAAGCCAATGGGATGAAAATGGGCAAGGTGGATTTTGGGGGCGTGGTCAGGGAGGCCTGTCTTGAATATTTGCCTGAAATCCAGGTTGGCGATTACACCATCATCCATGTTGGCTTTGGCATCAGCCGCCTCGATGAAAAAGAGGCTCACGAAACGCTTGAACTCCTGAAACAAATGGATATGTTATCCAGTGAACTGCCACCCAGCGAAGGTGAGCCATGAAGTTTATAGACGAATATCGCGACGGCACACTGACCCATCGGCTGCTCCATTGCCTGCGAGATGCCACGCGCGGCGGTTTATCTGCTGTGCTGAATGAGTTGGCGGCTGCATCGAAGATGGGGATTGAGTTTTATGAAAAGAAAGTACCTGTTAGGGCCGAGGTCCACGCCGCCTGCGAGATGCTTGGCCTCGATCCTTTTTATATCGCCAACGAAGGTAAACTGGTCGCAATCGTTCCTGTGGCACAAGCCGAGGCAGTGTTGGATGCGATGCGATCCCTTCCTTATGGGAAGGATGCAACTCGGATTGGGTCGGTCACCGCGGATCATCCCGGCCTGGTCGTCGCTCGCGCAAGCATCGGCGGCTCGAGAGTGGTGGATCTGCCGGCCGGCGAGCTATTGCCAAGGATTTGCTAGCTGATTCGGACGATTTTACAATGCCTCGGCGATGTGCGCCTGTTGGATCGCGTCTGCTCCCGCCAGGGTCGTGCGCGAAATGAAAACTGGACAGGTTGTCACCTGTCCAGTTGTTCAGTTTGCTTCCTTATTATTACCTCGCGGCATGATTGTCTACGATACGAAACTTATACCTGATCTTTCGCTTAAAATTTTGGTGAAATCATGAATTTCCAACACGCCATATATGGGGGTAAGATGATTTTCAATCCCATATTTAGGGGTGCGCTTT
>DAOUMJ010000199.1:0-6185 GCA_034411715.1 Anaerolineales bacterium | reverse complement strand
TTCAGACAAGGAGTTGCACATGTTCAAACTGTTCCAGCGTTTTCTTCGCGAAGACAGCGGCCAGGACTTCGCCGAGTATGCCCTGATTCTGGGCGCTATCGGCGTGGTGGCGATCGCCGTCATCGCCCGTTACCGCAACGAACTGCAGGCCGCCTTCGAAGCCGGCATCGAAGCCCTGCGCATGGCGCGCGGCGGATAAATGTTCCGCATCAAAGAGAAGGGACAGGCTATGGCCGAGTTCGCCCTGATGATCCCGGTCCTGATCCTGCTTCTGTTCGGCATGACCTTCGCGGCCTTCTACGCCTTCCGCTCCGCGTCCGTGGACTGGGGCGTGTTCATCGAAGGTGTGGCGAGCGGATCATACAACACGCCTGCAACAGGCATCGCCAGCGAGTCTTTGCTTTGGCCGGATCTGTGGAGCCGCATCGACGCCGAGCCAGGCGGCTCGCGCCAGGTGCGTTCGTTGATCTCGGTGGAGGACTCGCGCGACTGGGTCTTCGGTATCCATCTGCTCGAAGCGCAACGCGCCGAGACCTTCTTCCGCCTGTGGCGCTTCTATCCCGGACCTCCGAGCGGAGTGATCGAATGAGACGAAGCGAACGCGGACAGGCGATGGCCGAGACCGCCCTCTTCGCGATGTTGGCTGTGATCCTGGCATTCGGCCTCTTGTCCTGGATTCCCACCCATCGCGCCCGCACCGCCGCGACCGCCGCGGCCTATGCCTGCGCCCAGTTTCTCTCGCAGTCACCTGATCCGGCGCGCGCGGAACACAATGCCCGCATGATCGCCTGGCAAACGTTGAACGCGGACTGGTCCGCCACCTTGGGCGTGGAATACCGGGTCGAGGTTCAGCCCCCGAGCGGCGCGGGCGAGGCGGGACGTTGCCAGGTTTCGTTTCATGCCCCGGTTTTGTTCAATGGCTTGTTGGGGCTGAGTGATGGCGAGTGGAGCGATGAGTGGTTCGTCTCCCGTTCCGAAACCTGGAAGGCGAGGTGGCGATGAGGAAGTATCAAGTGCTTCAGTGTCAGGTATCAGGTCTGCGCTCCAGATGTATTCACCTGACACCTGATACCCGACACCTGAAAACCGAGAGAGGCCAATCCATTCTGCTCTTTGCGATCCTTCTGCCGCTGATGTCGCTCTTCCTGTTGGGCATCCTGGATTACATGGTGACGAACGCGCGCGTGATGGAGACCGTGGCCGCGGCGGACCTGGCCGCGCACGCCGGGGCGCAGGAGATTACCGTCCTGCCGGATGGCACGATCACCGCCACACAAGCCGGAGATGGAATAGCGCTGAGTTATTTCGAAGCCCAGCGGCCATCCTATGCCCAACTTGTTTTCGTATCGTGTGGCCGTCATCAGGGACGACCCGCCTGCCTGCTGGAAGCGCAGACACGTTCCGCAGGCATCCTTCTGCCCGCCCGCTGGATCACGGTGCGCGCCATCGGTTATTTGGCGCACGGCGTGACACGCGGCGATCAATGATTTTTTTTGGAGAAGAATTTGAAACAACTTTGGAAAACCATTCTGGATGGCCTGACCTTCACCGACCTGGCCGGTCGCAGACAGCCGCGCCAGTATGCGCTGGTGGCAGGCCTGATCCTGTTTTCTGTCCTCGGTGTAAGCGCGGCAATCCAGGTCAACCGGATCATGTTGAAGTATGTGATGAAGGAAACCTACGCGCCTCGAATCGAAACGGAGTCAGCGACCCCCACACAATCCACTCCGCTCGTTCCGCCGACCAAACTTCCCTGTCCGGTTGACTCGAATAAATGGAGTCTGAGCGATCCGGTCATCGAGCAGAACTACAAGGTGATCCAGCCCGCCTGTGTCTATGACGGTCTGGCGTACACCGTCGCATGGGCGTTGGCCGTACGCAACGGGTATAGCCGCGAACAAGCGCGGCAACTCCTGGGCTTCAGTGAACTGCCCATGCGTCAAATGGATCACATCGCCATTCCCAAAAGCGATTCCAACGGATCGCAGGATGTGGCCGTGAGTTTCATCCCGCCCACGTTGGATTTCGTCGAGTGGCGCGTAGATGGTCAGGGTAAACCCGTTGTGGCCTATGGTCTGCGCGGTTGTTTCCGCACCTCGAACGTGGTTGGCAACAAAGTCGAGATTTGGGGCGGGGAGTACCCTGTGATCTGCGTGGTAGTGGAGGATGCCGGGAACACTCACATCGTGTACAAACTCGGCGAGCATTATTTCACCGCGCCCGCCATCCCGACGCGTTCGTTCCTGTTGTTCGGTTACGTTGGCGATGGCTATTGGGTCTGGCTTGGCACGCAGAACAACCCCAAGACCACCATCCAGGACTTTGCAAAAACGGATCAGGAACGCCTCACGGTCGCGACCCTGTTCGATTCGCAGCCCTGGGACCTCGCCTGGCTGACACGTCGCTACGGCCTGACCCAGCAGCCTCTTCCCGAAGGCTGGCGCGATTTCAATGATCCCGCTGACCAGCAAGCCATCCTGGATGGGTTGATGGTGACGCCATGAAGCGGGTCAAGTCCTTTTACCTGCTGGTCGCCCTGTCGCTCCTGGTTGTCCATCCTGCCCAAGCGCATGCCTCCAATCCAACCTGTCACTACGAACCGGATGGGAGCATCGTCTGCACGACGGGCGGCGGTGGAGGAGGCGGTGGGGGTGGAGGCGGCGGAGGCGGAGGAAGTTGCACGCCCGGCACACACATGGAATACCAGATCACCGGCTACAATCCCTCCACCCAAACCTGTTCCGGCTTTCCGGCCATCGTGGACAATTGCACCGGCCAGATCATCGAGGCGGCTGGCGACGCGGTGGACGACCTCCCCTGCACCCTGGTCGAGCCTCCGCCTCCCAATCCCTGCACTACCTTGACCGTGGGCGCGGGCGGGATCACCTGCGAGGCCTCGCAATGGAACGTGACCGCGCGCGTCTCCTTCCCGCCCATCTACCTGGATGTGCGTCCGTATCCCGCCACGCTCGTGCGCTGGCCGACCGCGCTCCGCAACGGCGGCCTGAACACCGCCTCCGGGTCCGGCAGCGTCGCCTACATTCCCTACGGCGGCGGTTCGCCGGGAAATCCGCAGGTGGGCGATTGGCGCGACCTGCGCCTGACCCTCACCTTGAGCCCGGCCGCGAGCATGTTCATCTACCTGCCGCGCATCGGCGAACTGATCCTGCCCGACCGCGGTGAGACCGGCAATCCGCGCATCATCCAATGGGAGGTGCCGTCTCATCCGGCGGTGGGCGGAGGGCCGCTCGCTGAAAGCATTCTTGGCCTGGAGGAACTCCCTGCCGACATCCCGCTGTTCGTGGGCTTCGGACGCGCGCCATATCTCCTGACCTGGGAGTTGCGCTACTTCGAATACACAGCCATTCAGGAATGCGTCTCGGGGCCGGATGGGAGCGGCTCGTACAACTGCGGAGGCGGGAGCGGGCATACCGAGATCACCGGGTACGAATGGCGTCCGCACCGTGAAGGAGGCAACATCCCGCCCAGCGCGGTGGATGGACTCCCGCCCGCGTTGGCCGCCGACTTGAACGGCGATGGCGTGGCCGACGCCTACTGGGACAACAACCTGACCCTGCGCCGCATGGACGACAACAACCGCATTGACAATCCGCGCTATGCGCGTTCCTGGAACTGGGGCGGGACGATCTACTGGGCGGTACGCGAAGGCCAGGGACAGATCGGCTGGCCGGAACAGTAGCCGTGAATCATCCGGCGGTTTTCAAGTTCGTTCGAAAGACCGCCGTTGAAGAAACTTTCATCCTCAAGCAGAAAGGAAAAAACGATGTTCAGAAAAATGTTCGTAACCTGCCTGGCCCTCGTGCTTGCCATGAGCATGGCGTTACAGGCCGCACCCGCATTTGCACAAGATAGCAGTACAGATCCCGGTGCGGGCTTTCAAGGAGTTTTGGCGGCGATCAAGAAGGTCAGCCTGCTCGAAGGATTCCCGCCGCGCATCCGCATTGACGGCGCGCTTCCGCCCGGCTGCACCAACCTTGTCGTGGACAAGCCCGTAGTCGGAAAACCCAACCCTGACACTTCCATCACGCCCATCACGATTCGGGTACGAGGTGTGTGGATGCCCGGCGCGATCTGTACGATCCTGCCAAAACGCTTCACCACTACGGTGACGATTGATCCATTCGAACTCAATCTGGCTCCGGGCATTTACCTGGTACGCGTCAATCCTCGCAAAGGACAGTATTTGAATCAGGTTCTCATCACCATCCCGCCGGGATTGGATTGATGAAGGAGCAGTAATTTCACAACAGCGCCTGCACGGGTGCACACAGCGCCTTGCATGGATCGAGCACGGTTCGAATTGCCCGATCCAGCAGGGCGCTGTATCGTTGGGTATCCACCCTGGCGGGATTCGGTTTCTCCTCCAATTCCCAGGCGTGGACTCCGGGGGTGCCGCGTGTAAAGATAAACTGCACCGACTGGCCGGGCGCCAGTTCGCGTCCAGCCGCCTGCAATTGCCTGGCCGCGCGCGCCGCGGGCGAAGGGGATTTGTATCCATCCAGTTCGCGACTCAACTTCTGCCGCACAACCAGTTCATCCAGCGGAACGCGACCCGCGCTCAATTCGCGTTTGGCGCGTTCCACAAGTGAAAGCACGTCGGGAACATGGCGCGCCAATTCGTCCGGCGAATCAGCCCGGGCGAGGATTTCGAGCGCGGCCAGTTGAATCTTTCGCACCCATAAGGTTGTGTCGCGGCGGCGGAGTTCAATGCCGCGATATTTGAGAGTTCCATCCAGGAATGCACCGAAATATTGATTTGGCACAGGCACGCGCGCATCCCGTTTGGACGACAAGAAAGCAACCCACTTGAATATTCCTTCCAATGCGATGGGAATTCCCGCTCTATCCGCAATTGAGTCCATGAGCGGAGTGAAATCGGACGGTCGCTCAAAGCCTTCCTGCTGGACAAACAGACAATCCACGTACATGTGCAGGACGGTAAATCCCAGGTCTTCGGCCACTTCCTTGGCTTGCAGCATCAACTCGCGGCTCGTGGCGGTCACGGCTTCGTGGGATTCGATCTTGCCGAAGCGGGCCTTCTTGTATCCCAGGTAGCCGAAGCAAACCACCAACAGCCATTTGAGTGCGGCAGCGCGTGCCTTGAGAATTTCCGCGCGGCAATCGCGCGGATTGAGATCCGATAGTATGTTTTTGAGCATCAGGCGCTTTTCCAGTAGGGGCCGCAAAGTTTTGGGAACCAACCCTTCCGGGATGTTTTCTTTGCCGACGGTTTCCGGCGAGATGTTGTGCTTGACCATGATGGCTGGATACATCGAAGAAAAATCAATCTGCGCCACGTGGCCATGGACGCCGATGATAGGCTGGTAGATCAATCCACCGTGATCGGCGCGGATCAATTCGGCAAGTGTCTTTGTTCCCTCGACTTGTTGCTTTTGCACAGGGACCATTACCCCGCTTCTCAGCGCGGTGAGCATTTGCATGGCAGTGATCCCCGCGCCGGGAGATTTGCGCGCCATCTCCTGCACGCCCAACCCGGTGACGCGCGCCTGCTCCATCGCGCCTTCCAGCCCGTATTCCCCAAACGACATGGCGTTGCGGCGGTCTATGTGCCAGTGACCGAACAAGTGTGCCTGCGCGCCGCGATACACCACCTGACCATAAGCGAAATAACTGTCTGCCCGGCGCTTCAGAACTTCTTTGTTTTCATCGCGGTTGGGGTTGAACTCGATGCCACATTCCTTCGCCCAGATTTCCAATTGCGGAAAGAGCCAGGTGTCGCCGTAGTCGGTCAGGATCAGGTCGGGGTCGAGACGCTGCAGGTCAGATTCCAGGCTGATCAGGAAGGCGCGTTTGGGTTCGAGCGGCAGATTGTAGTCCCCATGTTTGGATTGGACGCGGAGATGGGTCGGCGCGCGAACGGCGGGATTCGCGTCCGGGCTGAGTGTCAGGATTCGCAGTGGGAGGGGCGCGGGGTCAATCTCCCAGGGGGAGTCCAAAGGTTGGATGGCCGCGACCCGCTCCCCGTCGAGAGAGACGCGGCAACGTCCAAGCAGGTGAGCGTTTGTCTGTGCAATGAAGCGCAGGCTGAGAGGAATGTCTACATCGTATACTCCAAACGGGGTAAATTTTAACATTTAAATTGGGTAAAATCTGGTATATCAGGGTATACAACCTAATCGTGGCGAGCCGCACAATGATCAAAA
>DAOUMJ010000198.1:0-21795 GCA_034411715.1 Anaerolineales bacterium | reverse complement strand
GACAAACTCAATCACAGGCCTCGAAAGAGCCTTGCTTTCCTGACCCCTTTTGAGGTATTCTTCGAGCTGCCTGTTGCACTTACGAGTTGAATCCGCCCTCAAACAAAAGCTTGCTAAACAGAAGACATCAAAGTCGGGGACAGTGTGGCTTCGTTTGCGGACGGGAAGGTGACCGCGCCTGCGGTGGGCGAGGGTGTGTCCCTCGGGATGGTAAGTGCGCGGCGCTGGGATCAACGCGGCGGGATGCGGCTGATGTTGGCGCAGGCGGTTTTGTAAGAGGGGGGCGTGAACACGCAGCCAAAAACAAATCCGTTTTCGAAACGATAGATGACGAGCGATTCGAGCGTATCGAGAGAAACGTGCGGGCGGGTGACAGGCAGGCGATCGGCTTCGCTGCTCCATTCGAGGGTGTAGGGACCTTCGGCGTATTCCACGAATCCGTCCACCAGCAGCAGTTCGGGCGGAAGCGCGTTGCGATCCTCGATGGACATGGATTCCACCAGCAGTCCGTGCGCCTTCTGCATGGAAATCAATGCCTCCTCAGGGAGAAGGGAGAACCGTCCGCCGATAACCGCCACCGCGACCAGGGCGAACACGGCAACGGCGAGACGGCGAAGGCGGCCGCGCGAAATCAGGAGAGCGTCTTCCAGCGTGCCGGTCAGCCAGCGAAAGAACAGCCCCAGCGGGAGGAAGAATACGAGGCGCGGCATGAAGGTGAAAACGAACACGATGATGCTCTTGAAGAATTGCGTCTCGCCTGAATTGAGATAGGCCTGAAAAGAGGTCAGTACGACGCCCGTCAGCGCGGCGATGAGCAGCCCCCAGAGAGATTCCAGGTCCCAGGCCACGATCAGGCCGAGCAATCCCAACACCAGCGCGGTCAGCACAATCGATCCCACGCGTCCGATGGGCGGTTCGTAGAGCGGGATGCCGGGCAAAGCCCAAACGTTGATGAATTGCGCCACCCAGGAATAGGCCAGCCCAAAAGCGGCGCCGACCAGAAAACCGAGAATGCGGCGGTTTTGGTTGCTAAGATATGCGGTCATGGATGCCTCAAGGTCAACGCGCCTGCATGGACGAATGGCGCGATTGAATATAGAATCACTGTGAAGCGCACACTTCGCGTTCCACTTCACAGGCGGGTCATCAGTTGCAAGTTGGAATTTTGGATTGAAATATCAATATTATCAAAGTTGATTTTACAATACTTGAACAAGTATAAATATATTTTTGAATATGTCAAGGTTATTTTAGAAAATCAAAACACCGCAAACGAAATTCACCACCATCGCCCCGTCGCCGCGAGCCGGGAGGCGGCCTTGCGGAGTTTACGTTGCGCCTGCTGAAGCGCTCGCAGTGATGGATGCAGATAGAGGAACCATGAACGTCTCAAACGCCATTCAATTAAAGCGCGCTGTGCGAAAATTCCAGGAGCGTCCCCTGCCCGGCGAAGCCATCCGCGCCATCCTGAACGCCGGGCGGCGCGCGCAATCCTCCAAGAACGAGCAGGGCTGGCAGTTCGTCGCCATCCGCGACAAACCCACCCTCCAGGCCCTCTCGGAAACGGGCGCGTACGCGGGACACCTGGCGGGCGCCGCGCTGGGGATCGCCATCCTGACTCCCAACCCCGAAGGCAAATTCCAGGACTTGTTCGACGCCGGACAGGCCGCGGCCTACATGCAACTCGCCGCGTGGGAACTGGGAATCGGTTCCTGCCTCGCTTCGATCTATGACCCGCAGCGGGCGCGCGCGATTTTAGGGTTTCCCCCCGATTGGCATTTGCGGATCGCGCTCTCGTTTGGCTACCCGCTGGAGGAGGAGAAATTGTCCGCGCCGCCGAAGAAGGGCGGGCGAAGGCCGCTGGATGAGATGGTGCATTGGGAGAAATGGTAAGCCCCACCGCTCACGATTCCCCGTCGTCGTCCACCCTTCCCGATGGGGCAATGTAGCGCGTGCGTTTGAAAGGCTTCAACTGCTCGGCCAGGTTCTCCTGCAGCAGGTGTCCCGACTCGTGCATGAGCGTATCGTGGTTGTAATCGTTGAGTTTGACCATGCTGGCCAGGCAGGGAAAGTGATGGTGGAACAGCCCTGCCTTTTCCTCGGCTTCGTCGGCGGAGAGGCCGATCAGTTTCCCGGCCACGTGACGGGCGTAGCCGCACACCGCGTCCCGCTGGACCACCGCCGAGGCAATCGTGCGCGTCTCCTCGTCCAGTGTGAGGCGGATGTCGGGCTGGCCGAAGCAGCGGGCAAATTCGCCGATCACGTCGCTTTCGTACGTCTCGCGCTCGCGGCGGGTCACTTTGTAGTCGCGCTCGGTCAGGGAACAAAGCGGCTTGGGAGTGGCGCAGGCCACGTTCATGCGCTCCAGCCATCCCCGCAGTTGACGCGCCAGTCCGCGCGGCAGCCAGGCTTCGTTGTCCACCGCGACCACCACCCCGCGCGCGCCCGTCATTTTGGCGATCTCGGGGATCAACTCGGCCACCGACTTGTTCTCCGCAAAGGACAGGATCAGGTCACACGGGGAAAAACCGGGCGGCAGGTAATCTTCGGGGTAGTCCATGATGAGCGGAAAAGCCGCGGGCGCCTTCCACGTTTCCACGCTCCAGCCCGGCGGGCAGTGGGCGCGGATGTTTTTCACGTGCCGCGCGCCGTATTCCCCTGAAATGATCGCAAGAATTCGCATGGGCGCATTGTATCGCACCGGCGGATAATTTCTGTAACAAAAGTCCCCCTTACGGCCGGGCGGGATGTTCCTGATATACTCCGCTTATGGACGACTGCTCCGCCCCTCCTCTCCATCCTTATGCCATCGAGGGACTCCGTCGCTTCAACGAAGGCGCGTACTTCGAAGCGCACGAGGCGCTCGAACTGGCCTGGCGGGAAGAGCGCGGTCCCATCCGCGATCTCTATCGCGGAATTTTACAGGCCGCAGTGGTTTACCTGCACATGCGGCGCGGAAATTACAGCGGCGCGATCAAGGTGTGCGAACGCGGCATGAAATGGCTGAACCGCTGGCCGGACTCCTGCCGCGGGGTGAACGTGGCAAAGTTACGCGCCGACCTGTCCCGCGCGGTGGAAACCTGGAGACGGTTGGGCGCGGAGCGGGTCCGCGGAATGGATTGGTCGCTGCTCAAGCCTGTGGAATGGAACGAAGAATGACTGAAAAGGAAGTTTCCATGCAAGAAGACCCCCGAATTTTGGAATTGCGACGAAACCGCGCAAAAGCGCGCCAGGGCGGCGGCGCGGAGCGCGTTGCCAAACAGCGCGCCAAAGGCAAACTGACCGCCCGCGAGCGCCTCGACCTCTTGCTCGACCCCGGCACGTTCAACGAACTCGAACCCTTCATCACCAGCGCAGGCGACGAACTCGGCCTGGAAACCGAATCCTTCCTCGGCGACGGCGTGGTGACAGGCTATGGCCAGATTGACGGGCGGACGGTTTACGTCTACGCCCAGGATTTCACCATCTACGGCGGGACTCTCAGCGAGATGCAGAGTCACAAGATCTGCCGCGTGATGGATCTCGCCCTCCGCAACGGCGCGCCGTGCATCGGTCTCATCGATTCGGGCGGGGCGCGCATCCAGGAGGGAGTCAAAGCCCTGGGCGGCTACGCCGAAATCTTCCGACGCAACGCGCAATATTCGGGCGTCATCCCGCAGATCAGCGTCATGCTCGGACCCTGCGCGGGCGGCGCGGCCTACTCGCCTGCCCTGCAAGATTTAATCATCATGGTCGAGAAACAATCCTTCATGTTCCTGACGGGACCCGAAGTCATCAAAGCGGTGACAGGCGAAGTGATTGATCCTGAGTCTCTGGGCGGCGCGGGGATTCACACCTCCGTCAGCGGGACGGCGCATCTCTCCGCGAGTTCGGAGCAGGAGGCGTTGTCGCTGGCGCGGCGCGCTCTCAGCCACCTCCCCTCCAACAATGTGGAGAACCCGCCCTTCGTCCAGAATGGAGACGACCCGCTGCGGATGGATGAGTCGCTCAACAGCCTCGTCCCACTCGATCCGAAGGAGCCGTACGTTATGCACCAGGTCATCGAAGCGGTGGCGGACAAGGACTCGTTCCTCGAACTGCAACCGCACTGGGCGCGCAACGCCATCGTCGGTTTCGCGCGTATCGGCGGGCACAGCGTCGGAATCGTTGGACAGGAGCCTTCGGTGATGGCGGGCGTGATTGACATAGACGCCGCGGACAAGATGACGCGCTTTGTTCGTATGTGCGATTGTTTCAACGTCCCGCTCGTCACCTTCGTGGATTCGCCCGGCTTCCTGCCAGGCATCGCGCAGGAGCACGGCGGCATCATCCGTCACGGCGCGAAACTGCTTTACGCCTACTCCGAAGCCACCGTCCCGAAAGTGACCGTCATCACGCGCAAGGCGTATGGCGGCGCGTACGTTGTGATGTCCAGCAAATATCTCGGCACGGACGTGACGTACGCATGGCCGAGCGCGGAGATCGCCGTGCTGGGCGCGGAGGGCGCGGCCAACATCCTGTTCAAGAAGCAGATCGAGTCCGCGCCCGATCCCGCCGCGGAACGCAAACGCATCGCGGACGAATACCGCCTGAAATTCAATAATCCCTACCACGCCGCGGCCACGGGCTACGTGGACGATATCATCGAGCCGAAAGAGACGCGTCCCAAGATCATCGCCGCGCTTTCCGCGCTGCGCGACAAGTACGCCCCCGCGCCGCCGAGGAAGCATGGGAATATTCCGGTGTGATTTACGATTTCGTATTGCGTGTTGCGTGTTACGTAAGGAATTAGGATGAGCGTGATAACTCAATCGTTGTGGATTTCGGTTCTTGGAATGGGGTTGGTGTTTGCCGCGCTGGTTTTGCTGGCGGGATTGATGTCGGCGATGACGAGGGTGTTTCGCGAGCGCGAGGCCCTCACCCCCGGCCCCTCTCCCGATTACGGGAGAGGGGAGAAAGAACGCGCGGCGGCGATTGCGGTGGCTGTGGCGTTGGCCGAGCAGGCGCAATCCACGGCGCGGCCAATCACGCCTCCGCAACCCGCCATCATCGGCGCGTGGCAGTTGGGCATGCGGACGCGCCAGATGACACAAAAAGGCGAGTCGAATCGAAGAGGAAAATAGTACCGCAAGATTTATCTTGCGACATCCAAAGGCAACATGAATGTTGCGGTACTAAGAACTCCAACCATCAAACCGCAAATCTACCATGAAAATCAACGTAAACATCAACAACAAAACCTACACCGTTGAGATCGAAGACCTGAACGCGCGTCCTATCGTCGCGATTGTGGATGGGGAGCGATTCGAAGTCGCGCCTGAAAACAACGCTCGACCCCAGGCTCGCGCTGAGCAAAATCGAAGCGCCAGGAAAGAAGTGAGCAAGGCCGCAAAAACCGCGCCCAAAAAGATGGAAGCCCCGTCCCTCGCGGCCGACGCGAAGATCATCCCCGCTCCCCTGCCTGGAACCATCGCCGAAATTTTCGTCAAGCCTGGCGATGAGATTGCAAGCGGCCAGGTAGTGCTGGTGATCGAAGCGATGAAGATGAAGAACAGCATCCGCTCGACGCGCGAGGGCAAGGTGGCCGCGGTGCTTGCCGCCGCAGGCCAGACCGTGACGCACAAACAACCCCTGTTGGAGTTCGAATGAACCTGCTCGAACTGCTGTCCAACATTTTCGGCGGGCTTTCGTTCGGCTGGGCAAATGGAGTCATGCTCCTCATCGGCGGCGTGTTGATTTATCTCGCGGTCGCGAAAGAGTACGAGCCCGTCCTGCTCCTGCCCATCGGCTTCGGCTGCATCCTTGCGAACCTGGGCATGTCGGCCTACGCCGAGGAAAGTTTCCTGCGCGTCATCTACGAGGCGGGCATCGAGACCGAACTCTTCCCCCTGCTCATCTTCATCGGCGTCGGCGCGATGATTGACTTCCGCCCCCTCCTGGCGCAGCCGAGTCTTGCGCTGCTCGGCGCGGCGGGACAGGTCGGCATCTTCGGGACTTTGCTGCTGGCGGCCGCGCTCGGATTTCCGCTGAACGAAGCCGCGTCCATCGGCGTGATCGGCGCGATAGACGGACCGACCGCCATTTATGTGACCAGCAAACTCGCCCCGCATCTTCTCGGACCGATTGCGGTCGCGGCCTACTCGTACATGAGTCTCATCCCAATCATTCAACCGCCCATCATGCGCCTGATGACGACGCGCAAAGAGCGACTGATCCGCATGGACTACGCGCCGCGCCCCATCTCCCGTGCAACCGCGGTCGCGTTCCCCGTCGTCGTGACGATTGCCGTCAGCCTGATCGCGCCCTCGGCCGCGCCGCTCATCGCCGCGCTCATGCTCGGAAACCTGCTGCGCGAAGCGGGCGTGGTGGAACGTCTCTCGAAGGCCGCGCAAAACGAGATCATCAACATCGCCACGCTTTTCCTCGGTCTCGCCATCGGCGCCACAATGACCGCCGAAAGATTTCTCTACGATCCTGCCGCAGGAATCCAGTGGCAGACGCTGATGATCCTCGGCCTCGGCCTGCTGGCTTTTGTTGTGGATACCATCGCGGGCCTGCTCTTTGGGAAATTAATGGCCTTCGTCACGGGCGGAAAGGTCAATCCGCTCATCGGCGCGTGCGGAATCAGCGCCTTCCCAATGGCGGGACGCCTGTCCGCAAAGATGGCGCTGGAGGAAGACCCCGACAACTTTATCCTCATGCACGCGATGGGATCGAATACGGCTGGTCAGTTGGGAAGCGTCATCGCGGGAGGGGTGTTGCTGGCGGTGGTGATGGGGATGATGTAGGAAAAGATGAAAGATAAAAGATGAAGGATAAAAAAAGCCAGAGACGAAATGCTCTGGCTTTTTGATAATTGACCTCTTGCATAAGTCAGCCGACGTTAGAGAACGTCTCTTACGCGGGGCGTATTGCGCGATCTCCCCTGGCACCGCCCGCCAGGGCAGGTGTAGCGCGCTTCCGCAAGAGGTCTAATTAAACGTTCAAGGATTATTCGGGAAGAACGGATAAACCAGCCTCCCTCGCGGCTTCGTGAAGATGGCTGTCGAAGGTTGCGAGCGTGACGGAATCCCGCAGAGATTCCTGCCATGTAAGCGCGCAGGCGAGATGAACCGCATCGTAACCGCGTAAAACAAACTTGCAAATCAGAAAATCGGCACGAGCGACGATTTGTTCAGAGATTGGGATACGAGTATACGACTCCCACTTTGAACGAAAATCGCTCAATGCCCGGGTATATTGATCTTCATTCAGAAAATTCATTCGGAACAATCTATTGATTCCCGAAGCAACTTCTGCGCGGGTCAACAAACCCGTAGCAACTCCGACCGAACGCTCCACCCACTCACGCGCCTCGTCCGAATTATTCTCCTGGACGTAAAGCTTGATCACCGTGCTGGTATCAGTATAGAGATTCATTGAGCATCTCTAGAATGATATCGGACGCCTGTTTATCGCTCTTGTTGATAATAACGGGCTTGGCCGGTTTTAGTTTTTTTCCATTCCACAAAACCACGCCAGCATCAGCCAGTGCCTTCATGCGCGCGGCAATATCATCCTCAGTTCTTGCCGGCACCACACGGCCCACTACCTTGCCGTGGGAGGTAATGGCAATTGTCTGGCCTTTCTCCAGTTTTTTCAGATAGGTGCTTAAATTGGCCTTGAAATCGCGGATACCGACAGTCAGTTCAGCCATCTTGATCTCCTTTGTGACTACATTTTATCATAAGTGGTCACATTCTCGAAGTGGACGATTTTCGCCTTGCCCGTCTCGCCCTCCACGGCAATCACGTCCACGCGCCAGGTGCGGAATTCGGGATGCTCGAGGATGTATGTTTCAGCCGCGCGCAGGATGCGCTGGCGCTTGCGCGGCGTGACGGAATGTTCGGGATAGCCATAGCGATTGGAGGAGCGCGTTTTCACCTCCACAAAGACCAGCGCATTTTCCTGGCGGGCGACGATGTCTATTTCCTCGCGCGAAGAGCGGAAGTTACGCGCCAGAATTTGGTAGCCCTGCTTTTCGAGATACTCCGCCGCGGCCTGCTCGCCCCAGCGTCCCACACGCTGCCGGGAACTCATCGAACGTGCCTCTCGAAAAAACTGCGGATTCGGAAGCGCAACCCCTGGCGGCGCGGCGCCGCCTCTCGAACCAGGCGTTCGTATTGTTCGAGCATGAGTTGTGTGGTGCGTTCGATGGCATACTGCGCGGAGGCCCGCCGCGCCTCCGCGCCCATCCTTCGACGCAGGTCGCGTTCGAGGACGAGGCGCGTCATCTTGACCGCGAAGGCGATTTCATCTTCGGGAGAGAGGAAGCCCGTCTTCCCATCCTCGACCGTATCGCCCACGCCCGGAGAATGGATTCCCAGCACGGGCAGACCTGTCCCCATGGCCTCGATGACCGAAAGGGGATGCACCTCTGTCACCGAGGCGGTGGCGAAGGCGTCGCACATCGCCAGGTAGGAGGGAAGCCTGTCGTAGGGAATCATGCCCTCGAAACGGACGCGCGCCCCAAGTCCGAGTTCGGAGGCGAGGGTTTCGAGGTCGGCGCGGGCGGGGCCGTCCCCCAAAATCAAGAGTCGCGCGTTGTCGAAGGCCTGGGCGACGCCGTTGAAGGCGCGCAGGAGGAAATCCAGGTTCTTTTCGCGGCCTAGACGCCCGACGTAGATGAGGAGGATGTCGTCCGGGTCGAAACCGAAATCGGCGCGGGGAAGCGGCTCGGCGGCGTGGTAGCGCTCGAGTTCCACGCCGTTGGGGACGACTTCGATGGGGCTGACCACATCCAGCCCGCGCAAAACTTTTTCCATGCCTGCCGAGGGTGAGATGACCAGGTTCACCGCGTCACAGAAGGAGGGCATGTAAGCCTTAAGCAGCCCCTCGCTGATCTCTTCGGGCATCAGCGGCAGATAGGCCTGGGCATAGAGGTCGTAGCGGGTGTGGTTGGTGAAGACGATGGGGATGTGCAATGGGCGCGCGTAACTGAGCGCCAGCCTGCCGCTGAGGAAGGGATGATGTACGTGAACGATATCCATGCTTTGCAAAAGACGCTTGGCGGCGCGGCTGTAACGAAACGACAGATAAAAACCCGTATCCTGAATGGGCAGGCCGGGCGAACGGATGACGCGCGGCTCGCCATCGCGATAATCGAGATCGCCGAAAGTGAAGACGAAAACATCGTAGCCGGCGCGCTCGAGGTAGCGTTTGTTCAGGTCGATATAATTGGTGATCCCGCTGATGTACGGTTTGTAAGTATCTGCCATCATGCCGATACGCATACGACAACTCCTGGAATACCGACACTATACGAGTTTTCCACTTTATTATATACTCTGCCTCGATATACGTCTTTGCGAGGCGATTCGCATCCGCCTGAGCAACCTACACTATAACCGGGGATT
This sequence comes from Anaerolineales bacterium, assembly GCA_034411715.1. Taxonomy (GTDB): domain Bacteria; phylum Chloroflexota; class Anaerolineae; order Anaerolineales; family Villigracilaceae; genus Denitrolinea. The sequence goes on along the minus strand of DAOUMJ010000198.1, from coordinate 12,421 downwards.
GCCTCGGGGCAAACGCCCCTGCAATGACGAAGAAAACCATAATTGAAAGGGATGTTTATGAACGATAACGCACAAGTCGCGGTCTTCATTGACTATGATAACATCGAAATCAGCGCGTCCGATAAATTGGGCAAGGACGTGGACGTGGAGTGGTCGCTGGTGCTGGAGGCGGCGGCTCAAATCGGACGCGTGGTGGTGCGCCGCGCCTACGCGGATTGGTCCTCGTACGGAGGCGACCGCCAGCGCGAACTGCTCGGCTCGGGCGTAGAATTGGTGCATGTCTCCAGCAAGCGCGGCAAGAACGCGGCCGACATCCGCATTGTGATAGACGCGCTGGAACTGCTCGGCGAGGGCGTCGGCAATATCACCCACATCCTGCTGGTTTCGGGCGACGGCGATTTCACGGAACTGGTGCATCGCCTGCGGTCGCGCGGCCTCAAAGTGGTGGGACTGGGCGTGAGCGGCGCCAGCGCGGAATACCTGATCAACGCCTGCGACGAATTCATCTACTATGATCGTCTCGTCGGGGCGGAGCAGCCCGCCGCCGAGGCCGAGGAGGGCGGCGAAGTCGCTCCGTCCTTCGACATCACTGAGGCACGTCAACTTCTGCGCCGCGTCCTCCAATCCCGGCAGGGTGAATGGGTGCTGGCCGCGGAACTGAAAAACGCCATGCTTCGTCTCGACCCCGCCTTCAGCGAGCGCAACTACGGCTTTGCCAACTTCAAGGAATTCGTCAACGCGGCCAGCGACATCGCCGAAAGCCGCTTGAACGACAACAACCAGATCGAAGTCTCGCTGACCACCGCCGAGGCGGCGCACATCCCCGAGGCCCTGCTGGACGAATACCTGAAGATCCTCGCCGATCAGAAAGTCCGCATGACGCCCAACGAGTATCGCCCGCAGATCATTTTCCGCTTCTTCGATATATGCACAGCCAATTCCGATCTCAGCCTGACCAGTCTCAAGGAACAGGTGCACGCCTTCTTCCAGGAAAGCGCGCCGCACGTTAAATGGCAATACGTTCACGAGGCCGCGCATCAGTTGTTCCACACCTATTGCTTCGAGTTCGACCAGTCGGACGCCTACCCGCCCGAGACGCGCTTGTGGGACCGCCGCGTGTCCATCGCGGCGGGCGTGGAGAAATCGCTCGACCTGCTCGACAAATGCGACAAGGGCCTGCTCTTCAAACTGGCGCGTTCGCTCGGCGGGCCGAAGAAGATCAACAAGGAGGCCGCGGCGCGCCTGCTCTACGGCAGTTTCCGCGGACAGGCCATGCTCGATCATGTCAAAGAGTTGATTGACGGGCTGAAGATGACCCGCGGCGAATCATGACCGTCAAACTGATCCTGCGCGGCAAGGAATACGAAATCCGCCCCGGTATGACCCTGCTCTCCTCGCTGGAAAAGATCGGCGTTCTGCCCGAGGCGGTCCTTGCCACGCGCGATGGCGAGATGATTCTGGAGGACGAGATTCTCAAGGATGGTGAAGTGGTGAAATTGGTCGCGGTGATCTCCGGTGGTTGATATTGCGTATTGCGTATGATTGATGTTTGAAAACAAAAATCGCGCTCAGTCGTCATTGCGACCTTCGGGAAGCAATCCCCTGTACGACGATGGGATTGCTTCGTCGGGAAGTGCGCCCTCCTCGCAATGACGGTATCAATACGCAGTACGCCACAGGTTATCTATTACAGGTGCCTCCCCATGAAATGCAAGAAGTGCGGCTCTAAAGCCTCGGTCAACATGCGCCAGCACAAACTGGCCTTGTGCAAAGAACATTACCTCGAATGGATACCGGAGCAGACCGAGCGCTTAATCAAAAAATACGGGATGTTCCATCACGGCGAAAAAATTCTCGTCGCTGTTTCGGGCGGCAAGGATTCGCTTTCACTGTGGGATATCCTCGTCCGCCTCGGCTATCAGGCCGACGGACTCTACATCGGCCTCGGCATTGATGGGGACATCGGCTATTCGGACGAGTCGCGGCGCCTGAGCGAGAAGTTCGCCGAAGAAAACGGATTCCGCCTCCACGTCGTGGATGTGGCGCAGGAGTATGGGCAGACAATTCCAATGCTGGCCGAATCGTCCCATCGCGGGCAGGGACGTCCCTGCGCGGTGTGCGGGCTGACCAAACGTCACGTGATGAATCGCATCGCGCGCGATCTCGGCTACGACGCGCTGGCGACGGGTCACAATCTCGACGACGAGGCCGCGGCGCTGTTCGGCAACACGCTGCAATGGGCAGGGGAATTTCTGCGGCGGCAAAGCCCCGTTTTGCGGGAGTCGCCAGGGTTGGCGCGCAAGGTCAAACCGCTCTGCCGCTTCTACGAGCGCGAGATGGCGGCCTACGCGCTCCTGCGCGGCATCGAATACATTTACGAGGAGTGCCCGTTTGCGGAAGGCGCGACCTCGATCTACTACAAGGAACTGCTCAACCGCCTGGAGAACGAAAAGCCCGGCGCGAAACTGAACTTCTACCTGCGCTTCCTCGAGGCGCGCGAGACGGGGCTGTTTGCTCCCGCGCCCGAAGCGGAATCCATCCTCCATCCCTGTCCCAATTGCGGACAGCCCACCACCGCCACCGACCTGTGTTCGTTTTGCAGGATGATCGAGAAGGCGAAGATCGTCGAAACGGAATAAAGCGCTGTCATGCAGAGTCCAAAGCCTCCCGATTTGGGAATTCCAACGACTGGAGTCGTTGGAGCCCGTTGAAGGAAAATATATGACTTCCGAAAAATCTTATCGTTACTTCGACCTCATCATGGCGGCCTTTGTGACCGTGCTGGTGGTCAGCAACGTGGCTTCCTCCGCCAAGATCGTGGATTTGAGATTCAGCGTCTTCGGCGTGCCGATGGCCTTCGACGCCGGTACGCTGCTCTTCCCCCTCTCCTACATTTTCGGCGACATCCTGACCGAGGTCTACGGCTACAAACGCTCGCGTCGCGTCATCTGGACGGGGTTCTTCTGCCTCGCGCTGGCGGCGGGTGTGTTCGCGCTTACTGGGGTTCTGCCGGGCGAGGCCACCTGGCAGGGATACGCCGGGGATGCGGCCTACCTCGCCATCCTCGGCGGCATGTCCAGCGGCGGGATCGTTCTCGGCTCGCTGGCGGGATACTGGAGCGGCGAGTTTGCCAACTCGTTCACGCTGGCAAAGATGAAGATCCTCACTAATGGCCGCCATCTCTGGGCGCGGACGATCGGCAGCACCCTCGTCGGCCAATTCGTGGACACCGCTGCCTTCGTGACGGTGGCTTCGCTCTTCGGCGTTTTTCCGTGGAGCCTGTTTCTCACCCTTACACTGACCAACTACCTTTTCAAATGCGCGGTCGAGGCGCTGATGACGCCCGTCACCTACGCGACCGTCAATCGCTTGAAGCAGGCCGAGGGGGAGGATTATTATGACCGGGACACGAACTTCAATCCCTTCGCGGCGTGAAACAAGGCAGACCTACCGGCGCGGAGTCCAAAGTCTCTGGTTTTGGGCTTGCCGGCGCGGATTCCAAAGTCTCCGACTTTGGGCAAAATCGGGAGATGTCGCAGTCCGAATTGCATGAACAGACCTCCGAGCGGCGGCCCGGAGGTCTGTTTCATCTTCACTGGATTACTGATCACTGATTACTGATCACTGAACCCTACGCCACCTCCAAATACCGCTCGATCTCATAATCCGTCACGCGCAGGCGGAAGTCGTCCCACTCCTCCCATTTGGCGCGCATGAAAGCCTCATACGTGACGGGTTCGAGCGCGGCTTTCAAGACCTCATCCTTCTCCAATTCCACAAGCGCCTCGGCCAGCGAGCCGGGCAGTTCACCCACGCCCATCTTCGTGCGCTCGGCTTTGTCAAGATGATACAGGTTGACGTTGTTGAGCGGCGCAGGCGGTTCCATCTTATTGTCAATCCCATCCAGCGCGGCGGCCAGCATACCCGCAAAGGCGAGATACGGATTCGAGGACGGGTCGGGGAAGCGCAGTTCGGCGCGCATGGATTTGTCGCGGCCCTCGGTGTAGCGCGGGATGCGGACCAGCGCGGAGCGGTTGATCTGCGCCCAGCCGATGTACACCGGCGCCTCGTACCCCGGGACCAACCGCTTGTACGAGTTGACCGTCGGCGCGACCAGCGCGGCCAGGGCGCGGGCGTGCTTGAGTTGCCCCGCGATGAACGAGCGCGCCGTCTTCGATAATTTCATTTCGTCCTTCGCGTCGAAGAACAGGTTGTTGCCCTTGTCGTCGAACAGCGACTGATGGCAGTGCATCCCCGAACCGTTGATGCCGAACACAGGCTTGGGCATGAACGAGGCGATCAGGCCGTGCTGGGCGGCGATGGCCTTCACGGTGTATTTCAACGTCAGCACGTTATCGGCCGCGCGCAGGGCATTGGCAAAACGGAAATCAATTTCGTGCTGGCCGAGCGCCACCTCGTGATGCCCCACCTCCACTTCGAGCCCCATGCTCATCAGGGCTTCCATCAACTCGGTGCGCACGACCACCGCCTCGTCGAACGACGAGAAATCGAAGTAGCCGCCCACGTCGTGCGGGACAGGATGTGTGCCATGTCCGTTCGCGCCTTTGAAGAGGAAGAACTCGGGTTCGGGGCCGATGTTGTACGTCCAGCCGCGCGCTTCCACTTTGGCCAGCATCCGCTTCAACGTCCCGCGCGGATCGCCCTCGAAGGGTTTGCCGTCGGGGGTGTAGATGTCGCAGAACACGCGCGCCCGCCGACGGTCCGCGGGCGACCACGGCAGCACTGCGTACGTGTCGGGGTCGAGGATCAGGCGCATGTCGCTTTCCTGGATGCGGGCGAAGCCCTCCACCGACGAACCGTCGAACCACACGCCGTCCTCCAGCGCGCCCTCGAGATTGTGCAGGGGCATGTCCACGCTCTTCACCATGCCCAGCACATCTGTGAACTGCAATGAAATGAAATTGACTTTATCTTCCTTTACTCGTTTGAGCAAATCCTTTGCGTCCATTTTTCTTCTCCTTTTTCTGATGACTGATGACTGAACACTGAACACTGATCACTCTCCAACCGCCGCCACCTCCTCCTTTTTCTTCGCTTCCTCCCTGACCTTCGGCCGGCTCCTGTTTATGAAGACCACCGCCCCGACGATGATCGCGGCCGCCAACCAGATGCGCGGCTCCAGCGGCTCGGCGGCCAGCCAGTTGCCGAGCAACACCGCCACGATGGGATTGACGTAGGCATACGTCGAGACGAGCGAGATGGGCGCGTTTTGCAACAGCCAGCCATACGAAACAAATCCCACCAGCGAACCGATAAAGATGAGATACGCCAGGCCCCATGCCGATTTTGCCGTGACAAGAGAGACATTCCATCCACTCAACTCGCCCGAAACGGCCGACACGAGAAACAGGCCAACGCTTCCCGTCAACATCTGCGCGCCCGTGCTTATCAGCGTGGACTTCGGCAGGTCGGCATGCTTGCTGTAAACCGAGCCGATGCTCCAGAAGAGACAGGCCGCCAGCAGGGCCGCGATCCCCAGCGGGTCCAGCCTCAGCCCGCTGCCGGTAATTTCCGCCGGGCCGACGAGGATGAAGATGCCGACGAACCCGATCAGCAGGCCGAGAATGCCCTGCCAGGTCGGCCGCATCCCGCCGGGACGAACGGCCTCCGCCACCACCATGAACATGGGAATCGAGCCGATGACCAGCGCCGCGATCCCCGAGGGGATGGTTTGCTCGGCCCATGAGACCAGTCCGTTCCCGCCGAGCAGGAGCAGGTTGCCGATGACGGCAACGGACATCCACTGCTGGCGCGTCGGCAGGGGCTGACCCGCGCCGCGCTGCCAGGCGAACAGGATGACTCCCGAAATAAGGAAGCGAATCCCGGCCGAGAAAAACGGCGGGATGGTTTCGACCGTGAATCGAATCGCGAGATACGTCGAACCCCAGACGATGTAGAGAGCCAGCAATGCAATCCAGATTTTGGTTTTCATTTTTCTCCAGTTTCCGTCATTGCGAGGAGGGCGATCTTCCCGACGAAGCAATCCCCTACAACGAGGAGACTGCTTCGTTCCTCGCAGTGACGGATTCATAAGCCAACAGCGCTTTCTTCCTCGCGCTTCCGTAACGGTAATTTCCGAAGTCGCCATCCTTTCGCAGCGCCCGATGACAGGGAATCAACACCGCGATGGGGTTGTGTCCCACCGCCGTCCCCACCGCGCGCGAGGCGGAGGGCTGGCCGATGCGCGCCGCGATGCGCTCGTAGGTGGTCACTGCGCCCGGAGGAATTTCCAACAGCGCCTCCCAAACTTTGATCTGGAAATTCGTCCCGCGCAGGTGCAGGCGGAGCGCCTCGTGTCCGCGCCAGTTCAGGTCGAAGATTGGCGCGACGAGCGGGGCGGTGGATTTGTAGTCTTCGACCATCTTCGCTTCCTTCCAATCCGCGACGAGGTTGTTCACCGCGTTGCCTTCGCTGGTCTGCACGAAACCCAGATGACAGATGCCGCGCTCGGTTGTGGCGATCAGGCATTTGCCGAAAGGAGTGGAGTGAATCCCATAGCGGATGGTCACGCCCGCGCCGCGCGTCTTGTATTCGCCCGGCGTGACCGCCTCGGTGACGACGAAAAGATCGTGCAGGCGTCCCAGGCTCGAAAGTCCGACCCGATGCGTTGTTTCGAGCAGGTTCTCCGATTGGGCGAGGAGTTCCTTGGCATGTTCCTTCGTCAGGAATTGCAGGAAGCGCTTCGGGCTGATGCCCGCCCAGCGAGTGAAGGTCCGCTGGAAGTGAAATTCGCTCATGCCCACCGCCGCGGCAACTTCCTCCAGTTCGGGTTGACGCGTCGCGTTCGCCTCGATGAAACGAATCGCCTGCTCGATGAGACGGTAATCTTGTGAACGTTCAGAGATGGATTCCATAACAACCTCCGTTTGTTGATGGCGGAGATTGTAGTTGTCGTTCGATGTGGAAGCCACCCGATTCTTGCTCATTTTTCCTTTCATCACTCCTCTCCTGTAATCGGGAGAGGGGCTGGGGGTGAGGGCCTTTAAAAACAAAACAGGCACGCGCGGGCATGCCTGTTCAAACCACACGGGTATTAAAAAAGACAGCCCTTCCAAAAGCAAACAGACCCAATGAGTCTGTATCACTGCGCCGCCCTGTCCCACGCGTCACCGCGTGGTTTTCGGCGGGAGCAACGGAGTTTTTGTAAACTCAATTGCTCATGCGCTTGCTTCGGAAGGGAGAAGGGAGCCAATGACGTGGCTCCAGAGGCATCCGCTGATCTATCCGATGTTCCTGCTTCACCTTTCTCCCCTCTCCCATAGTGGGGAGAGGGGCCGGGGGTGAGGGCAGTTAGCGCCCCGTTCGCACGGGGGAACCTCCACCTCGTGATCTTGTCACAACTCCGTCATTGCGAGGAGCGTTCGGTGCGACGAAGCAATCTCGATTCTATGAGAGACTGCATCGCTTCGCTCACAGTGACGGAAACGACAAGACCCAGCCGCTAAATCTCCGTGTATTCTGTTGTTAATCCTGCTCAAGACTGGCGGCATTTTACTCGCGCAATGGTGACAAGTCAAGATGAATTAAAAAGGTACCCCGCACGTGCCGTGTGCAACCGGGTTTTGAACCTGCTTTCGCAGGTGGGCCCCAATCGGGAAACGCCGCCTTGGCTCAGGCCTATCGCGTTATTTCCACGAAGATAAGGGCCCATTGTGTGGATGTTGGCCCAAAACGTAAAAGTCACATCACGAACACAGCAGGGCAAGATTCTTATACCATAAACTGAAATGCAGGGGGAGAGAATTATTAGAGTTTTAGGTGCGCGCTCATATAAATGGATTCATGTAGTTGTAGTAAAATTTCCCCTTGCTATTCCAGAGGCCCTATATACTATGCCTATCTCACCGACTTCGCTGATCCTCGTCGCGTTCCTGCCGGCGCCGCGCGATCTCGAGATCGCGCGACTCCTCGGCTGGTACCGCATCCCGCTTCGCACCGCTCCCAAAGTGGTCGCGGTGGACTACCTGGCGTTCTACCAGCCCGCGAGTTTCGGCGAGCGCGGCGGGCGGATCGAATTCGTTTCCGAAGTCAAAGGCCACGAACTGGCGACCCGCGCCGAACTCCTGCGCGACGAGGCGGATCACCCGCGAGCCAATGAGGAATATTACAAAATCCAGATCGGCACGCTGGAAAAACTGGTCTCTCCCATCCTGGCGGACAAGTGGAGGCGCATCACCTTTCTTTACACCACGGGGGAATATTTGCTCGACGCGAAATCGGTCAACGATCTTGTCGTTCAAAGCGACGAGCGTCAACTGCTCTGGCGCTCGCTTCGGGAACGCGCCGAAAACGAACAACTCTACAAAACGGACCTGCCCGAAGCGGATATTCCGCCCGAGGTGTTGATGGCGCTGTTGGGGATAAAAGAATTACAGGCGCCATATTCCGCAAAGGATGAATCCAATGGCGATATTGATTAAGAACGGAACCCTCATCACCGCCTCCGAAACATTCGAGGCGGACATCCTCATCGAAGGCGAAAAAATTTCCCTGCTTGGCAAAAACCTGCAACATCCCAACGCCGAAATCATTGACGCCTCCGACAAATTCATCACCCCCGGCGGCGTGGACCCGCACACCCATTTCGACCTGCCCATGTTCGGCACGGTCTCTTCGGACGACCATTACACCGGCCACAAGGCCGCGGCCTTTGGCGGGACAACGACAGTGATGGATTTCGTTCCCCTCGACTCCCCTCTCCCAGACTTGGGAGAGGGGCCGGGGGTGAGGGCCAACTCCCCTCTCGGAGAGGAGCCGGGGGTGAGGGCCGGCATCTTCAAACACTCCATTGACTTGTGGATGGACAAAGCAAAGAAAGCCGCGATTGATTATTCCTTCCACATGAACCTGACAAAATTCGATGACCAGATCGCAAAGGAGATTCCGTCGCTTGCGGACATGGGCATTACCACGCTCAAAGTCTTCACCGCTTACAACGGACGCCTCCGCATTGACGACGGCAGCATCTTCCGCGCGCTGCGGATCGCCAAGGAGAATGGGATGCTCGTCATGGCGCATTGCGAAAACGGGGATGTGATCGAAACTCTCGTTGCCGAGGCATTGGCCGCGGGAAATGTCTCTCCCGAATGGCACGCGCGGACGCGTCCCGCGCCGGGCGCGGTGGAGGCGACCCTCCGCCTGGCCGCGATGGCCGAAACGGCAGACGCGCCGGTCTACATCGTCCATACCAACGCGGGCGGCGAAGTGGACATGCTCAAATACGCGCGCGAACGCGGCGTCAAGGTGATGGGGGAGACCTGTCCGCAATACCTGTTCTTCACGATTGATCATCTTCGCTGTCCCGATGGCGCGAAGTGGATCTGCTCGCCACCCATGCGGACGGAGAAGGACAACGCGCGTTTGTGGGAGGGACTGCACGAAGGCATTCTGCAAACCGTCGGAACAGATCACTGCCCGTTTTTCTTCGACGGGATGAAGCCAATCGTCTATGAGGGAAAAGAGATTGCCATCCCCGGCAAGGAACTTGGAAAGGAAGATTTCACCAAAATCCCGAATGGCCTTCCCGCCGTCGGTGACCGTCTCCCCATTTTGTGGACCTACGGCGTGCGCGCCGGGCGCATCACTGCCAACCAGTTCGTGGCGCTCACTTCCACCAATCCCGCAAAAATTTTCGGGCTGTTTCCCCGCAAGGGCGCGCTCGTCCCCGGCGCGGACGCAGACATCGTGATCTGGGATCCCGAAAAGAAGGTGAAATACGGCGTGGCGCACAGCCATCACCGCACAGATTACAATCTTTTCGAGGGTTGGGAATTAGTCGGGATGCCCGAAAAGGTTTTCCTGCGCGGGAAAATGATCGTGGACGGAAACGAATGGCTGGGTCGAAGCGGCGCAGGAAACTTCCTGAAGCGCGGTCAGGGGATCTTCCTCTAAAATCCGTCTCCAAAAAATCGCTTCAATTCCCTTCTGGCGTATTCGATGGAACGCAGACGGGAACTCTTTGTGAGTTCGAACCCCGCCTCCTTCGCCATCGGCTGAAGAAGATGGAAAAGCGTTTCGTTTTTGATCATGATCCTTCTGGGGAGAAGTCTTTCGGCCAGGACTTCCGCAACCAGGGCAGGGACCTCCCCCATCATTTCTTCGATGGTGGGCAATGGAGTGAGCAATTTGCTTGTCAGGATGAATCCGCTTTCATGATCGGCCAGCATGAGCATAAATGGGAAATACGGTCTCTCTGCGCGTTTCTCCTGGGTGGGTTGATCCGTCATGAACAGATCGGCTTCGACAACCATCCCGCTCGGCGGCATTTGCTTGAGCGCGGAAAGCGCATCCGTGTTCATTTTGAGTCGAAGGACGGTTTCCATTGAAGATTTGACGCGCGCCACGGAATCTTCCCATTTGTCGTTCTGCTTGACGCGGACGAGGTAATCCTCGTTGGAATCGGTGGGTGATAAGATGCGGGGGTTTTCCTTGAAACGCGGGGCGATATCGAGAAGTTGCTCCAACGCGCAGGCCAGCAATTCGGCCTCGTCTTTTTCGAGGTACCAGGGAAAACAAGCCGGGTGATAACTTCGAAATTGCGGCCAGGACTGACTGCCGCGAAATTTCAGGCCAAGCGCCTTTATCACCTTTCGATCTTCGGCGGTGATCATCTCGCGGTCCTCGAACGATCCCTGGATCTGCGGCACCTGGAAGAGGAATTCAGGCGTCAGGCGCGGCCCCAGTTCCTGCATCCGCCAGAAGCCCGACAATCCTTTTTCGCCCTGATACACGGCAACGGAAAGATGTTCGCCGAGCGTCCCCATCACACTGACAAATCCCAGGGTTTCGCTGCCGGGCAATTTGACGCCGAAAATATCGTCCTCCTGCATATACTCCCACGGCGCAAGTTCCTTGACGCGCGCCATGAGGTCGTAGAGTTTTTTCCATTGTTCCATAGACGGTGATTGCGCGTTCATTTTTTCTCCTGTGTGAATGCCAGCAATTCCTTCAACCCCGGGTGATCCGCGTACACCCCTCGATATTTCTCCGGCAGCAAGGCCGCGATGCGGCATAAGATCTCGTCGGTGCAGCGTTTCAGCGCCTCGTCGCGATTTTCGCGCGGCAGGGGCGGAAGCGTGAAATGCGGCCCCGCCGTGACGGTGATGTGACTTTTTCTCAATCGTTTAAGATTTCCCAGGATCACCTTGTCCTCCGTGCCGGTGATGGCGATGGGGACGATGGGACGGTTCAGTTTGGTCGCCAGGTACGTCACGCCGGGTTTGGCCTCGATGAGCGCGCCGACGCGGCTGCGCGTCCCCTCGGGCGAGATGGCGAGCGCGTTGCCCTCCTCCATCAGATGGATCAACTTCCGCATGGCCTTGATGTCGGGGTTGAAACGGTCAATGAAGACGAAGTTGAAATATTTTCCCAGCCATTTCAGGAAGCGATTCTTCTCCCATTTTTCGGCCACAGGGATGTAGATGTCCCAGCGGTCGAGGGCGTAGAACGGCAAAATGGCATCCAAAATGCCGATGTGATTGGTCGCCAACACGTAACCTTTTTCGGCGGGGAGATTCTCATAGCCGCGTGTCTCCACACGCGCGATGAGAGGGAGGAGCGAGCGGATCAGCCAGCGCAGGAAATTACGCATTTCGTTTTTCTTCCAGCAATTCTTTCAAGCGGGGATGGTCTTTGTAGAAGCCGCGATATTTTTCGGGCAGTTCGGCCGCGATGCGGCACATAACCTCGTCGGTGGCGGCGCGCAGGACCTGCTCGCGGCCGCGTCCGCGCGGCGGAACGTCGACGCGGAACAGTTCGCCCGCCCGCGCGGTGATCTTCGAACGGCGAAAGCGCTTCAGGTTCTGGACGATGAGGCGGTCTTCGGTTCCCGTCAGCGCCACGGGCAGAACGGAATATCCGCTTTTCGACGCGAGGAACGCGACTCCCATCTTCCCCTCCTGCAAAGCCTCGGTCTTCGAGCGCGTCCCTTCGGGCGCGATGACCATCAGCCCGCCCTTCTCCATGCGCGCCAGGATTTCTCGAAAGGCGGCGTGATCCGCGTCGAAACGGTTGAGCCAGATGGCGTTCACCGCGCGGCCAATAGCCCCAAACAATGGATGATTTTTGTACTTCTCGGCCACGGGCATGATGATGTCTTCGCGCTCCACCGCATAGAGCAGGACGGCCGTATCCAGCCGTCCGAGATGATTGGCGGCCAGAATGACATTACCCGAGGAGAGTTTCTCCATGCCGATCACTTCCACATCGGCGATGAGATTCATGACGAAACGGACGATGGATCGGAGAGTGGCATAATTCATGGGGTTGATTTTAACGTAGAATTTCCGCTCTGCGACTCGGAATATACTCCAAACGGGGTAAATTTTAACATTTAAATTGGGTAAAATCTGGTATATCAGGGTATACAACCTAATCGTGGCGAGCCGCACAATGATCAAAA
>DAOUMJ010000197.1:0-13011 GCA_034411715.1 Anaerolineales bacterium | reverse complement strand
GGGTTGCGCTCTTCAACTTTGTCCCCGCCGAGAGGACGCGGATCACGTCGTGGATCTGGTCGGCCAGTTCGCGCGTCGGCGTGACGATGAGGGCGCGCGCCGTGTGACGCGGCCCGTCGAGCAGTTTGTGGAGGATGGGGAGGACGAACGCGGCGGTCTTGCCCGTTCCCGTCTGCGCGGTGCCGATGATGTCGCGTCCGCGCAAGGCGGCGGGGATGGCCGCCTCTTGAATCGGCGTGGCGGTTTCGTAGCCCGCCTTTTTGATCCCCACAATCAGGCGGGAATCGAGATTGAATTGTTCGAAGTTCACGAGGTTCCTGTTCTTCAGAAGTCGGGCGTGTGTTACAGAATTGAGTTTCCCTCAATCGAAAACAGCGGAAGACTGCTGACGGTAATTGGTAAAGGTAATTGACGATTGCAATTATACCCCAGCCTGTTCAATCTTTTCGATATCTTTCCTGTTGACGGGGCTCCCGCCCGGCTGTGGAAATTCCGCGCCGTGGAATGTGTCCGAGGGACGGCTTCCTGCCGCATTATTCCGGCTCCATCGAAAAGTGGAGCGGATAGCCCTCCAGTCCCGCCGCGAAATGGGCTTTGTTGATGCGTTTCTCCGCTTCGGCTTTTGGCAAAATCTGGACGACCGACATGCCGTTGTGGTGCGCGTCAAGCATGATCTCCACCGCTTCGGGATAGCCGAGGAAGAAGATGGCGACGAGGATGCGCGTCACGAAGCCCATCGGCGTCACATCGTCGTTGTGGATGAGGACGCGGTAGAGCGGCTCGAGGACGGTTTCCTGGTCGGGGGTGATTTCGATGTCGGGGGCGATCATCAAAGGATGAAAGATGAAAGATGAAGAGGAAACGCAAAACGAGACAGGCTTTAGAGGTTTGTGAGTTGGCGCATTTCGGTTTTGGTGAGTTCGATATCGGCGGCGGAGAAATTTTCCTTGATGTGCTTCAGGTTGAAGGACATGGGAATGGCGATGACGCGCGGCTGCATGACCAGCCAGGCGAGGGCGACCTGGAAGATGGCGGCGTCGTGCGCCTGGGCGATCTTTTCGAGCGTTTTGTTCGATGGGAGTTTGCCCTCGTCAAGCGGGGAGTAGGCGGTGAGCAGGATGTCGTTTTGTTGACAGTATTCCAACATGCCGCTTTTCACGTAGGAGCGATCGGTGAGGCTGTAGGGGACCTGGTTGGTGACGATGGGCGTCTCGGAAAGTTTTTGCGATTGTTTGAGTTGACGCAGGTTGAAGTTGCTCACGCCCAGGTGTTTGACCATGCCCTCGCGCGCGAGTTTGTTCATGGCGCGGAAAGCCTCTTCCAGGTTCATGCCGGCAGTCGGCCAGTGGATCAGGTAGAGGTCGAGGTAGTCCGTGCCGAGGTTGCGGAGGCTGTTTTCGCAGGCCTTGAGGAGCAGGTTGTAGGACAGGTGCCGCGGATGGACTTTGGAGGTGATGAAAACCTCCTCGCGTTTGGTGTTGGTCTCTCGTAATGCCCGCCCGATCAATTCTTCGGAATGGCCTTTGGCGTACGATTCCGCCGTGTCGAAGTGCGTATAGCCGACCGCCAGCGCCGAGTGGAGCGCGGCCAGCGAGCGGTCGTCCCATTCGGGGCGCGGCTGGGTATCCCCGCCGATCAGCCACGTCCCAAAGCCAATCTTGGGGAGGGTCAGGTTGTGGACGGTTTCGGTTTTCATGCGCCCCATTGTACAACGAGATTGCATGATTTTGTGCTATACCATGTCGTCGAGCGCGGCAACCCGTCGAATCCCGCCGCGCCCAGGAAGTTCTACCCGTCCATCGAGTTCGAGAAAGCGTAGCCCCCTCAGTCCCCCCAAATTCTGCGAATTTGGGGGGATGTCCGTAGGACAAGGGGGCGGTCTGCCAAAATGACAGTACATTTTCCCAAAAATGTACTGTCATTTTTCCAAAGATATCAGTACATTTTGACAATCCTTCCTGCGGAGGTTTGACGGGAAGGCGCGGTTTGCCATGCTATAATTTACTCCAATCGAGTCCAAAGGGAGTTCACCCATGCCGCGCAAAAAGAATGTTCCAAAAAGCCAAACATCACTTACTGGCGTTGAACCGCCTTCACTGAAAGGCGCAAAGAAGGCTGCAAATGCGGATGATGTTTTTGCCATGCCACAAAAAGCAAAAACTGAAAAACCCGATAATCTTGAAATTTCATTCATTCAACCGCCCGATGAAATCGTAGAATCGATTCCCGAACAGAAGGAACATTTTCAACTTCCTACGCGCTTTGACGCAGTGCCAGTGGACGAAGCCCCATTTGGATGGGAAATCGAAACGCGGCGTCACGAAGTTAAAGTAACAAAGTTTCAACACGCTTATCCGACCATTCGCTTGCCATTTCAAGAAGTGTAGCGCGTAGAGTTTGGGCATGGCAAACGCTTTCTTGAAGAAGACAAGCAAGACCGCAAACGCGCCGAATTGTTTCCAACGGGGGCAAACCGCTTGTTTTTTGGCGACAATCTACACATCATGCGTCAATTGCCATCCGAAAGCATTGACCTGATCTACATTGACCCGCCGTTTTTCTCTGGCAGAAATTACAACGTCATCTTTGGCGATAAGAACGAAGTGCGCTCCTTCTCCGATATCTGGGAAGGCGGCATGCCAGGTTATCTTGTGTGGCTCAATGCGCGGCTGTGGGAAATGAAACGCTTGCTCAAACCGACTGGCTCTATTTTTGTACATCTTGATTGGCACGCAAGCCATTATGTCAAAGTCGAATTGGACAAAATCTTTGGATATGATTCTTTTAGAAATGAGATCATTTGGTCATACAGAAACTGGGGCAATGGTAATCGGGGCTTCTTGCGAAATCACGACTCGATTCTGTATTATGTTCGCAGTAGCGGTTTTACTTTCAACAAGCAATTTACAGAACTATCGCCAAGAACTTTACATGATTACAAAGGGATTCGGCTTAAGGATGAAGTAACGGAAGATGGTACTGTCGTAAAGAGACAAACCGAAGTGGAATCGCCTGGAGCACCAATGCCCGACGTGTGGCAGATTGGATACTTGCATGGAGCAGCAAAGGAGAAGATTGGTTATCCGACCCAAAAGCCAGAAGAATTGCTTGAGAGAATAATAAAGGCTGCTACCAATGAAGGCGATGTCGTTGCAGATTTTTTCTGCGGAGGCGGCACTACTTCTGCAACAGCACAAAGATTAAACCGCCGTTGGGTTGCTTGTGACCAAAGCCGTATTGCAGTTTCTATCACTGCAGACCGCGTGGCAAAAATGGTGGAAGAAAAAATCGGCAACCTCTTCCCCGTGCCTGATTTTACGGTGGAACATTGGGGGATTTACGAAGCGCCCAAACTGGAAGGTTACCCAATTGAGAAATTCCGCGAGTTTGTAGTGCGCCCCTTTGGCGGCAAGCCAGAAACAATCTCCGAATCAATTCATGGCGTGCGTTATGGAGTGCCGTTATTTGTTGGTTCGCAGTCGCGCCGTTCGCGCATTACCAAAGACGATGTGGCGCGATTTGCCAAAGCCGTTTACGAAGAACGGCGCGCCAATCATGGCGTGATGCTCGGCTGGAACTTTGGTCAAGACGCCCGCCAGGCGGCTGAAATCCTTGCGGCGCGTGAAAATAAGAGAATTGACTTTGTACGCCTGAGTCTTGTCCGTTTGGAGTCCGAATCGGTCAGCCTGAACAAAGACGGCGCGATTGCAAACGTTCAATGGGATTTCGATCACCGTGACGGGCATTTTACTTCCACGCAAGGCTATACCTTCCTGCGAGACAGAAAATCGGGTCGTCCCTTGCTGGTGGTCGAATATGAGTTCGAAGATAAGGGCGAACATAAAATCGCCTGTTCCGTTCAAGATGACCAGGGCGGCGAACGCACTGTCGTTCAAACGATTGAAGTAAAATAGGAAAACGCTGGCTTGACAATTTGGTACTTTTGGCGATAATAGAGGCGTACCCCCCGGTAGTAGTTCGCGAACCCGGTGCGAGACCGCCTCACGGCGGTCTCTGTTTTTTTAAGGACAGTCCATGCTCACCAACGTTTACATCGACGGGTTCAACTTCTATTACGGCGCGGTGAAGGGCACGCCCTATAAATGGCTGGATTTTTCCGCCCTTTGCCATATCCTGCTCCCGCGACATCAAATCAAGCGCATTTACTACTTCACTGCTTTGGTGGAGGCGCGTCCCAGCGACCCCGAAAAACGCCTGCGGCAGGAAACCTATCTGCGCGCATTGAAAACCCTGCCAAACATGAAGATTGTTTTGGGCAGTTTTTTGTCGCACGTGACCAATATGCCGCTGGCAAACGGCAAAGGCTACGTGGATGTCATCAAGACCCAGGAGAAAGGTTCGGATGTCAACTTGGCGGCGCAAATGCTTCTGGATGGATTCAAGAACGATTACGAATGCGCGGTGGTTGTCTCGAACGACTCGGATTTATTGCGCCCCATTCAAATGACGATCCGCGAACTTGGAAAAACGGTGGGCGTGCTCGCGCCGACTCAGAACAAACACCCAAGCCGTTCCCTTTCAGCCAATGCGACCTTCATCAAGCATATCCGCCCGCATGTTCTTGCCGCCAGCCAATTTCCGCCAACGCTGACCGACAAGCGAGGCGCCTTCAACAAACCCCATAATTGGTAAATCATGTATTACTACTTTGCTCCTTACGAACAGGATTTTCGCGAGTGGTGGCAGTCGCGGGATTTTCACGATGTCAGTCCGCTTACGCGTGATTTCCTTTTGCACATCACTCGTCCAGATGCGTCGCGCAAACTTTGGAATCATCAAGAAGAAGCCCTCATGCGGACTGTATATGCCTATGAACTTTTACAGGAACGTGAACTTCTTTTGAACATTGTTACAGGCGGCGGTAAAACCGCGATTATCGGTTCGGTCACTGCCTGGCTGAAAGTCTGTCACGGAATTAACAAATTTGTTTTGCTTTGCCCCAATACCATTGTTCGAGATCGCCTGGAAGATGATTTCAAGGAAGCCAAAGTATTTCGCGATTTTGGGTTCTTTCCACATGGCACAGAGCACTTTACCAACGAACTTGGTGTACACGTTATGCAACCTGGGTCGAGTCCGCAAGGCATACGTGACAACGGCGTGATTTTGGGAAACATTCATCAACTCTACGAGTCCAACACAAACGGAAAACGCAATCTTGCTGTACTCATGAACTCGGACGAAAAAATTGCCGTCTTCAACGACGAAGCCCATAATACGCCTGCGGCTGAATACGACAATACCCTGTTCACGCTGAAACAAATCAGCAAATTCCGTCTCGATACGACCGCAACGCCCGATCGCGCCGATGGGCAATCGCCCGATACAAAGATGATCTTCGAATATGGCATTCACGACGCCCAAGCCGAAGTGCCGCCAATTATTAAAAATATCGTTGTTTATCAACCAACCTTGTCTTCGGTTGAATTAACCTACACAAATCCCGAAACGGGCGAAAAACGCACTGTTGACGAAATGGACGAAGAATTCAAGAGAATTGAAAACGGTCTCTCGTCTACTCAATGGGTGACAGACCCCGACCCAATGAGAAAGCAAATCCGTATTTCTCTTGACCGCTTGAAAGAACAAGACCGCCGCGCTACAAGCCTTGCGAACGGCTCATATAAGCCAATCTTGTTTGTCGTAGCAATTACCATCACAGATGCCAAACAAGCGCGGGATATGCTCGAAAAAGAATTTCATGTTCACACTTTACTTGTAACTGAAGAATCTGAAGAAAGCGAACGCGATGAAGCAAGAATGTTGGGCAAGCCAGGCAGTCCATACCAAGCGGTTGTAAGCGTGCTCATGCTTCGAGAAGGTTGGGATGTTCCCGCCGTTTCTGTCATTTGCTTTTACGAAAATTTTCAAGCCGTGTCTACGGTCAGCAGGTTGTTGGACGCGGTTTGCGTCTAAACATGCGCGGTGAAAATATTCAAGAAATTTGCGCCATCGTTGACCTATATTTTTCAGCGCATTGTTGGGCATGGAAACACGCGCCAAAAGCAAGCGGTTGTTTTCGTTTCAGCGCGGCGCGTGCCAGAGTAAAATCTTCCTCCGCGTGGGCTACCCAAGCGAGCGGGTCATTTGTTTCGGTCATAAAGCACCTTGCCGCACGTCAGGATTTCCTTGATAAAGAAATCCCCGCCTTCAAGCGCCGTTTCCACTTCTTTTGGGGTTTTGACGAGAATGTCCACAGGAAATGGGCGCGGAATCAACAAACGAGAAACCGCCCAACTTCTATCTTTGAGCGATGCCCTGGTTTTCATAATGACCAGTAAATCCACATCGCTATGCGGGTTGGGTGTTCCATAGGCATAGGAACCAAACAGGATGACTTTTTCAGGATGAAGTTCGGAAACGATCTTTTGAATGGCGGGATGCAGGGATCTACCCACTGAAACCTTCAATCCCAACGGTACAGTTTCAGGGCGGCGTAACCGAGTTACTTTTATGGGGTAAACCGTAGTTGTCATGCTGTGTATATTCTATATCAGTTTGTACACACGGGCAATGGAGGCGGGAACATTTGTTATTGGCTTTTTCATAGCAACGATGGGATTCCGAGTTCGGGGATGTGAAAGTATTTCATCCCTTCGACGCGGCTCACATCGTCCCGACGGTCTTTCGGGAGGGCAAGCCCTGCACTTTCGATGTATTGTTTGAAACTCATTTTGGAAAATCCATATTTCATGGATTACGGGTTATTGCGAACGTCCACGACGATGGTAATATTGTTGGCGATGAGTTTGTTCAGGAACGAGTCAATGGTCAAGCCTTCGCAGCCAATGGAGAATACGGCTTTTGGTATACTCAGCAACAAGGTGACACATGAGCAAAAAGACCATCGAAAAGAATCTTGTCAAAGCCCTGCTCCACGACGGGGCAATGGCGCAGGAACTCTTTGAATATGAACTCGAGGAACATATTGATGAATTTCTGAAGTCTAAGAAGAAGGATAAGGACGATTATTTCTTTGCGGTGACTGAGCATACGAACGACGTTGCCATGTTGTTGATTGACGGGAAGAACAAGGTTCACGTCAACGAGGAAGCGCGTACAAGATTGAAAGAATATTGGGGCGAGTCGTACGAGTACAATTTGAAGGTTATGATTCCGCACATGGCGGATGAATTGACTCACGGGTTTCTGTCTGTCAATGGCGTAAAGACGCAGAGGGCGATTTCACAGGCGGTCAAGTCAAAAGACAGCGATAAGCCGCGTTGCGGACTCTGCGGAAAAACCAAGAACCTGACAAAGACCGAGTGTTGCGGTAATTGGATTTGCGACGACCAGCATAAATATGTCCTGTTTTCCTACGCCCACAATAGTTGCTCCCGCAATCACGACCGCTACACCCTGTGCAGTCACCATTTCAACGAGGGACATTCAGGCGACTGGAAAACCTGCAAGAAATGCAGAAGCGATTTCGAGACTGAAATGTACGTCTACTACGGGACGAACGAATACAACTTTGAAAAGTTGGAAAATCCGCCCAAATTCAAACCAACGCGATGCGCGAAATGTAAGAAGATAATCAACCTGGGCACGGATGGTTACACCATGCACATGGGTAAATATTACTGCATGGAATGTGCCGCCCTCAAATGGTAAAACGAGGAAATAGCGATTTGCAGAAAGAGGAAGATGAGAGGCGGGAGAGGATGTTGTTCGCGTTGGGGCTGAGGATTGTCCGCTTTGAGAATGATGAGGTGGTGAAGAGTCTGTCCGCGGTGGCGGGGAGAATCAAAGAGTTGATTTTGAAACGG
The DNA here is from genome assembly GCA_034411715.1 of Anaerolineales bacterium. Classification (GTDB taxonomy): domain Bacteria; phylum Chloroflexota; class Anaerolineae; order Anaerolineales; family Villigracilaceae; genus Denitrolinea. Next base: position 5,221 of record DAOUMJ010000197.1, on the reverse strand, counting down.
CAAGAGATAGGAAATTAGACTGTGCTATACTTTGACAAGAACAACAGGAGAAATCCATGACCCAAATTTATAAGTTGCCTCTCGTTTTAGAGCCCCAACCCGAAGGCGGATATGTTGTCACCAGTCCGCTTTTGCCTGAGTTGATTACCGAGGGCGAGGATGTGCAGGATGCCTTGCATAATGCCAATGACGCGCTGGCGGCAATTATCGAAGCATTCAAGGATTTGAAAAAGCCGTTGCCGTCTGTGTTGCAACCCGCGCAGGAAAATACTCCGCTTTTGGTTGACACGGTACTGGCTTTATGAAATATCGTGAAGCGTCAAAGAAGCTCAAAGCGCTTGGTTGCGAAGAATTACCGCGTCGCGGAAAGGGGTCACATCGCGTTTGGCATAACTCAAAGATATGGAAAGATTGCTCCATTACCTGATTGGGGATCAAAAGATTTGAAATTGGGTACGTTGAGGGCGGTCATTCGTCAATTGGGATTGGATTGGCAGGAATTCCTGAGTGCGAAATAAACAATGAAAGTCATTTACGATCAAACCGCCGATACTCTGACGATCATTCTCGCGGAAACCCCCGTCGCGGAGAGTGACGAGGGTAAGCCAGGCGTGATTCTGGATTACGACGAGAAAGGCAATCTCGTTTCGTTGGAAATACTCGATGCTTCGCGGCGGGTGAGCGTGCCTAGCAAGATCGAGTATCAAGTCTCGCCAGTGGCAGGATAGATTGAGAACGAACTCCGAGCGCTTCGCAGTCTCGGAGTTTTTTGTTGCGAGATTGTCAAATCCAAACGGGCGAGGGAAGAGGGATGGGGGAGGAAAAGACCTGACGCCTATTTTTTACCCATTTTCATCCTTGTTTCAGCAACTCCCTCACCATCTGCTCGGGGACTTGCACCGCCACCACTTCGCCGCGCACGGTGATTTCCCCATTCGCCGTGATCCATTCCTCCACCACCACTTTCCTCCCCTTCACTTCCTTCACCCTGCCGCGAATTTCGAGGGTGGGACCGAGCGGCGTGGGTTTGAGATAGTCCACGCGCAGGGAGGCGGTGAGGTAGCGAAGCGCGGGTTCGGTGTCCATCTCGCGGCCCTCGGCGCGGTAACCGGCCGCGGCCGCGGTCCCCGTCCCGTGACAGTCAATCAGTGAGGCGAGCAGTCCGCCGTAAACGTAACCGGGAATCGCAGTGTGATACGGCCTGGGTTGGAAGTACGCGACCGATTCCTCCCCATCCCAATGGCTTTTGATCTGGTGGCCGAATTCGTTCTGGCTTCCGCATCCATAACAGGCGGCGAAATAATCGGGGTAGTAATCCTGAAAGGCTTTGTCGGACATGATGAAAGAAGGTCTCCTTGTAAAGTAGTACCGCAAGATTCATCTTGCGCGCGGCGGGCGTTCCGCGTAAAGCAGTACCGCAAGATTCATCTTGCGCGTGGCGGGCGTTCCGCCGGGTCTGAGGGCAACATGAATGTTGCGGTACAGAAACCTGCGTTAGGGCGTTGGCGTGAGGGAGGGGCTGGGCGTCAACGTGGCCGAAGGCGCGGGGGTGGGTGTGGGAGGCGCCTCGCCCTCCACCGTGAATGACCCCGCCCGCTTGAAATCCACGCCGATGAAGATCTGCACGGTGTAAACGCCCGGCTGCCAGCCGCCGGCCGGGGAGATACATTCGCTGTAGTAATAACCGCCCGTGCCACCGTCCCAGGGATACGTTTCGTGGAACACGTATTCCCCATTGCGGAACCAGACCGCGCTCCACTGCGCGCCCGGCACCATCTGGTCATAGGAAAAGTAGGCGTACATGCGCGGGATCGGGTTGCGGAACAAGGTGGATGGAGAGACCGGTTCGGAATTTTGTATGGCCGTGGCAAAAATCAGCGGGCTGATGGCCGCAGCGGGATTGGGCGTCACCACGCTGACGAATTGCGCCTCCACCACCAGCGGCAGGAACGGCGTGGCCGTGCCGGTGGGCGTATCGGAAACCAGCGGCGTGTCGGTGATGGTGGGCGTCAGCGTGATGGTGGGGGTGAGGGTGATGGTCGGGACGATGGAAGGGGTCAGCGTGGGCGCGAGGGTGGGCGTGGGCGGGTAAAGTTCAAAGGCGATCGGCATCCCCACGGTGGGAAGCAGGATGGCGAGAACGAGCAGCGCGAGCGCGCCGCCGAACATCCACCAGGCGCTGGCGACGCGCGCCCGCCGCAGGCGATAGAAACTCATCCCCCGGGCAGCGCGCAGCGCGCGCAGCCCGTTGCGCGCTGCCCACAATGCGGCGATGAATAGAAGCGCCGCGCTTGCGAAGATTCCTGCGCGAATGTCCATGGGGTGATTATAGCACTGCCTTTCCGAGTGTCAGCGAGTCGGGGTGGCGGTCGGCGCCTCGGACGGGAACGGGCTGGGGGTCCGCGTGGGACTCGGCGTGCGCGTGGGCGTGGGCGGGCGCGGGTCGCCCGTCACCGTGAATCGTCCCGTCGCCTTCCATTCCGTCCCAACGAAGAATTGCACTTCGTATTCGCCCGCGTGCCATTCGTGCGGCGCGGGCTGCCATTTGGAGTGGAACAGGCCGCGGCTGCTCAACTGCCATGGTCCGCTTTCAAAAAAAACCAGTTCCCCGTTGCGAAACCAAAGGGCGGTGAACTGCGCGCCATAGGTCATGTGCCGGTAAGAGAACACAGCGTACATGCGGCGCAGTGGGTTGCTCCACTCGAAACCGGGAGCAACGGGATACCCATCCACCAGCCTGGTGGAAAACCACACGTTCTCAATGACAGACGAGGCCTGCGGCGTGACGGCGCTGCCGATCATGATCTCGATGGACAGCGGCAGGCGCGGCGCGGGCGTGGGCGTGATGGAGGCGGACGCGGTGGGACTGGAGCGCGGCCGCGGGGTGAGGGTCGGCGTGGGCGGCAGCGGCGAAGGGAAAACGCGCCCGGTCGGCGTGGGCGAAGCGGCCACCGGGACGAAAAGCGGGTTGTGCGGGCGGAAGGTCAGCGCCGCCGCCGTCGCCAGCAGGAGCGAAGCGCCGCTCATCCACCAGCCCGCCAACACGCGCTGGCGGCGATGGCGGAAGTAGATCGTCCTGCTTCCCAGCCGCATGGCGCGCACGCCCGCGCTAAATAGAAAAACCGCGCCGATCAAAAGCAGCAGGCTGGGCAGGTTCGTCCCGGTCAAAAAGGCCATGCAAAAATTATAGCACGCTTGACGCTCCTTCCCGCGTATGCTACATTCGACGCATGACCGAACTCGTCTTCCTCAAACTGGGCGGATCGCTCATCACCGACAAGGACAGGCCCTTCACCCCGCGCCTCGACAAACTGAAACAACTTGCGGACGAAATCGCTTCCTCCCGGACCTCAGGCCGGCGCCTCGTTCTCGGGCATGGTTCCGGCTCGTTCGGCCACGCGGTGGCGCAGCAGTATGGGACGAGGGAGGGATTGCGGCCCTCACCCCCTGCCCCCTCTCCCGAAGAACACGGGAGAGGGGATTATTGGAAGGGCTTCGCCGAAGTCTGGTTTCAGGCTTCGCAGTTGAATCGCTTTGTGATGGAGGCTCTGCGCGCGGCGGGGTTGCCTGCCATCGCGCTGGCGCCCGTGGCGGCGGTGACTTCGCGCGAGGCGCGCGTGGCGCGCTGGGATTTGGGCCCGCTTCGGGCGGCGCTGGAGACGGGGCTCCTCCCCGTCATCTACGGCGATGTGATCTTCGACGAGGCGCGCGGCGGGACGATCCTCTCGACCGAGGACCTGTTCGTCCACCTGGCGCGCGAACTGCGCCCGAACCGCATCCTGCTGGCGGGGCTGGAGGCCGGGGTGTGGGAGGATTTCCCGACGCGAACGCGCCTCGTAAGCCGCATCAGCCTCCAGTCGTACGAAACGATGCAAGCGGGGATCGGCGCCTCCTCCAGCGTGGATGTGACCGGCGGGATGGCGGCCAAGGTCGGGCAGATGTTCGAGTTGATCCGCGCCGTCCCCGGGCTGACGGTGCGCATCTTCTCGGCGGAGGAGGCGGGAACTCTTGCCCGCGCGCTGGCCGGGGAGGCAGTCGGGACAGAACTTGGGGCGTAAGTGACAAATTAGTGACGGAAATCCATTGTTTTTTGTGAAATTTTTCGTTAATATTGGGAAAATCACCCCGTTCAATCGAAGCAAGGAGACATTGATATGGCAACCAGGAAAGCAAAAAAGCCCGTCAAGAAAGCCGCAACCAAAAAGCCCGTTGCAAAGAAGAAAGCGTCCGTCAGGAAGATCGCCGCGAAGAAATTCCCCTATGCTCCCACGAAACTGAAATTGCTCAACCCCGTGCCTTCGGATATCGAGATCGCGCAGGCTGGAAAACTCAAACCGATCGTGCAGATCGCGCAGGAACTGGGGATCAAGGAGAGCGAACTCGAATTGTTCGGACCGTACAAGGCGAAGGTCAAACTCGAGATCCTCGACCGCCTCGCCAAACGACCGGACGGCAAATACATTGACGTGACCGCCATCACCCCCACGCCGCTCGGCGAAGGCAAGACCACCACCACCGTCGGCTTGAGCCAGGCGCTCGGCGCGCGCCTCGGCAGGAAGGTCATCACCGTCATCCGCCAGCCCTCGCAGGGACCGACCTTCGGCATCAAGGGCGGCGCGGCGGGCGGCGGTTATTCGCAGATCATCCCGATGGAGGATTTCAACCTGCACCTGACCGGCGACATCCACGCCATTACCGCCGCACACAACCTGTGCGCCGCCGCGCTGGATACGCGCATCATGCACGAAGCCAACACGCCCGACGACGAGAAATTGTTCAACGCGCTTTGTCCTCCCGACAAACAGGGCAACCGCAGGTTCTCGCCGTCCATGCTGCGCCGCTTGAAGAAACTCGGCATCGAGAAGACCGATCCCAACGACCTGACTCCCGAAGAGCGCAGCCGCTTCGCCCGCCTCGACATTGACTACAGCGGCGTGCAGTGGCGGCGCGTCATTGACGTCAACGACCGCATGTTGCGCGAAGTCCAGGTCGGTTTGGGCAAGGACGAACAGGGATTCGAGCATCGCTCCGGTTACGACATCACCGTCGCCTCCGAGATCATGGCGATCCTCGCGCTGACCACCTCGCTCGAAGACATGCGCGACAGACTCGGGCGCATGGTCGTCGCCGTCAATCGCAAGGGCGAAGCCGTCACCGCCGAAGACCTCGGCGTGGCGGGCGCGCTCACCGTCCTGATGAAGGACGCCATCAAACCGAACCT
>DAOUMJ010000196.1:0-6084 GCA_034411715.1 Anaerolineales bacterium | reverse complement strand
CGTGCCAGGCCCCGTTGATTTCCACTTTAACTTCGGCTTTCCGCCCGGCAAAGCCTACGCCTGCATGGCCGAGACGATGGCGCTGGCGCTGGAAGGCCGTTTCGAGGATTACACGCTCGGCAAACACATCACGCGCCAGCGCGTGGACGAGATTTCGGCCATTGCAAGGAAGCACGGATTCCGCCTGAGCGGGTTCCGTTCGTTCGAAAAGGAAGTCACGCAGGAACAAATCGAAGCCGTGCGCCGCAATGCAAGAAAGAGGCGCAATTAATTTCTGGGAGGCTCGTATGGGCAAACCTCGACTCTTGGTCGTCGAAGACGACGCCGATATTGCCAACATGCTGAAGATCTACTTCGGCGGTATGGACTATGAGGTGGATATCGCGCCGCGCGGCGGGCTGGCGCTGGAAAAAACGCGCTCGGTGCTTCCGCACCTGATCGTGCTGGACATCATGCTGCCCGACATAGACGGGTATGAGGTCTGCCGCACATTGCGGACGAACACGCGCACCAGCCACATCCCGGTCATCTTTTTGACTCAAAAGGATGAGCGCAGCGATAAATTGCAGGGGCTGGAACTGGGCGCCGACGATTACATCACCAAGCCCTTCGATATCGAGGAATTGAAACTGCGCGTGCAGGGCGCCATCCGCCGCTCGGAGCGCGAGAGCCTCACCGATCCCCGCTCCGGGCTCCCGGCCGGGCGGTTGATCGAGGAGCAGTTGCGGCGCATCATCCGCCAGGACGACTGGGCGCTGCTCGACCTGCGGATCAATCACTTCGAGCCATTCCGCGACGTGTATGGCTTTGTGGCGGGCGACGACGTGATGCGCTTCACCGCCATGCTGCTGAGCGAGGTGGTGGACGAACTCGGCACGCCCGCCGATTTCATCGGCCACGCCGGGAGTGATAACTTCATCGTCATCACCAAATACGAGGCGGCGGGGGACATCCGTGAGCGCGTGAAGGCGCGCTTCGCCGAGGAAGTGCAGACGCATTACAACTTTATGGATCGGCAGCAGGGATTCATTCAATCGCCGAAAGCGGAAGGGGGAACGGCGCGTGTGCCGTTCATGACGCTGGCGGTGGGAATGGTCTCGCCGGCCCAGCAATCCTTCTCGGATATTCGCGAGATCACCGAACTGGCGGCCGAGGCGCGGCGGCTGGATGCCGCGTGAGGCGTGAGGCAGGCGCGTCATGTTGATTGAGGCAGGCCTCGGAGTTGGTCTGATCCTGGCCGGGCTGGTGGTTGCCGTCCTGGTCTGGATCTTCCTGCGCCTATTGCCGCGCCGCGAGCATCCTGCCGAGGCCGCGCCGGCGCGCCTGCCTCCCTTCGAATCGCAATCCAGCGACGCCGTCATCGTCGTCCAGGCGGGCGGACGCGTGGCGTACATGAACCGCCCGGCGCGCGAGTGGTTCGGCCTGGAGGAGGGCGAATCGCCCGACCTGGAACGGCTGGCGCGTCTCATCCGTCCCTCGGAGGAATTTCTCGAGTTGTGCGCGGCGGAGGGACAGAAACGTTTCTCGGTGAACGGGCGGCTGGCGGACGCGGTCTCCTACCGCGTGCCGGGCCTCGAGCCGGTCATGCTTCTCACCCTGCGGGGCATGGAACTCGCGCCCGCGCTGGCCGGGGCGGAGGGCGGTTCGTTTTCCGCTTTGGCTCTCAAGGTCATCGCCGATTTCAGCCAGGCTATTCCCGCCAGCCTGAACCTCGAGCCAACCCTGCGCGCCGTCTTCCAGAGCGTTGGCAGGCTGGTCTCCGCCGATGTGATGGAGATCAAACTGGAACACCCCGACTCGCCCATCATCTATCGTTACGAAGAAGGCGGCGGGGGGCGGGCGGCGCGGGCCGCGCGCACCCAGTTTGGCGCTTATTCCGGGGTCTTAAAATCTCGACAGCCGCTCTTCCTGCCGGATGGGCGGTTGGACGAGGCCGGCCCGACGGGTCCGCTCAAATCCTACATTGGGATTCCGCTCCTTGCGGAGGGGGAAGCGGTCGGCTGGCTGGAGGTCGGTCAGACCGCCACCAGCGGTCTGACGCGCCAGGATGCGGAACTGCTGCAATTAATCGGCGGGCAGGCCGCAATCGCCATTCGCAACGCGCGGCGTTTCGAAGCCGAACAGGAACGCGCCGCCGAACTGGACGGGCTGGCGAAGTTGTCGCGCTCCGCGGCCTTCATTCAAGACCCGGACGAATTGTTCGCCGCGCTGGTGGGCGCCGTCGCCCCCCTCTTCGATGTGGAGATCGTCGGCTTCCTGCTTTTCCGGGAAACCGATCGCCTGATCGAAGCCCGCTCGCCCTTTCAGGGGCTGCCGCCAAACGTGGCGGCCGTTTATCGTTCGATCATCCAGCCCGGCGGCGCGGCGGAATCGCTGGTGAAAGACCCGCAACCGATCCTCAGCATGGACGCGCCCGGCGACCCGCGCATCCGCGACCTGGGGCTGCACGAAATCGCCCGCCTGGCCAGCCTGCGTGAAACCGTCCTTCAACCCCTCCTTTCCGGGGGCAGGTTCGTGGGCTACCTGCAATTATCCAATCATCGCGGCGGCGCGGCGCCTTTTTCCGCGAACGAATTGCGCCTGGTGGAAACCGCGGCCGGGCAGGCCGCCGCCATCATAGAGAACGCCCTGCTCGTCCAGGAGGCGCGCCGGCGCGGGCAGCGTTCCGAAGCCCTGCGCCGCATCGCCAGCCTGGTGGCCTCCTCCGCCACGCTGGACGAGGCGCTTCGATTTTCCGTCCACGAACTGGCTTCGCTGCTGCGCGCCGATGCGGCCGCCATTTACCTGCTGGACGAACAGACTCATCAACTGCGCGCCCATTTCGACTCGGTGTGGGGCGTAGCCGAAACCGTGGCGCGCTCGCTGGCGCGCATGGAGATGGACGAACATACCCTGCGCGTCTCCACCGTTTCCGGCTCGCAGCGCCCCTTCCACTCCGGCCGCCTGAGCGTGGATGAGCGCGTCTCCCCGATCTATCGCCGCGTCATCGAGGCCGTGCGCGTCGAATCGGTGCTGCTCGTCCCGCTCCTGGCGCGTGAAAAGAGCGTGGGCGAACTCATGCTCGGCAGCCGCGCCTCCGATTTTTTCAACGCAGACGATCTGCAAACGCTCTCCACCGCGGCCGGCCTGCTGGCCGCGGCCGTGGAGGGCGCCGCGCTGCGCGGCCAGACCGACGAGACCCTGCGCCGCCGCGTGGACCAGTTGACCGCCATCACCCACGTCGCCCGCGAACTCAACGCCTCGATGGACCTCTCCCGCCTGCTGGAGGTCATCCACGAACAGAGTTTGCAGACGACGGGCGCCGACTGCGGCACCATCCTGCTCTTCGACCCCGAAACCTACGGCAACCCCGATCCACGCGTGACCTTCCGGCTGGGCTGCCCGGTGGAGGAGCCGCTCACCTCGCTGACGCGGCAGGCGCTCGTCTCCGGCGCGGAACCGCTCCTGGTCCCCGATTTCGAGACCGGCCTGTTCCCTTCCCCGCACGCGGACGTCCGATCGGTCCTGGTCGCGCCGATCACGCGCCAGGGCAAGACGCTGGGGGTGATCCACCTCCATGCCTCCCGCCCCAACTTCTTCGACCAGGTGGCGCTCGATAGCCTCCAGGCGCTGAGCCTGCAGGCCGCCATCGCGCTCGGCAACGCCCGCCATTTCCAGGAACAGGCCCAGGCGGCGGAACGATTGAAGAATCGCGCCACGGCGCTCGCCCATCTTTCCCGCATCTCATCGGCCGAGAGTTTCGAACGGCCGCTCGAACAGTCGCTGCTGGCCGTCGCAACCGCCATCCAGGAAGCCACGCCCTTCCAGATCGCGCTGCTCAGCGTTTACGAATCCGAAACGGGGTTATTGCAGCGCGTGGCGGGCGTGGGCATGCCGGCCGAAACCCTGGAAGAACTGCTCTCGCGCAAACAACCCCTGCAAAGCGTCCAGCAATTGCTTCGCCCGGAATTCAAGATCGGGCGCGCCTACTTCATTCCCGCCGACCAGGCGCCGGTCATCCCCGCGGACGTGCATACCGTTACCCCGCTTCACTCGGTGGAACGTTCCCGCTCCTCCAACATTTGGGACCCCGAGGATTTTCTGATCCTCCCCCTGGAAGACCCCGCGGGAGCGCCGCTGGGACTGCTCAGCGTGGACGCGCCGCGCGACAACCTGCGTCCCGACCGCGCCACGCTCGACCTGCTGGAGACCTTCGCCGCCCAGGCCGAACTGGTCATTCTCCACCAGCGTAGCACGCAGGAGATGCAGGGCCGCATCGAATCCCTGACGGCGGGCTTGCAGCGCCAGCAACGCCTGCTCTCCGTCACTCAGAACGACCTGCCGACCCTCCTGCGCAAAGACCTCGACCAGACCATCTCGATCCACGACCTGGACCGCCGCGCCCAGCGCATTCGCGCCGGGCTGGCCATCACCGAATCCGTCAGCCGCCAGTTGGACGCGCCGTCCGCGCTCCTGGCGTTGGGACGCGAGATGCTCACCCAGTTGGGCATGTCGGTGGCGCTCATCGCCGAGGAAACGCCCGAGGGTCCGCGCCTGCTGCAAGTGCTGGGGAGCGTGCCAAGGGCTACCAACCCGGAGGCGCTCTTCGGACAGCGCAACCCCCTGCGCGCCGTCCTGCAGGGTGGGGAGCCGCTCGTCATCCCCAACCTGGAAGAGGACGACGAGTGGCGCGAGGCCGCGCTCCTCTCCGGCCTGCGCGCCAAGAGCGTCGTCTGCCTGCCCATCAAGATCGAAGGGCGCGTCGTGGCCGGGGTGCTGGCCGTCTCGCCCGAACCGATGGCCGGTTTCACCGACGAGGATCGCCAGGTCTATCACCAGATCGCCCGGCAGACGGCGGTGGTGCTGCAAAACATTTCCCTGCTGGCCGAGACGCGCCGCCGCCTGACGGAAGTGAACCTGTTGCTCGATTTCAGCCGCCAGCTGAGCGGCATGGACCCGGACAACATCGTGCGCGCCCTGCTCGACAGCGCCCGCCGCGTCATCTCCGCCGCCCACGCCGGTTCGGTGCTGCTGTGGGATTCCCAGTCCCTGCGGTTGACGCCGCGCTTCGTTTCGGGCTACGCCGACAACGAAGGCATGATGCAGATCCGCTTCGCGGCCGGCGAGGCCCTGCCGGGCGCGGTCTTCACCGGCGGCAAACCCCGCCGCGTGGACGAATTGAACCTGACGCGCGACTACCCGCTCGACCCCGACAACCTGCTGCGATACCGCCAGGCCACCGGCGGACGCCTGCCCGTCTCCAGCCTGCTCATCCCCATCCTGGCGGGCGAGCAGAACCTGGGCGTGCTGGCGCTGGACAACTTCAACACCGCCGCGGCCTTCAAACCCGAAGACGAGACCCTGCTCCTTTCGCTGGCCCAGCAGGTGGCGCTCTCGCTGGAAAACGTGCGCCTGGTGCAGGCCACCCAGGAACGCGCCGGTCAGTTGCAGGCGCTCACCGATGTGGCCGCCACCATCACATCCAGCCTGCAGAGCCGCGAACTGATCGCCTCCCTGCTCGATCAACTGGCGCCGGTCCTATCCTGTGACACCGCCACGCTCTGGATGCGGGAAAAGGATCAATTGACCGTCCACGCGGTGCGCGGCTTCCCCGACGCCGAAGAACTTCTCGGCCTGAACGTCAATGTGGCCGACAGCGCCCTCTTCAAGCAGATGATCCGCGCCGGACGCCCGATCTCGGTGGCGGATACTCGTGACGATCCGCGTTTTCCCGCGCCGGACGCGCCGCGCCTTTCATGGATGGGCATCCCGCTCATGGCAAAGGGCGAAGTGATCGGCCTGATCGCCCTCGAAAAAGAGCAGGCGAACTTCTATACCAACGAGCATATTCAGGTCGCCACCACCTTCGCCAGCCAGGCGGCGGTGGCGCTCGAGAACGCCCGCCTGTTCGAGGACAGCCTGCGCCGCGCCGCCGAATTGGATGAACGATCCCAGCGCCTGGCCCTGCTCAACCGTTTCTCGTCCGCGCTGAGCGGATTGTTGGACGCCGACCAGATTCTGGAACTTTCCGCGCAGGAACTCCTGGCCGCGCTAGGCGCGTTGCGCGTTTCGGTGATCGCCTTCGAGCGCGGCAGGGGGGTGTTG
>DAOUMJ010000195.1:0-7861 GCA_034411715.1 Anaerolineales bacterium | reverse complement strand
CTCGGTGCGCGATAACGGTCAGGGCATCCCCGCCGAACACCGCGAGCGCGTTTTCGAGCCGTTCTTCACCACCAAATCGGACCAGGGCGGCACGGGACTCGGGCTGTCTGTCACCTATGGCATCGTCACCGATCACGGCGGCCGCATCGAGGTCGAAAGCCAGCCCGGTCAGGGTTCCACCTTCACAGTCTGGCTGCCGATCTGATGAATCCTCCCCTCGTTCTCGTTCTCGACGATGAGCCGGGCATCACACTTCTCTGCCAGCGCCTGCTGAAGCGCGCCGGTTACGATGCGCTGGGCTTCACCGAGCCGCGCAAAGCCATGGAAGAACTGGCGCGCCGCCGCTTCGACCTCCTGCTGGTGGACATCCGCATGCCGGAGGTGGACGGCTTCGACGTGATCGCCCACGCCCAGCACAGCCAGTCCGACATCGCCGTGCTGGTGATGACCGGCTTCGGCACCGTCGAGACCGCCATCCGCGCCCTGCGCCAGGGCGTGGACGGCCTGCTCCTCAAGCCTTTCGAGGAGGGCGAAGAACTCCTCAATGCCGTGCGGCAGGCCCTGGCGGACAAACAAAAGAAACGCGACGCGGCGCGCATCCAGACCCTGCGCCCGCTCTTCTCGGTGACCGAATCGCTCTTCGCGGAGACCGACCCGCGTCGCCTCGTGGACCTGGTGCTGACCGCCGTTTGCGGGCATTTATCCTGCTCCCAGGCCGCCTACTGCCAGTTCGATCCCGCCAAAGGGGCGATGTCTCTGCTCTCGGCGCGCGGCCCTTCGCTTTTCGATACCGACGCCGCGGCGGAGTCCGGGCTGGTCGAGAGCGCTTTCAGTCTGGAGGCCCCGGCCGCGCTCCACGTCGAAGGTCCCGGCGACCCTTCCTCCCAGTCGGAAATGAAGCGGCGCGGACTGGCCTCGGTCATGTTCGTGCCGGTGGAGCGTCCGGGGGCGCGCAGCCTGCTGTATGCCGGGCGCGAGGCGGGACAGCCTCCCTTCCGCGAGGCCGACCTGGAGATGTTCCAGGTGCTGGCGCGGCAGGCGGCTGTGGCCATGGAAAACGCCCGGCTGTACGCCGAATTGCGCGATTACGTCCGCCGCGTGGAGGAATCGCAGCAGGCCCTTTTGCAAGCCGAGAAGATGGCCGCCGCCGGTCGGCTCACGGCCTCCATCGCGCACGAGATCAACAATCCCCTGCAGGCCGTTCAGAATTGCATTCACCTGGCCGGCCGCGAAGACCTGCCGCCCGGCAAACGCCGCGAGTATTTCGAACTGGCGCGCGCCGAATTGGACCGCCTGCAAGCCACCGTGCGGCGCATGTTGGATTTCTACCGTCCGAACGCGGCCGCGCCGCAGGAGGTGGACCTGGCCGAACTGCTGGCGCACGTGCTGGGGTTGATGGCGAAGCAATTGGAGGAGCGCGGCATCCGGGTGAGCAGGGAGTTTCCCGCCAACCTGCCGCCGGTGAACGCGGTCAACAACCAGGTGCAACAGGTGTTCATCAACCTGATCCTGAACGCCTACGACGCCATGCCCTCCGGCGGCGAGTTGCGGATTGCCGCCCGCGAGGTGAAGGATGGGGTGGAGATCCTGTTCGAGGATACGGGGCCCGGCGTGCCGCCCGGCAGTGAGCGGGACATCTTCGAGCCGTTCGTCAGCGCCAAGGAAGGCGGCACCGGCCTGGGTCTCACGGTCAGTTACAATATCGTCACCGCGCACGGAGGCGCGCTGGAATTGGCGTCCTCACGCGGGCGTGGGGCCTGTTTTCGGGTGTTTCTGCCGTTTGGAGGTGTGAAGTGAAATCCATGATCCTGGTTGTGGATGATGAGCCGGTCGCCCGCCAGTCGCTTTCCGAGATCCTGCGGCTCGAGGGGTATGGCGTGAACTCCGTCCCAAATGGGCAGGCGGCGGCGGAATATGTGCGCACGCATCCGGTGGACCTGATGGTGGTGGACCTGCGCATGCCCGGCATGGACGGGCTGGAAGTGATCCAGGTGGTCAACCAGGTCTCGCCGGATACCGAAGTGATCCTTCTCACCGCCTACGGTTCCACCGAAACGGCCATCCAGGCCCTGCGCCTGCGAATTCACGATTACCTGTTGAAGCCCGCATTGCCGTCCCAGATCGTCGCCAGCGTAAAGAGAGGGCTGGCGCGGCGGGAGGCGCGCCTGAAGGGCCGCGGCGCCCCCGGCTCGACGCCGTCCGAGGAGACGGCTCCCGAATTTCATTTCAAGGATGGGACTGTCGCCGACCTCTCGCGCCGCGTGATTCGCAAGGGCAGGCGCGCCGCGCATCTCACGCCCGCCGAAGGCCGCCTGCTGCGCGTGTTGCTGGAGAACCCGGGGCGGGTATTTTCGCATCGCGAACTGGTCCTGCTGGTGCAGGGATACGACACCGCGCCGCAGGAGGCACCCGAAGTGCTGCGCCCGCTGGTCAGCCGCCTGCGGCACAAACTGGAAGAGTTCCCCGGTCTGATGAATCGACTCTCCAGCGTACGCGGCACGGGATATGTTTACGAGGAAGGGGATTAATCGTGCGGACCCCAGGGGGTATCGGGCGGTACGTTCTGCGGGCGGATCCATCTGAGCCAACCGCCCTTGTGACTTTTGCGAGTGGGGGGCGTGGGGTCGCTTCTCACCAGGAGCAGGCTGAGGGCCAGCACGGCCGCGCCCGTCCATTGCAGGGACGTGAGGCTTTCCTTCAGCCACCAGTGGCTGAAGGCGATTGCCACCAGCAGTTCGCTCAGGCCGAGCAGAGCGGTCTGCATCCCGCCGAGGTGTTTGACCCCCAAAAAGAGCGCCAGCCGCGCGAAGAACGTGACCAGCGTGAGCCAGATGACCGGCCACCAGGAGACGTTTTCGCCCGGAAGTCGCGGATCGAACAGGAGGAAGGCCGGCAGGACGACCGCGCTCATGGCGAGGAGCGTATAGAGGGTCACGGTGGGGGCGGGAACGTCGTACAGCACGCGCTGATTGATGGGCAGGTGGAAGGCGTACAGCACGGAGCCGGCCAGCATCATCAGCACGCCCAGCGGGTCCGCTTTGCCGGTCGGCCCGCTGGTGAGCAGGAAAACGGCCAGCATGGCCAGTCCGACGCGCAAGACGGTCATGCGGCTGATGGGATGGCGATCCAGGACGAGCGAGAAAGCCAGGAACAGGGGATAGAGCGAATACAGCATCTGGCCGATGGAGGCGGGCAGGCGCGCCAGCGACATGTAATAGAAGATCGAGCCGAGGCCGTTGATTGTGCCGGCCAACATGCAACCCGCAAAGCCGACGGGGTAAATGTAGAGAAAGCGCCGCCTGAACAACGCGACGATCAGGAAAAGCAGGGCCGCCGCGAGGCTCGTCCGCAGGCCCACCACGGCCAGCGGGGAAAAGCCGAGCAGGATGGCCTGCCTGCCCAGCACGGGAGCCAGTCCGAGCAGGAAGGCCGAAACCAGCGCGGCCTGAATTCCTTTGGCGCGCTCCGTTTTCATGTTTTTCCGGTCAGCGGATCAGCGACCGGACCTCCTCGAGAAATTCATCGTTCAGGAAATCCCCTTTCTGCATCAGGGCTTGGATCTGTCCCGCCAGCCGGGTTTTTTCATCGGGTGTCAATTCCTTGGCAGAGGCCACAATGACCGGGATCTGGGCGGTTTCCGGTTTCGCTTTCATCAAATCCAGCACGGCAAACCCGTCCATGTCGGGCATCATCAGGTCGAGGATGACGAGGTCGGGAAGTTCACGCTGGATGATTTCCAATCCTGTCGGTCCATCGCTCGCCTCGATGATCTGGAAGTCGCCCTGCGATTGCAGGATGCGGCGGATCAGGCGTCGGGACTCGGGGCTATCGTCCACGATGACCACGCGCTGGAAGCGGTCCGGCGCGACGTTGGTCAACGCGGCCAACAGGCCCTCCTGCGGTTTGTCCTCGGCGCGCGAGGGAAGCACCACGTTGCGCGCCCAGTTGTCTCCCAGGATGTACGGTTCGGCCGGCATGGTGTGGCCGGTGCAGTTGACCACCACCGTGTCGGTCGGCTTGATGACGCCGGCGCGGATCAGTTTGAACAGCCCGGCGAAGGCCACCGCCGCGGCGGGTTCGGCCGAGATGCCTTCCATTTTTGCGAGCACGTGCATGGCGCGATAGGTCTCCTCGTCAGTAGCGCTCTCGAAGACGCCGTGGGTTTCGTCCACCTGCCTGCGGAGCAGAACGTAGGCGCGGCCCGGGTCGCCGGTGGCGAGCGTTTCGATATGGGTGCGCGGCGTGGCGACCGGCTCGACCTGCTCCAGCCCCTTCTTCCACGATCGCACCATCGGCGCGCAGCCATCGGCCTGGATGGGGGCCAGGGCGGGGATGCGGTCGGTCCAGCCCATCTGCCGCAATTCGCGAAATCCCTTGTAGACGCCGATGGGTCCCATACCGCCGCTGATGGACTGGACGTACCAATCGGGAGTGCGCCAGCGCAGGCCCTCGCCGTTGGAGGGCGGGCCGAGCAGCATCGTCAGTTGCTCGCTGATCTCGAAGGCGATGGTTTTCATGGCTTCGATGGAGGTGATGGTGCGCGCGCCCATGTCGAGGTACAGGTTGCGCTGGCGGGCGAATTCCGCCGCCAGCAATTTCGTCTGGTCGTAGGAGGCGGTCACCTTGACCACCTGGCTTCCGTAGAGGGCGATCTCGCGCATCTTGACCGCCGGGACGAGGCTGGTGACGAAGGCCCACAGTTTGATCCCAGCCCGCGCCGCGTAGGCCGAGTAGGAGATGGCGACGTTGCCCGTGGAGGCGGCCGCCATTTCCGTGATGCCCGCCTCTTTGAGCGCGGCGATCGTGACCGCGGCCTGGCGGTCCTTGAAGGAGCAGGTCGGCCCCTGGCGCTCATCCTTGATGAAAAGGTGAGGGACTCCGAGCATCATACCGAGGTTGACAGCCCGGATCATCGGCGAGCCGCCCTCGCCCAGGTAGAGAGAGGGGTTGGGGTTGCGGACCGGCAGGAGTTCGCGATACCGCCACAAATCGAAGGGGCGGGCGGGCAGTTGCGCGGGCAGGGTCTTGGCCAGCCTGGCATAGTCGTACTCCGCTTCGCGCCACTGGCTGTTGCAGCGCGGGCAGTGAATGGACGCGGGGAAATAAGGCGCGGTATGTCCGCAATCGAGGCATTTGACAACGAAAGACATGAATATTCCTGGGGGATCAGGGTTTGAGGCGTTGGAGGGCGCGTTCCAGGGTGGCGATGAGTTGCTGTTCTGTGAGCGCGCTTTTCTGAATCATGCGCTGGCCGAACCCCTGTAATTGTTGCTGTTGTTCGGCGGTCAGGTCGCCGCCGCTGACGACGATGACCGGCACGTCGCGCAATGTTTCAGCGGAACGCATTCTTTCGAGGATGGTGAAGCCGTCCAGGTCGGGCATGAACAGGTCGAGGATCACAGCGTGGGGCGCGCGCGCCTGGATCGAAGCCCATCCGTTGCGGCCGCCTTCGGCCAGGGTGGGGTGGTAACGCCCGTTTTCCGAGAGCATCTGACCGATCAGGCGCAGGTCGTGAGGGTCGTCGTCCACAACCAGCACTTCGCGGATATCGCCGTCGGCGTTCAGGTGGTCGAGGGCGTTGAGCAGGTCCTCCTCGAGAATGGGCTTGACGAGGTAATCGGCCGCGCCCAGGCTGAATCCCTTTTCCCGTTCTTCGACGATGCTGCACACAACGACGGGGACGTCGCGCGTGGCCGCGTCCGATTTCAGGTCGGTGAGGACGCGCCAGCCGTCGTAGCCGGGCATCATGATGTCGAGCGTGACGGCGAAGGGTTTCAGCTGGCGGACGCGTTCGACCGCCCGCGAGGGATCGCCCAGTGAAACAACCTGGTAGCCCTGCGGCTGCAGGTATCGCTCGTACAGGTTGATGACGTGCGGGTCGTCGTCAATGGCGAGGATGATGCGCTTGCCCGGCGGGGTGTGAGGCTCCGACTTGCCGCGGAAGACGGGCAGGGTGAAGTAGAAGACGCTTCCCTCGCCCGGCGCGCTGTCCATGCCGATTCGCCCGCCGTGCATCTGGACGAGGTGGTTGGAGATGGAGAGTCCCAGCCCGGAACCGCCGCTTTTGCGGGTGGGTGAGGCGTCCACCTGGGAGAAGGGCTGGAAGAGTTTCTTCTGATCCTCGGGCGCGATGCCGTATCCCGTATCGGCCACGCTGACGGTGACCTGCGGGTGGCCGCCGGGTCCCTCGTCCATGCTGGCTTTGACGGTGATGGAGCCTTCGTCGGTGAATTTGGCGGCGTTGGAAAGCAGGTTGAGCAGCACCTGGCGGAGGCGCATGGCGTCGGCGCGCACGGGGGGCAGGTCGGCGGGCAGGTCGCGCCGCAGGACGATGGGTTTGTCCTTCACCAGGCCGGTCACCGTGGACATGACGCTGGCGATCAGTTCCGACAGGTTGACCTCGTCGAAGGTCAATTCCATCTTGCCCGCTTCGATACGCGAGAGGTCCAGGATGTCGTTGATCAGGCCGAGCAGGTGCTGGCCGGAGTTGTGGATGGCGAGCAGGTCCTGTTGTTGCAGTTCGGTGGTGGGGCCGTCTATGCCTTTCAGGATGACGCGCGAGAAGCCGATGATGGAGTTGAGCGGCGTGCGCAGTTCGTGGCTCATATTGGCGAGGAACTGGCTCTTGAGTTTGTCGGCTTCGCGCATTTCGCGGACGGCCTGCATGGACAGTTCGTAGGAGCGGGCGTTGTCAATGGCGATGGCCACCTGGTCGGCGAACGTCTGAAGCACGGAGATGTCGTCTTCGCTGAAGGCGTTGGGGCTGGTGGATTGGATGTCCAGCGCGCCGATGGTGCGCGAACCCACGCGCAGGGGCAGGGCGGCCTCGGCGCGCGTATCGGGAAGCAGGGGATTGAATTTGTGAATGTCGCTTTGCGCCGTATCGTTGGCCACGAGCGCCCGCCCGCTTTCGGTCACCTGGCCGACGATGGAGCGGGAACCGACCGGCAGGCTGTGTTTTTGGCGCAGCATTTCGGCGCCGGCCTCGCCGGTGGCGGCCTGCAGGATGGCGTTGAAGCCGGTCTCTTCGGTGACGAAGACGCCAGCGTGGTAAAAGCCGAATCGGTCGCGCACCAGGTTGACGGTCCGAGTGAAGAGCGTGGGCATATCGAGCGTGGAGGTGACCAATTGGGAGATCTCGGCCGTGGCGGAGAGGTATTCGTTGCGGCGGCGCAGGGCTTCCTCGGCCTGCTTGCGTTCGGTGATGTCGTGGTGCGCGCTCAGGAAGCCGAGCAGGTCGCCGTTTTCGTTCAGGATGGGACTGTTCGTTTCGGAAATGTAAACGAGGCGGCCATCTTTGGTCTTGTTGACGATTTCGTCGGAGGAGACGGTTTGTTTGTTGAGCAGGGTGGTCCACAGCCGTTTGTAATATTCCATGCTCATCAGGCCCGATTTGAGGATGCGCGGCGTCTTGCCCAGGGCTTCCGCGGGGGAGAAGCCGTAGATCTTTTCGAAGGCCGGGTTGACATACGTGATCGTACCGTTGGTGTCGGTCACGAAGACGGCGTCGGTGGATTCGTGAATGCCGAGTTTGAATTTCAGGATATCTTCCTCGGTCTGTTTGCGGGCGGTGATATCGCGCGCCACCCAGAAGACCTGCTCCTCGGTCAATTTCGAGACGTTGGCCTCGAACCAGTATTGATGTCCCTCGATTGTCAGGGGGTATTCGATGCGTTCCAACTGGCCGCCTTCCAGCGCCCGCTGAATGGTCTGGAGAAATGGCTGGTGGAGCGGAGCGGGGAGGATCTCGGTGAGTTTTTGGCCGAGCATTTCATCGGGCGGGCGGAACAGGCGCGAGGGATTGGTGGGCGCGATGCGAACGTAATGTCCTTCCCGGTCATAGACGATGATCACATCGGTC
>DAOUMJ010000194.1:0-3203 GCA_034411715.1 Anaerolineales bacterium | reverse complement strand
GGGCGCGATTACAGTGGGAGGCGGCGCGGGGGTGGGAGAGCAGGAGGAAAGCAGAAAGATGAAAGAAGCGTGAAGGAGGAAAGCGCGGGCGGACATGAGGCTTATTTTACCCTCAAGAACCGCAATGGCGCGTTCTCGGGTTCGGGCGCGCGCACGCAAAGGTTGTCACTGCTTTTATCTGTGGTCGTTCTGAATTGCCGAACGCTCTCTTCTTCTTTATGGGACAGTGGGCGCTTTGAAGATCAACCCGATGCCGTACCCCACCAGCGCGCTGACCGTGCCGATGAGCGCGATTTGCAGTCCGCTTCGGAACGGCTTGCCGACGGTGACGCGCGCCTTGTACGTGCCGACGATGAACAGGGTCAGCGCGGCAGTTACAATGGAAAGCCCGATGCTCAATCCCACATCGAGGAAAAAGAAAGGAACCATCGGGATGAGCGATCCAACCAGCGCGGAGAAACCCACCAGCAGGGCGCTGTTCATCGCGTATCCTTTTTCGGGCGGCGTCAACTGGAATTCCTCGGCCATCATCACGTTCACCCAAATATCCGGGTTGGACGTGATGACCTCCACGATCTTTTCCAGCGTTTCGCCTTCGAATCCCTTCTTGCGATAGATCTCGCGAATCTCGTGCATTTCCACGTCGGGCGCGAGGTGAATGTGACGATGTTCGCGTTCGCGTTCGCTTTGATACAGGTCATGCTCGGCCAGCGTGGACGTATAAGCCACCGCGCCCATCGAAACCGATTCGGCAAAGGTGGCCGCCATGCCTGCCGCGATGACGATGCGCGAGTCGTTGGTGGCCGCGGCCACGCCGAGAATCACACCCAGCACGTTCACCAGGCCGTCCTGCCCGCCCAGGATGATCTCCGAAAGGCGCGAGGAAGCGCGATGCGGGTCGCTTTTATCGTGATGACGCACCTGCTCGATCAACCTGCCGGGCGCGTGGGGAAAGTTTCCGTTTTGCATGTTTCGCCTCCTTCCAGGCTTCCATCGGCTCATCGTGAATGGCGAAAGCCGACTTCGTGAGGATGCCCGCTGCGATGGCGCCGCCCTTTTCCGTTATCGCATGACTTCCGTCCCGCGGCGGCGACACGACCCACCGCGGCGGAGCGTTTTTCCTTTTGTGCCTGGGCGTGCGATATGGTTTCCTCAACTGGTGGAATGAGGACGCCTGTCGTAATTCAATTGAAGGGGTTGGGGGGAATACGACTTTGAAATCCTGGCGCCGATGTTAGAATGATACACGAGACAGTGAAAGTTGACCATATCAAATTTTCCACAAAATA
Source organism: Anaerolineales bacterium (assembly GCA_034411715.1). Taxonomy (GTDB): domain Bacteria; phylum Chloroflexota; class Anaerolineae; order Anaerolineales; family Villigracilaceae; genus Denitrolinea. The sequence goes on along the minus strand of DAOUMJ010000194.1, from coordinate 1,914 downwards.
TTTTGGAAAACCTGTACGGCGCGTTCGGACGCGCCGCCACCGAGGAGTGGATCGCCCGCCTGCCGCGCCTCCTCGCCCTCGCCGCCTCGCGCTGGGACCTCGAGCCGGGCGCGCCTCTCCCCGGCCTCTCCTACAATTACGTTTGCTCCGCCACCCTGCTCCCCTCTCCCCGAATGGGGAGAGCCCCTTCCGCTTCGTTTCAGAAGGGCTTCGCACGGGCTGGGAGTGAGGGTATTTTGAAAATCGGCATCCCCAACCGCGAACTGACCAGCGAAATCGAATGCCTGCGCGCGTGGGGCGGAATGCCATTCCGCCCTACGGCCCGCCTCCTCGAATCCGATCCCGAAAACGGTCTGCTCCTCCTCGAACGCCTCCGCCCCGGCGCGAACCTCACCTCCATCCCCGATGACGATCGCGCCGCCGCGATCGCTGCCGATGTGATGGCGCGCATCTGGATTCCCGCGCCGGAAAAACACAACTTCCTCCTGCTCAAAGACTGGTTCGACGGGCTCAACGGCTTGCGCCCGCGCTTCGATGGCGGGACGGGAAAATTCCCAAAACGATTGGTCGAAGCCGCAGAGGGATTGATTCGCGAATTGTTTGCAGAGGAGGAAACATGGCTCATTCACGGCGACTGTCACCACTACAACATCCTCTCGCATGGGAGCGAATGGCGCGTCATTGACCCGAAGGGAGTGGTCGGCGCGCGCGAGTACGAGGTCGCGCCGTTCCTGCTCAATCCGCTCTACTCGCCGCGGCCCAATATCAAGCGCGAAACCCTCCGCCGCCTCGACATTTTTTCCGAGCGTCTCGGCCTTGACCGCCAGCGTCTTTGGGCGTGGGCGGTGGCGCACTCGGTTCTATCCGCCTGGTGGGATTTGCAGAAGGATGGGACGGGAGGGGAGTTTGCCATCGCGTGCGGCGAGGCGTTTCTGGAGTTGGGATGAGGGGCGACTCAAGTCGCCTCTACATTTGCAAAGTCCACCTTCGTGGACTCGCCAGCCGACGAAGGTCGGCTTGGCAGTGGTTGAGGCGATTTTTGCGTAGCACCCTGCGGGCAATCGCCAACCGCCCACATGCGATAAAATTACCGCCTATGAAAGAGTTTCTCTACTCCCGCAACGCCGTCTACGAGGCTTTGCGCGCCAAACGCAGGCAGGTCTTCGAGATTCAAATCGCCGAAGGCGCGCAGGAAAAAGGGAAGATTGAGCAGATCGTCCAATTAGCGCGAGAGCAAAAAATCAAGATCGGCAAAGCGCCGCGCGGCAGGCTCGATAAAATCCACGAGAATCATCAGGGTGTGGTCGCCGAAGTCGGCGCGTATCCCTATGTGGGTATGCTTGACATTCTCGAAAACGCGCGTCAGAAGAACGAACCGCTCTTCGTGCTGATTCTCGACTCGCTGCAAGACCCGCAAAACTTCGGGACGCTGCTCCGCACGGCGGAGGCCGTCGGCGTTCACGGAATCGTCATCCCGCTGGCGCGGACGGTGGAGGTGACGCCCGCGGTCGTCAACGCCTCGTCGGGCGCGAGCGAGCATTTGCTCATTGCCCAGTCCAATCTCTCACAGGCGATAGATTCGCTCAAAGACGCGGAAACGTGGATCGTCGGCCTCGACCCGCGCGGGGTCGGGATGGAAGCGGGTTCGCGTCACCTGCGCGGCGCCGTCGGTCTCGTTGTCGGCTCTGAGGGCGAGGGGCTCCGCGAGTTGACGCGCAGGAAGTGCGACATCCTTTTGAAGTTGCCGATGCGCGGCGAAATCGAATCGCTCAACGCCGCGGTGGCGGGGTCGGTGGCGTTGTATCTGGCGTATTTGGCGAGGGACGCATAGTACCGCAAGATTTATCTTGCGCCCATATGGGCAACATGAATGTTGCGATACTGGCACGTTGCATAGTACCGCAAGATTTATCT
>DAOUMJ010000193.1:0-3449 GCA_034411715.1 Anaerolineales bacterium | reverse complement strand
CCGTGGATGTTTCCAGCCTGATGATCGCGTCCAACTCGGGGCAGGCCAAAGCCGCCGACGCACGCTGGAAACCCGCCGTGGGCGACACGATGCAGATTCAATACACCGGCGCGCTCAACCCGAACAAAACGGTGGACATCTACAACCTCGACATGTTCGATGCCACCATCGCGCAGGTGGCGGCGCTTCATACGAAAGGCCGCAAGGTGATGTGCTACATCAACGTCGGCGCGTGGGAGGATTGGCGCCCCGACGCGGCCGATTTCCCCGAAATCGTGAAGGGCAACGATTACGCAGGCTGGCCGGGTGAAAAGTGGCTCGACATCCGCCGCATTGACCTGCTCGCGCCGATCATGCGCGCCCGCCTCGACGAGTGCAAATCCAAAGGCTTCGACGGGGTTGATCCCGACAACGTCAACGGCTATCTCAACAACACCGGCTTCCCTCTCACCGCGCTCGATCAGTTGACCTACAACCGCTGGCTGTCGGGTGAGGCGCGCGCCCGCGGACTCTCCATCGGCCTCAAGAACGACACCGAGCAAATTGCGGGCCTGCTGTCCTACTTCGACTGGGGCCTGACCGAGGACTGCTACGACCAGGGCTGGTGTTCGGATTCATCGCCGTTCATCTCAGCCGGCAAACCGGTCTTCGCGGTGGAATATACAGATACCGACATCAACTTCAACAACTTCTGCGCGCAAGCAACATCGCTGGGACTGAGCGGCCTGCTCAAAAACCGCGACCTGGGCGCGTACCTGCAACTCTGCCCGTGACAACAATCGCCAGCGCTTCCTACAAGCGCGTACTTGGCGTTCTCTAACGCCAGGGTTGCGCCAGAGAGCGCAACCTACGCGATAGATAGCGTACTTGGCGTTCTCTAACGCCAGTTGCGCTAGAGAGCGCAACCTACGCGAGGAAAGCAACCTACGCGAGAACAGACTTCCGAAGTCTTGGAGACTTCGGAAGTCTGCGATATACTGAATCCATCGTATCCGCCCAACTGACAGAACCGGAGGCAGAGATGGCAGAAAGCGTCTACAAGGTCATTGAACTGGTCGGCACCAGCGAGGAATCCTGGGAGAAGGCCGCCGCGGCCGCGGTCGAGACCGCCGCCAAGAGCCTGAAAGACCTGCGCATCGCCGAGATCGTCCAATTGGACATGCAGATCGAAGACGGCAAGGTGCGCCAGTATCGGGCAAAGGTGAAATTGTCGTTCAAATATCACACGGAAGACTGAACTTCCACATTAACCAAGCCCCGTGGCCGATGGCCACGGGGCGACAACTAATTATTCAGTTGTCCTGCCGCCCGGCGTTCACGGACATTCAACCTGCACCGATCCTTTTCGTGTCAGATCGGACGAAGGCCGTTTTTGATCTTGGCCTTTCCAGAGTTCAAGCCGTGATTGGCGGGCATTGTCCATGAACAGATTATAGCGATTCGGATTGGAACGGTTTTCCTGCGCCCAGAGCGCCGCACGAACTCCCTTAACGTTTTGATGCTGTACCAGAATTTCATCAATCGCCAATCCGATTTCCTGGAAAAAAGAGATGGGTTTGTGCAGAAAGCGGACTTCGCGCCGATAGAGTTCATTCGTGACCTGGATGAGTATTTGCCTCAGGCCAACGATGTCCGGACCCTGGTCGAGGACGGCATTGAGGAGCAGGAAGCGCGTCAGGGCTTCGCGGCGGGTCAGCGAACCGTCCTGGCGATCAATTTCGTCCCGCTTGAGATTACCGGATGCGTCAAAGTAATGTTGGAACGGCTCAAGGACACACAACGAAGGGGCGGACGAAGACTCGAGGCCCACTCTCGCGATTGTAAGAACGAGATCGTTGATATTGGGGCTCATTTTGTTTCCAGCCCAAAGAGAGCAGGTTGCTTAGTGTTTGCTTTTTCCTTCGAGCGGATCGGCTCGTCGAGCGGGATTTTATCGAAAACGGCGATCAGTTGTTCAGGACGAATGGACAGAGGTTCCTCAATGCGCCGCTTTGCCAGCTCGACATATTTTTCGATAATTTCATATCCCACATAACTACGTTCCAGGTGTCGCGCCACTTTCAAGGTCTGACCGGAGCCGACAAAAGGATCAAGAATCAAATCGCCGGGGTAGGAATACAGGCGGATCAAACGGTAAGGTATCTCTTCAGGGTACGGCGCGGGGTGTTCGATGATATTGGGTGGGACGGGAGCAATGTGCCACAAGTTGTTTGCAACATCCATCGTAAAGAGGCGGTCAATGGGGTAACGCGCCGCTTCCTTCTCTGTTTCGCTTCAGTTCTCATAGATGCGAGGGCCGGGTTTGCGGAAAACCAGGATGTATTCGTTCATGATGTTGGGATAGAAATAGCCCGGATAAGGTTTTTGAATGCTCACCCCGGCGCGTTTAACCCCAGCGGTGCATTTGTGCCAGATGATTTCCTGGTGAAATTCCCAACCAGATTCGACTAGGCGCGAGACGGTATCGAAGGGGACAGGGTAAAGTTTTCCATCCATTAACACTGTGCCGATAACGATGGCGCAAACGCCGCCCGGTTTTGTCACGCGCAGCACTTCCTTGAAGACATTTGTCAGCCAGTCCAAGTAGTCATGGTAGCCCTGGTAACCGTTGGAATACTGGCGAGTGCGATAATATTGGGTGTCATCCTGGGCATGGCGGTCATAATCAATGGCATTCCAGTAAGGCGGCGACGTGACCGTCAACGCCACCGAGCCATCTTGTAACTCAGGCATGGTTTCACAGGAATGGGCGTGGATAGTGTCCATGCCGGGTATTATATCAGGCGGAAGAACGGCGATGCCGAAACAAATCGAGAAATTCCCCTTTATTTGAATTTCGGAACTCTCTTCTCCAAAAACGCCTTCACCCCCTCTTTATGCTCCGCCGATTTGCCGGCCTCCTCCTGCAAATCCGCCTCTGTTGCAAGGACTTCTCCCAGGTGCGGATACATCGCCTTGTTGAACGCCAGTTTCGCCTTGCCATACGCGCCGACCGGCCCCTGCGCGAGCATGGCGGCGATATTTTGCACGGCTTCCATCAAATTGAACGGGACGACGCGGTTGACTAGTCCCCACTTTAGCGCGGTCTCGGCATTGATCGGTTCGTTGCTGAAATAGAATTCCGCCGCGCGCCCGAGGCCGATCAACGCGGGGAGAAAGAGCGAGACGCCGCTATCGGGGACGAGCCCGATGCCGCTGAAGCCGACCACGAATTTGGCCTCGTCCGCGGCGATGCGGAGGTCGCAGGCGAGGGCGACGCCGAGACTGGCGCCCGCGCACATCCCGTTGACCGCGGCAATGACCGGCTTCTCGATTTGGCGGATCTTCAGGATGATGGGGTTGTACGTTTTTTCCAGGTGTTCCCGATACGAGACTTTCCCCGCGGCTTGGAGCATTTCGGTCACGTCGTGGCCCGCGCCGAAGGATGTCCCCTCGCCGGTGAGGATGAG
>DAOUMJ010000192.1:0-10517 GCA_034411715.1 Anaerolineales bacterium | reverse complement strand
TGTGACTGTCTTTGTTCTGCTGATCTTCCAACGCCTGAACTCTCGCCTCCGTCGCCCGAATGAGGTGCACCAACATGTCGAATAGTTTCAAGACCGCTTCTTCTCCCTCTCGGTACGCGGCTTGCATGGCTTCACGGCTGGGTAACTGGATTGGCGTCATGGACGTCATTATCTCTCAAGTTTGTTAGATTCAAAGCAGCGTTGAGTTATAACTCCGTTAGGCTGAATAGTTACCGCGCATGAACTTTTCCAGCGCCGACAAATCCACCCGTGAGGTCAGGTCGAGGCTGAGAGGGGTGACGGCCACGCAGCCCTTCTTTCGCATCACGTAAACGTCCGTGTCGGCGGGTTCGTTTTCCAGACGCGCGGCCTCGCGATAGCCGACCGTTGTCGGCGCGTCCCACGAGGCGCGGTCCGGCTTGATCGGCTCGTAGTATCGCTGGCGCGCCAGGCGGCAGACTTCCCACGGCGTTTCGATCGTGGCGGCGGAGGGGACCTCCACCTTCAACACTTGAACTTCCTCGGAGAATTGTTTCTCCAGCAACAGGCGCGCGAACTTCGCGGTGAACTGCGCGGCCGCGGCAAACTCCACCTCGCGCGAGTAGGAAAGGTGATATTTCTGGTCGGTTTGCAGCGAGACGGCCAGCGCCTTGTATCCCAGCGCGGCCGCTTCCATGGCCGCGCCCACCGTCCCGGAGATGGTCACGCCGAGGCCGATATTCTCGCCGTAGTTGATGCCCGAAACCACCAGGTCGGGCGGCTGGGGCATGATCTCGAGGGTGGCGTGCAGCACCGCCTGCGCGGGGCTTCCGCCCACCGCGTAGACCGTCCACGCCTGCCCGTGGACGACGAGCGTCTCGGCTTGGATGATCCCGTCCGAGGTCCCGGGCAGGCTGCGGCCCATGCCCGAGGACTGTTCGCGCGGCGCGGCCACCGTCACGTATCCGAGCGCGGACAAGGCCTCGGCCGCGGCCCACAGTCCCGGCGATTGGATTCCATCGTCATTGGTCAGAAGAATTTGCGCTTTTTTCATGGAATGAAAAAGGAGCGGAGTTCCGCTCCTCGACGTGGCGCCTCTGGCGCGACTCGAACACGCGACCTTTTGGTCCGCAACCAAACGCTCTAATCCACTGAGCTACAGAGGCAAAGGCGGACGGTATTTTAATGCACAATCGGGGGCGGGTCAAGCAATTTTCCATACTCAATGTTTCGTCCCCGAAACCTGTTTCCCATCCAGCGTGTACATATCCGAATCGGCGGGGCGCAGGCGGATGGTCGGGCCGTAGGCGGTGTTCAAAGCGGAATTGAGCGCTTTCACCACGTCCGCGAGACGCGCCTCGTTTTCCACCGTGCCGCGATAGACATTTTCCTTGCGCCCGTCATCCCTTTGAACAAAATGCGCCCATTCGCAGGTCCCGTCTTTTTTCTTTTTGGCGAGCAGTTTGTAGATGCCGATCTGCGGGATGCGCGGCGTCACGTAACCGCCAAGGACTTCCTCGCCCTCGTCCACGTTCATGATGGCGATCTGGCGAAGCGAAACGCCTTTTGGCAGATTCTTCAGAAATTTGCTATTCGGATGGTTTTTCATGCCTGACTCCCTTTGACAGATAATGTTTCCAACATTTTCCGGGTCGCCGCGGCGACCTCGTCAATCGCGGCGTCGAACGCGGCCTGATTGACTTTGGACGGCTTGCGATACCCGCTCACTTTTCTCACGAATTGCAACGCGGCCTCGCGAATCTCTTCCTCCGTCGCGGGGCGGTCAGGCAGGCGCAGGGGTTTGATGCTTCGGCACATGGTCACCTCTAAAGCGATTCGTTCACTCGTATTTTTTCTGTTCCACTGGGCGCTTCGGGTTGGCGGGGAACCATCCCTTGCGGACGCGTTCCTCCTGCTCGATGATCTCGTGGATGCTCCACAGACACGAGAAACCGAACACACCCACGATGGCAGACAGCAACGTGTTTTCGATAAAAAGCGTCGCGCCGACGCCGATCAGCCCCACGACCAGAAACACAGGCCAGATTCTTTTGCCAAAGTGATACTCACCCTTCACCACGATGGGATGAAAGATGCCGATGATGAGGAACGCGGCCGCGCCGATGATGATTCCCTGCCAGTTCATAGTGTCTCCTCAATTGTACCAACCGAGCAACAGGATTTCCGTCAACAAACGCGCGTTGACGTTACGCTCCATTTGATGAAGGGCGCGCTGGACCTCGTTCACGCGTCCACGGGCGGCGGGCAATTCGAGCCGCGCGGCGAGCGAAGCGATCTCCTCGGCGCGGTCCACGTTCGTCAGCGGGGAATCCGCCTTCGATGCGGACAGGAACACATCCCGCCAGAACGATTCCCAAACGAGGAAGGCCTGGCGCATCTCATTTTTATCCTTGGCGAGTTTCTCGGCGTAGGCGAACTTATCCACGCGCGAGGAGGAGAGAAGAGTTTGCAGATCGTTCAATTTTTTCTGGCGAAAATCAAGAAGAGATTTATCTTCCGCCAATCGAAAGGCGTAGCCCGGACGTCCGCCGCTGAGGTGCGCGATCAACTCCGCTTGACCGCTCTCCAATCCTCTGCTCTCTAATTCTCTCTTGACCTGCCCGATGGGTAGCGGACGCAGGCGCAGCATTTCGCAGCGGGAGACGATGGTCGGCAAAAGCGATTCGGGATTGTCCGCCGTCAACAAAAGAATGACGTGTGCGGGCGCCTCCTCCAGCGTTTTGAGCAGCGCGTTCGAGGCGTTGTCGTTGGCTTCCTGAAATCGCAGAAAAAGCGCGAGGCGGTATTTGGATTGATACGGTTTGAGCGAAACGGTCCGCCGAACCTCGCGCACCTGGTCCACTTTCAAGATTCCGCCTTCGTTCTCGGCCTGGACAACGGCGAGGTCGGGATGTTGCATCGCGGTGATCTGCCTGCAATCGCGGCACTGCCCGCAGAACTCGCCGGGCGCGGGCGGGTTGGAGCAATTGAGGGCGCGGGCAAAGGCCAACGCGAGCGAGCGGCGTCCCAGTCCGGGAGGTCCCGCGAAGAGATACGCATGGCGCGCCTCGCCGCTCGCAATATGTCGGCGGAGCATGTCCACGGCCCAGTTGTGTCCGAGGAGATTCCAGTTGTCAGTCATCGGTGTCAGGTGTCAGGTGTCAGGTGTCAGGTGTCAGGTTAATCGTAAATCAAAAATCGCAAATCGTAAATCGTAAAACGTAACACGTAACTTGTAACTCCTATCCCCTACCCCGCATCCCCCGCCCTCAATCTCAAATACGACTCATACCTCTCTGGATGAATCTTCCCCGCTTCCAGCGCGGCGCGGACGGCGCAGCCGGGCTCGTGGATGTGCGTGCAGTCGCTGAACTGGCACCCAGACACCAGCGGAGCGAGTTCGGGGAAATACGCGTCCATTTCCTCGGGCTCGGTGTCCCACAACGCGAGCGACTTCCAGCCGGGCGTATCGGCCACGTAGCCTCCCTCCGTGAGGGGGATCAACTGCCGCGCCACAGTGGTGTGTTGGCCCTTGTTGATCGCCGCGCTGACCTCGCGCACCGCCAGCCCCAGGCCGGGCTGCATGGCGTTGAGCAGGGAGGATTTCCCCGCGCCGCTCGGCCCGGCCAACGCGCTGACCTTGTTCGCGAGCACGGCGCGCAACTCGTCCACACCCGCGCCGGTTTTGGCGGAGGAATAAATCACGCGGTAGCCAATCGACTCGTATAGGCCGAAGATTTTTTTGGGGTCGTCCGCCAGGTCAATTTTGTTTGCGACGATGATGGACGGTATCTTCTGCTTTTCGGCAATGACGAGAAATCTATCGAGCATCCGCAATCTGGGATTCGGGTGCGCGCATGCAAAGACGAACATCGCCTGGTCTGGGTTGGCGAGCAGGATCTGTTGATAGACTCCCTGCGGACGCGGGTCGAGGCGGACGATGGCGCGGGCGCGCGGCTCCACCTCCTCGATCGCGCCGGACCCGTCGGGGAGGCGCGTGATGCGGACGCGGTCGCCCACCGCGGCGAGGTCGCCGGCCCGAGGTCCGCGCTTGAGGCGGCCGCGCAGTCGGCAAACGACCGCGCCCGTTCCGGTCTCCACGGTGAAGAAACCGGATTGGGCGCGGATGATGAGTCCAGAGAGGAAGTTGGTGGTCACAATTTTCGCCAAAAATATTCCCGTCATTGCGAGGAACGTTCTTCCCTGGCACTTGCACGCCAGGGCAAGTGTGTGACGAAGCAATCCCCCAGCTAGTGAGGAGATTGCTTCGCTCTGCTCGCAATGACGAACGCTGTGCGTTACGGCCGCGGCGTTTGGGTGGGGATGCCGCCAAACGGCGTGGGCGTGCGCGTGATCCCGAAGGCGGACTCGAACCAATAGAGTCTTTGCGGCGAGCCGAAGTAATACGCCTCCAGCACGCGGCGGAAGATGGGCGCGGCGTAATCGGAGCCTTCGCCGATATTTTCCACGATGACCGCCACAGCGATATCCGGCAGGCCATTGTAATTGCCGAAGGTGTAGCCCGCGAACCAGGCGTGCGGCGAGCCGGGGATGCCCGTTTCGGCCGTGCCGGTCTTGCCGGCCGCGGGAATGGTCATGTCGCCGATGCGGAAATTGGCGGTGCCGCGGCGGTCGCGGATGACCGCCAGCATGGAATCTTGCATGGCCTTCAGCCGCTCCGGCTGGATAGGCAGCGCGCCGACGATCTCCGGCTCGAAGGATTCGATCACCGTCCCATCGGGGCCGACAATCTTTTCGATGAGTTTCGGGCGGTACATCGTCCCGCCGTTGCCGATGGCGGCCATGAAGCGCGCCACCTGCAAGGGGGTCACCAGCACGTCGCCCTGGCCAATGGCCTGGTTTGTGGCTTCGATCTCGCCCGCCGCGTCGAGGATCTGGCCCGGCTCTTCTTCCACGCCGACGATGCCGGTGGGAGCGCCCAACCCGAAGGCGCGCGCCATTTTGGCGATGTCGCTGCCGCGGTCGTTGCGATAGAGGTCGAGGCCGATGTGATAGAACCAGGGGTTGCACGAGCGCATCAGCCCCTCCGTGAGGGTGAGCAGGCCGGAGGGCCGGCTGTCGCTGGTGTTACATTCCTTCCCGTCGCGTAACCTCGTCTGGCAGTGATCCCACGTCCAGTCGTACAGGACGCGGTCGGTCAGTTCGGTGAAATCGTACTGGCAATCGTAGGTGGTTTCGGGCAGGTAGAGTCCGCTTTCGAGCGCGGCCGAGAAGGTGATGACCTTGAAGACCGAACCGAGCGGATACTGTCCCTGGGTGGCGCGGTTGTAGATCGGGCGGTCGGGATCGTTGAGCAGCGCGGGGAGCAGTTCGGCGTTGTTGCGGTTGAGGGGGTCGAACAGGTTGGGGTCGAAGCCGGGCGAGGAGGCCAGGGCCAGCACGCGGCCGCTATCGCGTTCGATCACCGCCACCGCGCCGGTGAATCCGGCCAGGGCCGCCTCGGCGTATCGCTGCAGGTTCTTGTCCAGCGTCAAATGGACCGAACTGGAAGGGCGGGGTTCTTTCTGCGCCAGCGTGGAAACGATCTGTCCCTGCGGGTCAATGACGTAGAGCGCGCCGCCGTGTTCGCCCGCGAGATATTTTTCCTCGGATTTTTCCACCCCCGCCCAGCCTACGCGCTCGTTGCCGCAATAGCCCTGCCGTTTATAGGCGTCTATGTTTTCGGGAGAGATGCTCAGGGTGTAGCCCAGGGTCTGCGAGGCCAGCCCGCCGTTGGAGTAGTAGCGCGAGGTGTAGGGACTGGTCACCAGCCCGCTGAAGCCCATGGTCAGCAGGCGCGCGCCCTCCTCCCTGGTGGTGGTGCCAACCGGAATGTACCAGCCCGTGCCGGAAGCGACAATCCTGTTCGCCAGCGTTTCGGGGTCCACCCCCGTCAACCGCCAGAGTTCGGTGGTGAGGCTGAGCAGGGTGTCGAGGTTGACGTTGGCGGTATCCACGCCCAGGGCCACGGCCTCGGTGGTGGCGACGAGCGGCTGGCCGTCGCGGTCGAAGATCTCGCCGCGGGCGGGGGCTTTGCAATCCAACGCAAGGCGGTTGCCGCCCGCCAGTTCGGGCAGGATCAGCCCCTCGTCCCAATGGATGCGCCATTGCCCGTCTTCGAGAGTCAGGCTGGTCGCCAGGTCGCGCGCAACCTCCCCGGCCAGCGTGGAGTGGTAGGTGATGCGGAAGGCGGCCCGCGCCTCGCGCGGGTTGGCCGCGATGTCGAGCAGTTCGAAATCCAAACTGGCGGCGCTCAGGGTGTTACGCGCCTCGCGATAGCGCGCCGCGAAGTCCTCCTGCGCGATGGCGGCCTGCGAGTCCCTGTCCAGCAGGGCGTACATGGCGGCATAGTCGTCGGCCTGCAGCGCTTCGAAAAAGGCGCGCAGGGCCGGCGAGGGGTCTGGCGCGCTGGTGACGCCCACCTGCGGCGGGGGCAGGGGCGTGGGTGTGGAGAAAAACGGGACGATGGGGCCATCCCCGCTGGAGCAACCCGAAACGAACACAAGCGCAATGGCAAAAGCAAGCCAGCGATGTTTTTTCATGCCGATCCTTTCGCGGGAACGGACTGCAAAGCCTGGAGATTTTGCAGTCCGATTTCTTTGTAAACAGGGCAATCGTATTTCAAGAACGACTGGCAGCGGGCCGGCACATCCGCGCCAAGCGGGAAGTCCATTAGCCGGAGCAGGCGCATGAGATGACAGAAAGGCAATCCCATCACACTGGCGTAACAACCCTTCATGGACTCAACAGGCTGGAAATCCGCGTGCTGGATGGCATACGCCCCGGCCTTGTCGAGCGGGTCGCCCGTCGTCACGTATGCCTCGATCTCCGCGTCGCTGTAGGCGCGCATCGGCACGTCTGTAACGCACACGTCGGTCAGGATGTTCCCGTCGCGGACGCGCAGGACGGCGATGCCGGTGAAGACCCGGTGGACGCGCCCGCGCAGCCGACGCAGCATCCGCTTCGCCTCCGACGGGTCGGCGGGCTTGCCCAAAACCGCGTCCGCGTCCACGACGGCGGTATCCGCCGCCGCGACCACCTGCGACGCGTCCGCCCGAACCGAAGCGGCGCGCGCCTTCTCCTCCGCCAGCCTGATCACGTACTCGCGCGGCGATTCACCGGCGCGCAGGCTCTCATCCACATCCGCGACGATGATTTCGAATGGAAGATCCACCAGCGCCAGGAGTTCCCTGCGGCGCGGGGAGTTGGAGGCCAGCACGAGCGGGGGGCGTGCGTTCATGGTGGGAAATTCTAACACAGCCGAACCCCCTCCCCGGCCCTCCCCCATTTTCAAAGAACGAAAATGGGGGAGGGAGTCTTGTGAGATGCGATTTTCAAAGAACGGAAATGGGGGAGGGAGTCTGTGGGTTGCGGTTTTCAAAGAACGAAAATGGGGGAGGCAGGGAAGGGATACCTCTGGCAGGTTTGGGCGGGAGGCTGTACAATGCGGAGAAAATTGTCTGGATGAGGAGGATAGGTGTGAAAGAACTCAAGGAACGAATTCTGCGGGATGGAAAAAATCTCGGCAACGGCATTCTCAAAGTGGATGGTTTCGTCAACCATCAGGTGGATCCTCTGTTGATGGACGCCTGCGGAAAGGAGTTCGCGCGCCGCTTCGCCAATGTCGGCGCGACGAAAATCCTGACAGCGGAAATTTCGGGCATCGCCCCCGCGCTGACCACGGCCATCCACCTCGGCCTGCCGGTGGTCTATGCCCGCAAGCACAAGCCCATCACCATGCCCGACCAGGTGTATCTCACCCTCGCGCCCTCGCACACGAAGGGACGCATGGTGGAGTTGATCGTCTCGCCGGAGTATCTTGCCAACGATGAAAAGGTGCTGATCATTGACGACTTCCTCGCCTCGGGCGCGACCATCCTCGGGCTGGTGCGCCTGGCAGAGGCCTCCGGCTCGCGCGTGGTGGGCATCGGCGCGCTGATCGAGAAACTCTTCGAGGGCGGACGCGCCGCGCTGGAGCCGCTGGGCGTGCCGGTGGAATCGCTGGCGTGCATCACGAAGATGGAAGATGGGGTGATCGAGTTTCGGGATTGAGGATGTTGTTGCGTGTTGCGTATTGCGTATTGCGAAACAAATGGGTTGCGCGTTTTGTCCGCTGGATGTTTTCCCGCATGAGTTTCGCGATTCCCGTCAGGCGCCTGCGCGAGACGGATACGCTGATGGCGTTCCATCATCCGAAGCCGGCCTATCCCTTCCACGTGTTGATCGTGCCAAAGAAGGCGGTCGCGTCGTTGATGGAAATTGATTCCACCGACGCGGCTTTCCTGGCCGACCTTTACGCCGCCGTCCAAAGCCTCGTGGACGAGTTCAAACTTCCCGCCTATCGGCTCATCGTCAACGGCGGGGAGTATCAGGATTTTCCGCAGTTGCATTTTCACCTGATTTCGGGGAATCTTGACCGCGTGAAAATATAAAGTATACTTTAAATATGCAAGGTATATTTAAACCATTATTTCGTTATGCCGCCGATCCGATTCGGAAAGCCGTCTCGGAAGGGAAGTCGTTTCTATTGCTCGGTCCGCGCCAGGTTGGAAAAACCACCCTACTCGAGGAAGCCGTGCGGGACATTCACCCCCTGCTTACCTTCCAATTGCAGGACCCTGCCGTAAAAATCGAACTGGAACGCGACCCCGACAGGCTGATCCGCGCGGCGCGCGCAACCAGCGGACATGTGTCCGTGTTCATTGACGAGGCGCAAAAGATCCCCGCGTTGTTCGACGCGGCGCAAATTCTCATTGACGAGAAAAAAGCCAGTTTCTTTTTCACCGGCTCATCCGCCCGTAAGTTGCGAAGGAAAGGGGTCAATCTTTTGCCGGGCAGAATCCGTTTGTTGACGCTGGAACCGCTTTTGTGGGGGGAACTTGGGCTGCTCGCCGGAGGATACGATTCGCCGATCCCCGCGCTTGCCTTGCGGAACGTAAACGAAACCGCCCTAACCATCGAAGACACCCTGGTTTTCGGTCATTTACCCGGGATCCTTTCCGCCTCTCCGCAGGACGCGACGGACTTGCTGCAGGCTTATGCAAGATTGTATATCGAGGAGGAAATTCGCGCCGAAGCCTTGAGCCGCGCCATCGGACCGTTTTCGCGCTTCCTGGAACTGGCAGCCGCGGAGTCGGGAACCGCGCCCAACTTCACCAAGTTGTCGAAGGAATCGGGAGTCAGCGTTCCCACCATCAAGCAGTATTATTCCATTTTGGAAGACACCCTGATCGTGGAACGGGTGGACGGCTTCGTGAAGAACGCGCGCAAGCGGATTCTTTCCACCTCCCGTTATTACTTCTTCGATTTGGGAGTGCGAAACGCTCTGGCCCGCCTTCCCCTTGTTCATGAAATTCTCAACGCCCAAAAGGGCGTGTTATTCGAGCATGCGGTGATGCTTGAATTGATCCGCAGGATTCGACTATTGAAAACGAATCACAAAGTCTATTACTGGCGGACGGCCGGGGGGACGGAGGTGGACTGCGTGATCGAATCGCACGACGAACTCATTCCCATCGAAATTAAAAGCTCGTCGAATGTCTCCCCGTCCGATTTAACCGGCTTGAAAAGTTTCATCGCGGATTACGGCGAGAAGGTGAAACGCGCTTTCGTTGTGACCATGGGCAAGCGGCCCGAAAAAGTGGATGACAGAATTACTGTCTTGCCCTGGCGGTATCTATAGTTTTACTTGCCGTATTTGCGCGGATGTCAACGCGGCAAATCAGGCCAGCGTCTGCTTGACTTGAGATTGTAAATAATCGAAGAATTCGGGCAGCGCGGCTATAATGCACGACTGATGACTGACTCCCTCGCCATCCTCGACTTCGGCTCTCAATACGCCCAACTGATCGCCCGCCGCGTGCGCGAGGCGCATGCCTACTGCGAGTTGTTCCCGTGGGACGCGCCGCAGGAAAAGATCATGTCCATCCACCCCAGGGGATTCATCCTTTCGGGCGGGCCGCGCTCGGTTTACGAGGAGAGCGCGCCGTTCATCCAGAAGTTCATTCTGGAAAGTGGATTACCAATCCTCGGCATCTGCTACGGGATGCAAGCCCTGACCCACGCGCTCGGCGGGCAGGTGGACGCCTCCGCGCAGCGCGAATATGGCTCCGTAGAGATCGAACCGCTGCTCCCTGCTCCCCTGCTCGCCAATCTCTCGCAAGTCTGGATGTCGCATGGCGACAGGATTACCAAAATGCCGGAGGGATTCGCCGCGCTGGCAAAATCGGGGAGCAGTCCCTGCGCGGCGATGGGCGATTTCGAGCGCAAATATTTCGGCGTGCAATTCCATCCCGAAGTGCGTCACACGCTCAATGGAAGCGAACTGCTGAAACACTTCGCGCTCAATATATGCGGAATCAAGCCCGAATGGACGCCTGCCTCGATCATCGAGGAGGCCGTCCAACGCATCCGCGCCCAGGTGAAATCGGAGCGGGTTCTGGCGGCGGTTTCGGGCGGGGTGGATTCTTCGGTGGCCGCGGCGCTGGTTCACAAGGCTATCGGCGACCAGTTGATCTGCGTGTTCGTGGACACGGGCT
>DAOUMJ010000191.1:0-10382 GCA_034411715.1 Anaerolineales bacterium | reverse complement strand
TCAGGTACGGCGCTTCCACCAGCGCGCCTGCGCAGTGAGGGCAAGCCTCCAATTCACATTTGCAGATTATCGACATTGTTGGATATAATTCTTTGTGGGCTCTCATAGCCTCTGTCTCTTGTTTGACGCAAGCTACAGTATGCTCTGAGAACCCGTTTTGTCAAGTCAAAAGTGACTTTTGCGGTAGTGCCATCAGACACTATGAAGATAGGAATCCTCGCCCTCCAGGGCGATTTCGCGGAACACGTCGCCATGCTCAAACGCCTCGGCGTGGAGAGCATGGAAGTGCGCCTGCCCGCGCATCTCGACAGACTCGATGGGCTCATCATCCCCGGTGGCGAATCCACAACCATCGGCAAACTCGCGGATGACTTCGGCCTGATGGCGCCTCTTCGTGAATTTGGCAAATCCCATGCCATCTGGGGCACCTGCGCGGGCGCGATCTTCCTCTCGAAGGACGTGAGCCGCCGCCAGCCCCTGCTCGGCCTGATGGATATCAAAGTGGCGCGCAACGCCTTTGGCCGCCAGGTTGATTCGTTCGAGGCCGACCTCGACATCGCCGAACTCAAACAGGCCACCGGCTCGACGCATCCGTATCACGCGGTCTTCATCCGCGCGCCCATCATCACAGAAGTGTGCGGCAAAGCCAAAATCCTTTCGCAATTGGACGATGGCCGTATCGTCGCCGCGCAGGAAGGCCGTCTGCTGGCGACATCCTTCCACCCTGAGTTGACCCAGGACACGCGCTTCCACGAGTACTTTTTATCGCTGGCAAGTTAACTCGTCATTGCGAGCCTTCGGGAAGCAATCTCCTCTCGACATGGCGGGGATTGCTTCGGGGACGCTTCGCAGCGCCCTCGCAATGACGGAAGGCACAAAATGAACATCCGCGCCCTCGACCTCCTCGACCTCCCCACCCTCTCGCGTTACCGCAACGACGCCCTGCTCCTCGATTCCACACGGGCGCTCACGCGCGGCAACCCGCTCGGCGCGGCGGGCTTCCTCTCGCATTTCAATCCCGCCCGTCACGTCTACACCGCCATTGCAAAAGAGAATGGGGACTTCCTGCTCGGATGCGTGATCCACACCCCCGGCGAGACCTTCGCCCGACTCCTCTACCTCGCCCCCGCGACGCTTCTGACTCACCCGAACCTGGTTCCGCTCATCGAGCATCTCGCCGCCCAGGCCGGGACGTGGGGTGCGTTCCAGGTCATCGCCGAAGTGGACGAGACCAGCGAGGCCTTCGCCGCATTGCGGAACGCGGGCTTCGCGGTCTACGCGTGGCAGAGGCTGTGGAACCTCTCCTCGATCACGGAAGCCGGCTCGAGGTCCGCGTGGACGCGGGCGCGGGACGCGGATCAATCCGCCATCCAGAGTCTGTATCACCAGATCGTCCCGCCGCTCCTGCAAGCAGTCGAACCCCTGCCGCGCCGCGCGGATGGATTCATCTGCAACGAGGGAGTCAAATGTCACGTTGGGCTTTCGGCCGGGATAGCGGGAATCGTGATCGCTCCGCTCATTCATCCAGATGCTGAAAAAGTGGGCGAACATCTCGCGGCATTGACCCGCTCCCTGCCTCGCCGCGGGGCGCGTCCCGTCTACGTGCGCGTGCGTTCGTATCAGGCCTGGCTTGAACCCGTGCTGGAGGATCTGGGCGCGCTGGCGGGACCGCGCCAGGCCGTGATGGTGAAACACCTGGCGCGCGTCATCAAGGATGAGCAGGCCGTGAAAGCCGTCCGCCCCGCGGGCGTGAGCGTGCAGCCATCGCGGGTGAGTCGGATTGAAGAGAAAAAGTAATTTTATTTCGCCAGCGCCAGCAGCGAATATCCCCCCAACAGCCGCGCCGCCAGGCGCGGATTGATTTTCCCCAACACGCGGCGCGGCAGACTGGCAAGGACGGTTCGCAACCGCCGTTGATTCTTTTCCAACTCCAATCCGCCTGCGGTAAGAAACGAATCAACGACTTCATAACCCGTGTCTTTCAAAACCGCCAGCGCGATTTCGTGAGTGAACGTATGCAAATGTCCCACGCCGTAACGCGTCTGCATCAGCCGTTTGGGACGCAGGAGGCTCAACAACGAAAGATCGAGGGGAATGTGAAAAATAAAATGCGACGCGTGTTTGCGGAGTCGCTCCAAAAACGAAAGATAATTCGGGACATGCTCGAACACGTCAATGCACAAAAGCAAATCGAAGCGCTCATCCGTCTCCAACAGATCTCCCAGAAAAAACTGCAAGCGATCTTTCGATTTCGCCGAGCAAATCGCAAACGCCTGCGGCGAAACTTCGTAGCCGAAAAATTTCGTTCCAGATAGTTCCGCGTGCAAATGATTCAAAATCTCGCCCGCGCCGCATCCCACCTCGCACACCGTCGCGGGATTCAATTCCTGCCTGCGAATCATCTTCAAGATTTGCGCGGCCTTCCACGGCGAGTCCGCCGCGTGCCAATGCGGATTTTTTTGCAGATATTCGCCCGACTCGTAAATGCTCATGCTTCGCTCCTCACAAAATTCAACGCCCTTACAAAAACCTCGACCATCTTCTCGATGTTGATCTCCTCTGTGACGATCCGCAGGGACTCCTCTCCCATCCTCCGCAACCGAGCCACATCCGAAAGCGCCTCGCGCGTGACCCGAACCAGCGCGCCGAAATCCTCGGGCGGGATCTGCCACCCGTTCCCCACGCGGACGAGATCGTCCTGCGTCCCGTCCCCCTTCGCCACGATGACGGGGAGTCCGTGCGCCATGGCCTCCTGCACAGCCAGTCCGCCCGTGCCTGGCAGGATGAAGATATCCGCTTCCGCAAAATAGGGCGTCAACTCCTCCCCGCGCTTCGCGCCGACAAACTCCGCCGAGGGATAAATCTCACTCGCCAGCGATTCCAACTTTGCGCGCTCAGGTCCATCCCCCACGATGACGAGCCGCGGCCTGGGTTCCATCTCGGCGCAGGCGCGGAGAAGCCAGTCCACGCGTTTGCGCGCCTGGAGGCGGCCGACGAAGATGATGGCAGGAATGTCGAAGGTTGAAAGTCGAAGGCCGGGTCTAAAGGTTGGACGCGGAGCCACCGAGTTATAGGCAACAAATATTTTCTCGCGCGGAAAACCGAGCGCGGCATACTCCTCCGCCCCACGCTGGCTGTAGGAGATCAACGCGTCGAATTGGGAGAGAAAGCGAGACCAGACCCTCACCCCAACCCCTCTCTCAATTTTGGGAGAGGGGCTAAAGGCAACAGGCGCGCCCAATCCCCAGCCGATTACCTTTCGTCCGCGAGAATGCATCCACTTTACGGCAGACGGCGTCGCGAGATAACGCGGGTTGGCTTCCACGATGAGGGCGTCGGGATGGGTCTGCTCCAGCCAACGGATCATCCCTGCCTGGCAGCAAAGATAAAGAGACCCGCGAAATAAGTGCACGTTTTTGGCTATTGCGTATTGCGTATTGCGTAACGCGTTGGCGGTGATGACGCCTTCCTCGGCTCGCGGCTCGCCTGCCAAGAGGCTCATCCCGCCTTCGCATGACTGGGCAAGCAGGTCAAAGAACGGGACGCGATACGCGGGCAGGACGCGCTGCTGCAATCCCAACCGCCCGGCAAATCTATTTACACGTTCCACAGAAATTACCATTTACCAATTACCAATCACTGCACATGCGCCGCGCTATATGCGGGCGATTTATGCACATGCACCACCTTCCACGCGCCGTCAATTTTGACGATGACGCGCGTCTCGTTATGAGCGGCCACCTTCACCCCTTCCGCAGCGGCAGTGCTGACGAGAAGCGTATAACTGGCGATCGCGCAATCGCCGTAACGCTGGATATGCAGGTTCGAGAGATCAAAGCGTGTTTTGGCTTTTTCTCCCTTCGCCTCCGCGCCGAAGACCGTTCCCTTTTCCGCGTTGGCCGTCATCATAAATTCGTGGAAGGGCAGGCCGTCAATGCGGTGCGGCGTCACCCACCACTCGTAGAGCGTCAGGTCGGGCGAGGTGGTTTCGTGGTAACTCGCCACGTCATTTTCGACGATGCCCTGCAAGTGACGACGCAGGAATGTTTCTATTTCATCCATGAGTTTCTCCTGTGATCCCCCCTCTCCCCGAATGGGAAGAGGGGCCGGGGGTGAGGGCAGTTCACTCCAACAACACCTTCACATACGCGTCCACCATCCCATCCACCCCCAGCGTAGACTCGGCGCGGGCGCGCGCGGCTTTGCGAAAATGCAACTGGTCGGACAGGATCGCCTCCACCGCCTCGACCAGCGCGGGGATATTGGGCGTTTTCAACTTCCACGGATCGCCCCCATACGGGACAAGGACGCCTGCCTCCTCACCGACGAGTTCCCTCAGGGAGCCAGTATCGAAGCCCGCGACGGGGAGTCCGCATGCCAGCGCTTCGATGACAGAATTGGGGCAGGGTGGGTTGACCTCGGCGGAAAACAAAAAATGGGAAGACCGCGCGAGGAAAGGGATTTTCTCACGCGGGAGCGTGCCGAGAAAATTCACTGGGACTTTGCTCGCCCGCGTGACTTTCCTTTGCGTCGCTTCATCCACGCCGCCCGCGACGATGATTTCCACGTTTTGTTTTTCGGACAATTTCTCCGCCAGCGCAACCGCGTGGAAGAGGCCGCTATCCAACCCCCCTTTGAGATTCCCCTCCAGCAAAAGAATACGGACGCGGTCGGATGGGCGTTCGTGCGCGCCTTCGGGAGAGTACATCTGTAAATCCACGCCGTTGAGGATGACAGCGGCAGGGACGCGCGCGACGCCGTACCAATCCTCCCACCATTTGCGGACGAACCGACTCTGATAGACGACTCGGTCTGCAAAGCGCGAGCGGATGAACGCCAGCATCAAGTTGCCGTATTCCGCGCGGACGTGGTAACGGACTCCCGTCCAGCGGACGCGTTGCACCCAGTTGATTCCGTCCAGGCGCTGGACGACGCGCGTCCCGCGGCGGCGCGCCCTTCGCAACGGGAGCAGGTTTCGGGTCCCCGCGAGAACGAGCAGGGCGTCGGAAGAGTCGTCGGGATCGTGGGTCACGTCGAAGCCGCGCGAAGCGAGTCCCGCCTCGAACTTGAGTCGAAACGAAGCCACGCCGCCCGTCCCCTCCACACGCGGGAAAATGCAAATCGTAGGCATGGGGGTATTATACATTCCGACAAACAGGAATCCGAAAGTTCTACTTTCGGAAACGATGCCATATCCTGAAGTAGAACTTCAGGATTCCTTCATCCTTCATCTTTCATCCTTACTTTATGGTATCCTTGCCCCATCCCAAACAGCGGAGCGAACATGTACGTTGCCATCGAAGGTGTCATCGGCGTCGGCAAGACCACGCTGGCGCGATTGTTGCAACCCGCGTTCGAGGCGGAGATTTTGCTCGAAGTGTTCGAGGAGAATCCCTTCCTCTCGGATTTTTACGCCGACCGGGCGCGCTACGCTTTTCAAACCCAAATCTTCTTTCTGCTCTCGCGCTATCACCAGCAGCGCCGCGGCGTGACGGAAGCGGTGAATGCGGGAAAGAATTTGATCTCCGATTACACCTTCGCCAAAGACGCGCTCTTCGCCCGCATCAATTTGAAGGGCGACGAACTTGAGATGTACCATCGCGTCCACGAGGCGCTGGCGGAGAAGATTCCGCTCCCCGACCTGCTGGTGTACCTGCGCGCCGACACCGACGTGCTGATGCAGCGCATCGCCCTGCGCGACCGGCCGTACGAACGCAACATGGAACGCGCCTACATTGACGAATTGAACCGCGCTTACGACGATTTCTTTGCAAAGCCCTACGACCACACGCCAGTACTCGCCATTGACACGAACCACATCAACATCGTGCAAAACCCCGAACATTTGAAACAGGTCGAAAACAGAATCCGCGAGGCGCTGGGCATTACTCCCTTCCAGCCCAGTTTGCCGATGAAAACCCAGTAAGTCGGATTGCCAATCCGACCTACCAACAGAAACCATGGAGCAATATGCGCGTCACACGCGAAACACTCATTAGACTCGCAAAAGAAAACGCCAAGACCCGCGCCTTCGACAACAAGGACATCGTCGCCGCGTACCTGATCGGCTCGCTGCTCACCGACGATCCCTTCCTCGGCGGCCTGACCGACATTGACCTCGTCATCGTCACTGCGGGCAAACCGCCGCGCACGCGCGAGATCGTCAAGCTCACTGGCGACTTCCACCTCGACATCACCTACCACGCCCGCGCCGAATTCAACCCCGCCCGCGAACTCCGCGTCAACCCCTGGCTCGGCCCCGAAATCTACGACCCCATGCTCCTCTACGAACGCGAAAGGTTCTTCGACTTCGTGCAGGCCGCGGTGCGCGCCGGGTCAGAATTCCACGGCCCCGCCCTCACCCTCCAGCGCTGCCGCACGCTGCTCGCGCACGGACGCGGAGTCTGGACCGACCTGCTCGAAGCGGATGAAAACGTCGGCCCAAAGGAAGTGGCGCACTACCTTAAATCCATCTATCACGCCGCGTGCGCGGTGACGGAATTGAACGGGAATCCCCTCGCCGAGCGGCGACTGCTGCTCGACTTCCCGACGCGCGCCGCACGGGCCGACCGGCCCCAAATGGCGGCGGGTCTCGCGGGACTTTTGGGCGGACTCGGCCTCGAAAGCGGAATCCCCGCTGATTGGTTTCCCGCCTGGCAAAAAGACTTCCTCGCCGCGTCCCAAAGCGGCAAAGAGGACGCGCGCATCCACGCGGCGCGCGTGAATTATTATCTCAAGGCCTTCGAAGCCATGGAAGGGATCGCTCCGCTTTGGCCGCTCCTCCACACGTGGACCCTGTCTGCAAAGGCTTTGCCTTCATCGGCGTTGACCGACTGGCAGGCCGCGATAACTCAACTCGGGCTGACGGGAAAATCCTTCTCCGAAAAAGTCCAGGGATTGGACCAGTTCCTGGATGAGGTGGAAATTCTGCTCGATGAGATCGCCGCGGCGAATGGATTGGAAACTTCGATGAGTATTTAGCGACGAGAGGCCAGAAATCCGTTTTCTGCCAAAAAACGGATTTCTTTATGCGAAAGCGCCACATTTAGGGCTGTGGAAAACGGGTGGGAAAACCCCGCTTTCTCCGTTTTTGTGGATAACTCGCGAAAAACTGTGGATAACCGCCTCTCGGTGTGGACAAAATGCCCCTCGAAGCAGAATCCGCCCGAAGGTCACGCAGGAGGCGACCGCCAGATGTGGGGGGGATCGGCAGAGGAGTCCAATATCTGGAAGGGGGAGGAGAAGTCCGAAGGATTATCCATCTTTATCCCGTTTGTTTCCACACAGGCGTGTGTATGGACGGGTTGTCGTCCCACCTTGTATTTGGGGGTGGAGAGGCGGAGCAGGCCAGAAATGAGGGTGCGGGGGGGTTGTCCACACCGTCCACAGCCCCTACGATTACGACTAAGAATCAAATTATCTATATTTACTTGTTCCTTATTTTGCCAGCACGAGCGGCCAGCCTGTTACCGGATGCTCCATCACATCCACCGGCAGACAATATGCCTGGGAAATCAATTTGGGGGTCAATACCTCGCGCGGAGAGCCGAGGGCGGTGATCCTTCCCGCCACCATCAGCGCGACGCGGTCCGCGTAACGCGCGGCGAGATTGAGGTCGTGGAGGGCGATCAGCACGGCGAGATCATCCTCGCGGACAAGTTTCCGCACCAATTCCAACAGGCTGACCTGATATTGCAAATCGAGATGCGCGGTCGGCTCGTCCAATAACAAAATTGGCGTGGACTGGCACAAGGCGCGCGCCAGCAGGATCCGCTGACGCTCGCCGCCCGAAAGTTCACCCACGCGCCGCTCCGCGAGATCGTCGGCGTGGACGCGCTCGAGAGCGCGGCGCGCCAGTTCCTCGTCGGTGCGGGAGGCCTGGCCGAGGAAGCCGAGGTGCGGCGTGCGTCCCATCAACACCGTCTCCCAGACGGTGAAGGCGGGTGGAAGCGAGATCGCCTGCGGCACGACAGCGACGTAACGGGCGCGTCGCATCGGATCGAGGGCATGGAAATCGTCGCCGTTGGTGCGGACGCGTCCGCTCGAGGGGATGACGCCGCTGGCAGCGCGGATCAGCGTGGATTTGCCCGCGCCGTTCGGTCCGATGAGCGCCAGCATCTCGCCCGATTGCACCGAGAGCGAAACCTCGTGCAACACGCTGCGCGTCCCATAATTTACCGAGAGATTTTCGATTCGTAACATTTTATTTCTCACCGCGGAGACTGCCAGGAAGGCGAAGATTTTCGTTCTCTTTCGGGCTTACGCAATACGCAACGCGTAACAGGCAATACAGCGCGCCAAACATTTACCATTTACCAATTACCAACTACCAATACCCCTGATTCTTCGCCCGCCGCAGCACCCACAAAAAAAACGGCGCGCCCGCCAGTGCGGTGACGATTCCGACGGGAAGTTCCTGCGGCGCGAGTACGACGCGCGCGATCACGTCAGAGATGAGCAGCGCCGACGCGCCGCCGAGGATCGAGAGCGGGATGACTCGACGATAATCCGCGCCGAACCATAGACGGACGATGTGCGGGACGATCAGCCCGATGAAGCCGATGATGCCCGCGAAGGCCACCGCCGCCGCGGTGGTCAGGGACGAGGCGGCCAGGATGATGGCGCGGGCGCGGGTGACGTTGAGTCCCATCTGCTGCGCCTGGTCGTCGCCGAATTGCATCAGGTTGAGCGCGTGTCCGCTGAGCAGGAGAGCGCCCAGGCCGAGGGCGAGATACGGGAGCAGGCTGAGAACCGAATCCCAGCCCGTCAAACTGATTCCGCCCAACAGCCAGCCGAGGGCGCGTCGCACCTCGCTTGTCGAACGGATCATCAGGAACGAGGTCAGGGATGTGGCGAAGGAGGAGAAGGCCACGCCCGCCAGGATCAAGTTCGTGGTCGGGACGGTGCGTCCGACGCGGGCGAGTTGATAGACGAGGAAGACCGTCAACAGCGCGGCGAGGAACGCGGCCAGCGGGATCGCCATCAGCCCCCAGAACGAATACGGCCACTTGACGCTCATTGCGATGACCGCGCCCAGCCCCGCGCCCGAAGCGACGCCAATCAAAAATGGATCCGCCAGCGGGTTGCGGAAGATGCCCTGATAGGCCGCGCCGCTCCCGCCCAACGCCGCGCCCGCCAGCGCAATGAGAACCGTGCGCGGCAGGCGGATGTTCCAGACGATGAAGGTGAAGGTCTCCTCACCCGCGCCGCGGATGATATTCCAGAGTTCGCGTACCGGGATGAACACCGAACCGATCGCGAGGCTGAGGAGCAGCGTCGCGGTTAGAAGGAGGAAGGCGAGGAGGAGAGGGCGTTTCATGGGGGATGTACACACGTAGACAGGTACACAGGTAGACACGTACACAGGTAAACAAGGATGCAAAATGAACCGCGACCTGTGTACCTGTGTACTTGTGTACTTGTTTACTTAAAGACCTCTGGATGCAGCAATTTCGCCAGCGCCTCGAGACCGTCAATCAAACGCGGGCCGGGGCGGCTGACCAGATTGTCGTCGAAGGGGAAGACGCGGCCTTCGACCACAGCCTTGAGCGCGTCCCAGCCAGGACGGGCGGCGACGGTTTCGGGCGACTGCCCATACAGCGCGTCGCCGAGCAGGATGATGTCGGGCGGGGCGATCACCAATTGCTCCAGGCTGATCTGTGGATACGGGTCAGTGATGCCCGCCAGCGAGACCACGTTCTGCCCGCCCGCGCGGGCAATCAACAGGTCAATGAACGTGCCGGGGCCGGCCGTCCAGGGTTTGGATGGATCGGTCGCGTCCACCTCATAAAACACGGAGGGGTGATAACTCAGCGGCGCGATCTTTTCGTCCACTTCGGCCACGCGCGCCTTGAGCGAGTCGGTCAGTTTCGTGGGGTCGCGCCCGGTCAGCGTGGCGACGATCTCGATGTTCACGTACAGGTCTTCGAGCGTCTTCGGGTTGGACAGGTAATACACCGTCAATCCCAGTTCTTCGAGTTCCGCCACCAATTCGGGCGAGTTGATCTCCGCGGCCAGCACCAGGTCGGGCTTGAGGGCTACGATGGACTCCGTGCTGAACCCGCTCCAGCCGCCGACGGTGGGGAGGGCGAGCGCCGCCTCAGGATAATCCGAGACTTCGTCGCGGCCAACGACTTTGTCCCCCGCGCCGAGCGCGAACAGGATTTCGGTGTTGGACGGCGCCAGCGAGACGACGCGCTGCGCGGCCGATTCGAGCGCGACCTCGCGGCCGAGCCCATCGGTGAGCATGATTCCCGCCGCGTCATTCGACGGGACGGCGGGCGCGCAGGCCGCGAGCGTCAGCGCGGCGAGTAGGGCGATGAAAAGCAGTTTGCGAAGCATGTTTGGTCTCCAAAAACAATTTGTCGTGTAGAAGGCGTCCT
>DAOUMJ010000190.1:0-1891 GCA_034411715.1 Anaerolineales bacterium | reverse complement strand
GGCTTCACCTGACCAAAAATCGGCTCGAAAGTTCAGTTTTTAAAGTGCTTTTCACGCCCATCAGAAAATGGGCTATACCACTTTGTCTAAAGTCCAATTGATGGACAAGAGAAATTTGAAAGGAATGGAGTTATGAGAAACAAATTGCTTGTCACGTCTATCCTGTTGGGAATCGCTTTAGTAACAGGCACGTTGATGTTTGATAAAGAAAACGATTCGAACATTGCGTCAGCGGATGATTTTCCCAGAAATGTTCCTACACGTACGCCTTATCCTACATCTGTGCCAGGCGTTTCGGCTTTTGCGCTACAGAAATTCGCGCGTTCCAACGTGCTGACAACCTCCGCTCACGGCATTGAGATGAGCGTCGCGAATTTTCGAGCAGAAGACGATGTTCTGAAAGTGGATGTCTGTTTTCAAAAGCCCAGCAACGAAAATTGGCTGATACTCGATGCCTCCATTCAAAGTGGAAATATCAGGATTACCATTGATGGAGGTCAGGCTCTGGAGGAAACGAGTACGCTGGATGACGGTACGAAGCAAATATATACCTTTGCGAATAGAGCGGCAGGCATACCTGGTCAGATTCGAATTGTCAGCGCTCAAGATGGGTTGCCGCATTATCGTTGCGATACAATCAAATTTCATTTTGATTCGGGTTTGAATTTGTCTCATTTCAACCTGGTGATTAGAACATTGATTCTGTCGGCTAATGAAGGAGATGAGTGTACTTCCCGACGTGAGATGGTGCAAAGTATTTTGGACTCAAAGGGACTCGGCATTAGAATTGATTGTGTCAAACAAGAGTATGGTTCTTTCCGTTCAATCGCTGAAAAGCCTGCTTCCATGAGTCAGGAAGAGGCTGAGAAACTGGTGACAGAAGCCTTTAAAGAGTCTTTCATGATCACGGGTCCATGGATATTTGTGGGAACGGTCGAACAATAAACCGAAGTATCAATAACAAGCGCCAATCAGGAACACGCGGCCTCCCCAGCCGCGTGGTTTTTGTTTTCACCCTTGACGCCAACACGGGGGGGGGGGTATAAAATGTGCCAAGCCTCAAGTCGCAAGCAAGGAGGGAATCATGAAGTCCGCATCCCCACAAAATCACATTCAAGAATTATCCAAAAGAGAAAACGAAGTCCTCGGTCTGATCTTGCAGGGACTCTCCAACCAGCAAATCGCGGCCGAACTGCGCGTCTCCGAAAAGACCGTGGAGAAACATTTGACGAGCGTGTACAGGAAAATAGGCGTTTCTTCGCGCGCGGAAGCCGTTTTGTGGGGAATGTCACAAGGTAGGGGAATCCCTACTTGATTGCACGCGCAGATCCGCTACAATGAACAGGAAACAATCGGGCAAAACGTTCACGTAGGAGTGAATCATGAACAGACGGCATTCTGCGCGTCGTAAGTTAATGACCTTCAC
This sequence comes from Anaerolineales bacterium, assembly GCA_034411715.1. Lineage (GTDB taxonomy): Bacteria > Chloroflexota > Anaerolineae > Anaerolineales > Villigracilaceae > Denitrolinea. The sequence continues at coordinate 465 of DAOUMJ010000190.1, read as the reverse complement.
TCTCATTTGTTTCATCTTGCCTTCTGCTTTATCATGGAATGGGGCAGGCAGCGTCGAAGCGCGTGCTGTGTGGGGAGCAAATATGCCCACGGTGGCTGGCTATTTTCATTCGCCTACGGACCCAAGTTGCGTTGGAGGTGGATGTACTGACCCGTCAGGCTATAATACCATCTTCAATTCCGTGAATACACAGGCGTTACTAGCCTATGATCCCTCATCCGGTTCCGTTTTTGGAAGAGGAAGGGTCGAAACCACCGTCAGGGTGGGCGGGGCAGGAATTGGCACAGTGCGTATTTATTATGCGCTGAGCGGAGTGAGTTGTTCTGACGGATATTCCCTGGATATTGCTAAAGTGAGCGGGAACAGGAACAATCCCAATGTACCCTTATCCGGTTATTTGGATGTCACTCTCACTGCATCAGATCAAGGCGGTTTCAAGATTTATACCCGTTGCAAAACAGCCGG
>DAOUMJ010000189.1:0-7498 GCA_034411715.1 Anaerolineales bacterium | reverse complement strand
TTTCAGACACTGTTACAGATGTAAGTTCATGCGACTTCTTTGAAGATTTTTTTTCAATCATTCCATGAGAAAAGAAACCCTTACCCTTCTTCTCTTTCTAGGCGAGATCCGCGGCCTGGTGGAACAACTATACGAGCAGGGCTTCGGCGTCACCAGCGTGGACGCGCAAGGCACGCAAGGCCCCGTGAAGTTGATCTACACCATCGTCAAGCGAAAAGACCTGGGCGAGGTCGCAAATTTGATTCAGCAATCGTATTCGAACGCGTTCTTCACGGTGGAGGAACTGCGCTCGGTGGAACACGGCGTGTTTCCCCGTTCCCCCCTCTCCCGCAGCCCGCACACCCTCTGGGGTCGAAAATCCAAATAGCCGGAGATGCTTGTTCTCTGGAAAGGTAAAATGTCGCTATGCCGATAGATTTAACTCGTCTGTTCGATTTACCCGTTGTCGCATCAATTCTCCGTATCGGGTTGATCGCGCTCCTCGCCTATGCCGCCGGCCGGGGTCTTCGCCTCGCCGCCCGCCACATCGAAAATCGCCTCGAAAAAACAGGCGCCAACGCGGGGCGTTTGGATCGCCTGAAAACGCTCGTGCAACTTGGGCGAAATGTGGCCCACGTCCTGGTCATCCTCGTCTCCATGCTGATGATCCTCGACGCGTTGCATATAAACATCACTCCCCTGCTTGCCAGCGCGGGCGTTGCGGGGCTGGCAATTTCGCTCGGCGCGCAAACGCTCATCAAGGATTTTATCGGCGGGACCCTGATCCTTGCCGAAAATCAGTTTGCCGAAGGAGACGTGATCCAGGTGGGCGAAGTCACGGGGACGGTGGAACGCATCACCCTGCGCGCCACTTATCTGCGCGACCTGGAGGGGAAAAGGCATACCGTTCCCAATGGAGAAATTCGCCTGGTATCCAACCTTACCGACGAATGGGCGCAGGCGGTCGTGGATGTCAATATTTCCTTCGAGGAAAATATCCCGAAAGCCGTGCGCGCGCTCGAGGCCGCCGCCGTCCAGGTTTACGAGGATGAAACGATCAAGCCGGACCTGATCGAGCCTCCAAAAGCCTCGGGCTGGATCGGCTTCAACGACTGGTCCGTGCAATTACGGTTGACGGCGAAGACCAAGCCCGGCAAACAGTGGAGCGCGGCCATGGCGCTGCGCCGCCGCGTCATGGAAACTTTGCAGGCCGAAGGAGTGCAAATGGCGTTCCCCACACATAGGATTCGATTGGACAAAGGTGAGTGGCCGCCTCCGAATCGCGGACTTTAACCGATGAATCCGAACCTTTTCTCCGCTCGCTCGCATCTAATCGAACTTTATGGTGAGGCTTCCGGGCTGGAGGCGTTTCACCGCCTCTTCCGCTTGCTGGATGGGTACCGCGGCCGCGTCATCCCGCCACCGCGGTCATCCTCCCTTTCCGAGCGCGACTCCATCATCATCGCCTACGGCGATCAAGTGCGGACACAGAACGAAAAGCCGCTAAAAAGCCTGCGCGCCTTTTGCGAGAAATATTTGATTGATGTCGTCAGCGGGATTCACATCCTGCCGTTCTATCCCTGGACTTCGGACGACGGCTTCTCGGTCGTGGACTATCGCAAGGTTGACCCGGCGCTGGGCGATTGGGACGACCTTTCTTCGATGCAGAGTCATTTCCGCCTGATGTTCGACGCCGTCATCAATCACGTCTCGTCACAGAGCGAATGGTTCCAGGGATTCCTGCGCGATGACCCGCGTTACCGCGATTACTTCATCGTCGTGGAAGACGCGCCGGACCTTTCGCAGGTGGTACGCCCGCGCGCCCTGCCTCTGCTGACGACATTCAGCGCACCCTCCGGCGAAAAGCGCGTCTGGACGACCTTCAGCGCCGACCAGGTTGACTTGAACTACAAAAACCCCGAGGTTCTGCTGGAAATTCTCGATATCCTGCTGATGTACGCCGAGCGCGGCGCGGAGTTCATCCGACTCGATGCCATCGCTTATCTCTGGAAGGAAATCGGCACAACCTGCCTCCACCTCCCGCAGACACATCGCGTTGTTCAATTCCTGCGCGCTGCGCTGAACGAAGCCGCGCCGCACGTCCAACTCATCACTGAGACCAACGTCCCGCACGCGGAGAACCTCTCCTATTTCGGCGACGGACATAACGAAGCCCAACTCGTCTACAATTTCGCCCTGCCGCCATTGACCCTGCACGCCTTCCACACGGGCGATGCGCGCACCCTCTCGGAATGGGCAAGGACATTGACCCTCCCATCCGACAAAACCACCTTCTTCAACTTCCTCGCCTCGCACGACGGCATCGGCTTGAATCCCGCGCGCGGAATCCTGTCGGATGCGGAAATTGACTCGCTGGTGAACAAAGCCCTCGCGCACGGCGGCCTGGTCTCCTACAAACAGGACGCCGACGGGACGCAAAGCCCATACGAAATGAACATCAACTATTTCGACGCGTTATCAAGCCCAAACACAGTCGAACCGCTGGATTTGCAGGCGGATCGCTTCCTCGCCGCGCAGGCCATCATGCTCGCGCTCCAGGGCGTGCCTGGGATTTATTTCCATAGTCTCTTCGGTTCGCGCGGCTGGATCGGGACCGCGAGACATACCGGGCGCAATCGCGCCATCAACCGCGAGAAACTTCCACTCGACCGGTTGCAGGAGGATTTGGCGGATGAAACCTCCCTGCGTTCGAGAGTCTTCACGCGCTACCGCCAATTGTTGAAAGCGCGAAGCCGTACCGCCGCATTTCATCCGCACGGAACGCAAATCGTAGCGGAGGTTCATCCCTCTGCATTTGCGCTGGAACGAATTTCCCCCGATGGAAGGTCGCGCGTGTTATGCTTGCACAACGTCAGCGCGAAAGAAATCACCCTCACAACGGAACACGCAACAGGCACAGATCTCGTCACAGGTCAACCTTTGCAAGTTTCAAACATTACGCTCAAACCTTATCAAATCTTATGGGCAATAATCAGTACTTCACGAAAGCGCGTATTTGGCGTTCTCTAACGCCGAATTTGCGCTAGAGAACGCAGATTACGCAAGACTTTCGTGATCTGCTGATAATAGATTAACCCGTCATTGCGAGGAGGAGCGAAGCGACGACGAAGCAATCCCCAACAGCGCGTGGCGATTGCTTCGTGGCGCTGGGTCTCGATATGGCCTCCGGCCTACTTGACCATCCGCGTAACTCGCAATGACGCGAAAAGGCAACCCATGACACCCCCTTCTCACCGCATCGGCTTCATCTCAACCCGCTTCGCAGGCACGGACGGCGTCTCGCTCGAAACGGCGAAATGGGCAACCGTGCTGGAACGCATGGAACACGCCTGCTTCTATTTCGCGGGGCAGTGCGATCGGGACGCGAAGCGGTCCCTCGTCGTGTCGGAGGCGTTCTATCGCCACCCCGAAATTGACAAATTGAATCGGCAGGCATATTCCGGCAGTTGGACGGTCACGAAGGAGGCGCGCGAAGCGCATCCCGAAATCGCCGCGTTGTACAAGGATTTCTTTTCCATCTATGTTCGCCCGCCGCAGATGACGCGCCGCGTGAACGAGTTGAAGGAGTATTTCAAGGAGAAGTTGTACGAATTCGCGCGCCGCTTCGAACTCGAGATTCTCATCGTCGAAAACGCGCTGACGATTCCCCTCAACCTGCCGCTCGGACTTGCCGTCACCGAATTCATTGCCGAGACAGGCTACCCCGCCATCGCGCACCATCACGATTTTTACTGGGAGCGCCAGCGGTTTCAGGTCAATTGCGTGGGCGACTACTTGGCCGCGGCCTTCCCGCCGAACCTGCCCTCGATTCGTCATGTGGTGATCAATTCGCTCCAGGCGCAGCAGATCGCCTCGCGTCACAGCCTGACCTCGCGCGTGATCCCCAACGTGATGGACTTCGACTCCCCCCCGCCGCCTCCCGACGCCTACGCCCAAACCGTGCGCGCGGACCTGGGTATTGCCGACGGCGAATACTTCTTCCTTCAGCCTACGCGCGTCATCCAGCGCAAGGGAATCGAGTACGCCATCGAATTGGTGCGCCGTCTCGACCTGCCCGCCAAACTGATCATCTCGCACGCCGCCGGCGACGAAGGCACGGACTACGAACAGCGCGTGCGCGAATACGCGCACTTGCTGGATGTGACCGTGCGCTTCGAAGCGGACCTGGTGCAGGATCGTCGCGGCGCGACCAAAGACGGCAGAAAAATCTACGCCCTCGGCGATGTGTATCCCCATGCGGACCTGGTTACTTACCCTTCCAGCCTCGAAGGATTCGGCAACGCCTTTCTCGAAGCCGTGTACTACCGCCGCCCGATCCTGGTCAACAACTATTCCATTTACGAAGTGGACATCAAACCGAAGGGTTTCCGCGCCGTCTGGTTCGACGATTTCATCAACCGCGCCACGCTCGAGATGGTTCGTCACATTCTCCAGCATCCCGCAGAGGCGCAGGAATGGGCGGAGGAGAATTATCAACTGGCAAAGCGATATTTCTCCTTCAGCGTGCTGGAACGCCGTTTGCAGTCCATTCTTGCAGATTGTCTGGGTCAGCAGGTATGAACATTACCCTCCTGCATTACTCCGTCCCGCCCATCGTCGGCGGCGTGGAAAGCGTCATCGCTCATCACGCGCGGCTGATGTCCGCGGACGGACATTCCGTCCGGTTGCTCGCAGCGCGCGGCGAATCGTTGAGCGAGCGGATTCCGCTGACGAGAATCCCGCTGGCGGATTCGCGCCACGCGCGCGTGACGGAAATGAAAAAGCAGTTGGACGGCGGCGAAGCGACAAAGGATTTCGAGTCCCTGCGCGATGAACTCGCCGGACAATTGCAGGATGCCTTGTCCGGCGTGGACGTTCTGATCGCGCACAACGTTTGCTCGCTCAACAAGAACCTCGCGCTCACTGCCGCGCTCCACCATCTGCGCACCGGCGGGAAACTGCCGCATTTGATCCTCTGGCATCACGATCTCGCATGGACGACGCCGCGCTACCGCCGCGAACTGCACGACGGCTATCCCTGGGATCTCTTGCGAACCGATTGGGGTGGAACCACGCACGTGGTCATTTCGGAGTTGCGCCGCGCGGAATTGGCGAATTTGATGAGACTCGACCCCGCTTCGATCCGCGTCATTCCGAACGGTGTGGACGCAGCGCGCTTCTACAAACTCGAATCGCAAACCCAGACCCTGCTCGAACGAACGCGCTTGCTGGACGCCGCGCCGATCCTGCTCCTGCCTGTGCGCGTGACGCCGCGCAAGAACATCGAACTGGCGCTGTGGACATTGGCCGAGTTGCGAAAGCAGTTTTCATCCGCTGCGCTGGTGGTGACGGGGCCGCTCGGTCCGCACAACCCGCGCAACCGCGAATACTTCGAGGCGCTCCGCAGCCTGCGCCTGGAATTGGGCTTGCAGGGCGCCGCGCACTTCCTCGCCGAGTTGACCGACGCCTGGCTTCCCGACGAAGTGATCGCGGATTTCTACCGCCTCGCCGACGCGCTGATCCTGCCCAGCCGCGAGGAGGGCTTCGGCATCCCCGTGATCGAGGCCGCCTTCAGTCACTTGCCCGTCTTCTGCGCGGACATTCCCTCCCTGCGCGAACTGGGATTGGACGACGCGATCTTCTTTTCGCCCGACGAAGACCCGGCGCGTGTGGCGGACGCGCTGGCGGAATATTTCCGAACGTCGCCTGCCGCGCGCCTTTCGATGCGCGCCCGCACCTCCTTCCGCTGGGAGGCGATTTATCGCCGGCAGATCGCGCCCATTTTGACCCGGCGCGGTTGATGGAAGAGGAATCTCATGCAGCCACGCTCATCGTTCGCTCCCATTCGCACCGTCCTCATCCCTCTCGTTCACGAAGGGCCGGGGCTTCAGGCGCTCGAAGTGGCGCGGCATTTCGGCGCGCGGATTTTGCTTGCAGGCGTGGTGGTCGTGCCGCCCGGCCAGTCGTTGAGCGTGGGCGCGGCCGCGGCGCGCGCCTTGCGCAAGCGGCTTCGTCATTTCGGAAAAGAGGAACAGATCGTGAGTAAATCGCATATCATCGTTTCTCACCAGCCCTGGATGGAATTGGCGAAACTGGCGCAGGAGGAGAAACCCGACCTGCTGTGCCTGGAATGGGACGCGCACTTCGCGGCGCTGGGCATGACGACCGGCGAGACGCTCACGCGTCCGCCGTGCAACGTGGCTTTGGTGCGCGGAAAACTGCCGGTCAAGCCGAAGCGGGTGCTCGTCCCGGTGCGCGGCGGCCCGCACGCCGAACTGGCCCTGCGCGTGGGCCTCGGCCTGCATGACAAGGGAGTCACCGCCCTGCACCTGCGCCGGCCGGACGCCCCCCAGGCGGGGAGCGACGCGCCGTTCAAGGGACTCGAACGCGTCCTGAAGCAAATGCCCGAGGTGCAGAAGCAGATCGAGGTCACGGACGACGCGGCGCAATTGATCCTGGATAACGCCCGCAGCGCGGAGGTCATCGTCCTCGGCACCACCTCCCAGCCGGCCGCCAGTTCCGTCTCGCTCGGCGCGTTCGCCGACCGCATTCTGCGCGAAGCGCCGTGCGCGGTGATCGCGGTCAAAAGCGGGCGCCCCCTGCCGCAGGCGGAGTACGATGAAATTTCGGGCGTGCAGGCCATTTCCATTTTGGTGGACAAGTGGTTCGCGGAAAACACCTTTCACGCGGACGAGTTCAGCCAGCTGGACGAATTGATGGGCATGAAACGCGAACAGGGCGTGAGCATCAGCCTGGCCCTGCCCGCCTTGAACGAAGAGGCCACAGTGGGCAAGGTGATCCGCGTGATGAAAACGGAGTTGATGGAAAAAGCCCCGCTGCTGGACGAGATCGTGCTGATCGATTCCGATTCGACCGACCGCACGCGCCAGATTGCCGAGAAGGAGGGAGTCCCCGTTTACATCCACCAGCATTTGCTCGAGCGGCTGGGGGCGCGGCCCGGCAAGGGCGAGGCGCTGTGGAAGAGCCTGCTGGTGACGCGCGGCGACATCATCGTATGGATAGACACCGACATCGTGAACATCCACCCGCGCTTCGTGTACGGCATCGTCGGCCCGATGCTGGTCAACCGGGAGATTCAGTTCGTGAAGGGCTTTTATCGCCGGCCGCTGCGGGTGGGTGAAAAGGTCCAGGCGGGCGGCGGCGGGCGCGTGACCGAGTTGACGGCGCGTCCCCTGCTCAACCTGTTCTATCCCGAACTCTCCGGCGTGGTACAGCCGCTTTCCGGCGAATATGCCGGCCGGCGCGAGGCGCTGGAACAGGTTCCCTTCTTTTCCGGCTACGGGGTGGAAATCGGCCTGCTGATCGAAATCTACGAGCGTTTTGGCCTGGGCGCCGTGGCGCAGGTGGACCTGCTCGAACGCATCCATCACAACCAGCCGTTGGAGGCCCTGGGAAAGATGTCGTTTGCCATCATCCAGGCCGCCATGCGAAAACTGGAAAACCGCTTTGGGGTCGCGGCGCTGGAGGACGTGAACCGTTCGATGAAGTTGATCCGCCA
>DAOUMJ010000188.1:0-16603 GCA_034411715.1 Anaerolineales bacterium | reverse complement strand
TTATGTCATTGCGAGGGCGCTTTTCCCGAAGCAATCCCCCCGTTTTGCAAGGAGACTGCTTCGTTCCTCGCAGTGACATTCTCATAACGGGAATCGCTGGAAATAGAAGATGAAACGTAAAATCCGAACGGCATTTTCCCTGGTTTTTCTCGCTGTTTCTCTGCCTCTTCTGGTCTGGGGCTTCTGGCCGCCGCGCCGCGAGACGGTGACAACGCCGCTGGCGCCGTCCGCGGAGACGCCTTCGCTGCCCGAGGCGCGGACGATCCGCCTGACGTACTCGCCCGCGATGCGGATGGGGGATTCGCAAATTGTGGAGTTGAACCTGGCGGCGGAGGAGGAGACGGGAGACGGCGCGGCGTATCGAGCGCACAACGTCGTTGCGGAGGCGCGGCTGGAATTGGACCTGGCGGAGGTGCGTCCGGCGGAATCAACCAGCACGGCATTGACAGAGGGGAGCGCGCCGACGTTTTACTGGGAGGTGAGTCCGCGCGGGGAAGGAATTTTGCGCGGGACGGCCTGGCTGTACCTGCGATTCATCCCGAAGGCGGGCGGGGAGGAGACGCGTCGGCCGGTATCCGCTCAATTGGTGGAGATCCGCTCGAAGTCCATGCTGGGGCGGACGGCGAGCGAGGCGCGGGCGTGGGGTGTCGTCGGGGTGGTCGTCGGGTTGGGGCTGGGGGTTCTGTCCAAGAGTCGCATGAAAGGGCGGTCATGCGGACGCTAGAGAACGTCCGTTACGCGATAGCCCAGGAGACGCTCTCTAGCGTCGGACGGGCAAAATGAATTTTGCGGTACTACGCGATAGGCCAGGAGACGCTCTCTGGCGTCGGACGGGCAAAATGAATTTTGCGGTACGGAAAATATATGACGAATATCACCTAAAAAATTGACACGCTACCATATAGGAGGGATTGGGCTTAATGGTACAATTTGCACGTCAATTCACAAGTTGACGAATTTTTGTCGGTCGGAATTAATTCCGACTTACATTATATGGAGCGACCATGCAAAGCGAGTGGATGTATGTTGGCTTGTTCCTGATCGTTGGCGCGCTGATCCCTGCGGCGGCCATCATCGTAGCGGCGATTCTCTCGCCCCGCAAGCCCAACCCAATCAAGGAAAGCACGTACGAGTGCGGTGTCGAAACGGTGGGGGAAAACTGGGTGCAGTTCAAGGCGCAGTACTACATTTTTGCCCTGGTATTCCTTATCTTCGATGTGGAAACGGTTTTTCTATTCCCATGGGCGATTTCGCTCAATCAACTGGGACTGTTTGCCGTGATCGAGGGCATTATTTTCATTGGGATCCTCATGGCGGGTCTCGTGTATGCCTGGCGCAAAGGGATGCTGGAGTGGGCCTAGGTTTGCGTTATTACAATGTGAAAGGCTGAAAGGATCGTTCTTTTCAGCCTTTTCTTGTGTAATCTCTCCCTCACCCCCGGCCCCTCTCCCAAAGAACGCGGCAGAGGGGAGCCAATGGAAGGTGAGGGCCTCAGGAGCAACACATGGACTTTTTTAGCAACCCTGTAACAGATTGGTTGTCTGGCGTGTTCACCGGCTGGGGCATGAATGCAGATGCGGCGCACGCGCTGACGGCGTTCATTGCCATTCTCCTGCTGATCACGGTCGTGATGGTGCTGGATATTTTCCTGGTCTGGACCGAACGCAAGATCGTGGCGCGCTTTCAGGACCGCATCGGCCCGAATCGCCTTGGACCGTTCGGCCTGATCCAGCCTTTTGCGGACATCATCAAACTCATTATCAAGGAAAATATCTACCCCAAAGGCGTGGACAAGATCGTCTACAACCTCGCGCCTGTCATCATGATGATGTCGGTGCTGTTGTTGTGGGCGGTGTTCCCGCTCTCGCCCGTCATCTTCGGCGTGGACTTGAACGTGGGTGTGCTATACCTGATCGGTGTCGGCTCGCTCGGCACACTTTCGATCATCATGGCGGGATGGTCTTCCAACAACAAGTATGCGCTGCTCGGCGCGTTCCGCCAGGTGGCGGTGATGGTCTCGTACGAGATCCCGATGGTGGTCGCCATCATGATTCCCACCGTCCTGGCGGGTTCGATGGGGATTAACGACATTGTGTGGGCGCAGGATACCTGGTACATCGTCCTCGCTCCGCTGGCTTTCCTTTTATTCATCATCAGCGCGACGGCGGAACTGGGACGCGCGCCCTTCGACCTGACCGAGGCCGAGTCTGAACTGATCGCGGGTCATCACATCGAGTATACGGGGATGAAGTTTGGCCTGTTCTACGCGTCGGAATTGCTGCACACCTTCACTTTCGGCGGTTTCATCGCGGCCTTCTTCTTCGGCGGCTGGCGCGGCCCGGGCGCGGAGACGTATCCCATCCTTGGTCTGCTGTACTTCCTCATCAAGGCCACCATCGGTTACTGGCTCTTCGGCTGGATCAAATACACCTTCCCCCGCATCCGCATTGACAAGATGATGAACTTGAATTGGAAATTCCTTGTCCCGTTTTCATTCGCGGTGTTGGTGGTTGTGGCGCTGATGAACGCGCTGTTGGCCGACTTCCGCGGGAATTGGATTTACTGGGCAGGCATGCTCCTCTCGAACCTGTTGCTTGGTTGGATTACGCTCGAAATCCTGCGGCGGCGCGCGCGCAGCGAACGCGTGAAGGTGGAAGGCGCGGGAGTGGCGGTACACAAGTAGACAAGTACACAGGCACACTCGTGGTTCTCGTCATTGCGAGGAGGGCGCACTTCCCGACGAAGCAATCTCGCGGTTGTGGTAAGGGATTGCTTCGCAAAGAACGCTCGCAATGACGGGTTGCAAAGGATAGGTCTTGTTATGACAGTAGCACAAATCATTTTCCTTTTGACGGCGGCAGTGATCCTCGGTTCGGCGGCGATGGTCGTGACGACGCGGAACCTCGTCCATGCAGCGCTGTGGTTGATCGTGACCCTGTTCGGCGCGGCGGTTCTTTTCGCCACGTTGAACGCGGGCTTCATCGCCGTGATCCAGATCGTGGTTTACATTGGCGCCATCGCCATTCTGTTCATCTTCGCGGTGATGCTGACGCGCCGCACGATGACCGACACGGGTCCAGGCTTGAACAAGGGCTGGTGGCTTTCGGCGGTGATCGCCGTCCTCGCCTTCGGCGGGCTGTTCTGGCTGCTCCAGGGTTGGGACGGCCTCTCGAAGACCGCGCCCGCCCTCGGTCCGGGTTTTGACTCGGTCGGGTTGCTGGCTCATGCCCTGGTCTCGCCCGAAGCGTACGTCCTGCCCTTCGAGGTCGCATCCGTCCTGTTGCTGGCGGCGCTCGTCGGCGCGATCTATATCGCATTCCAACGGAAAGGGGAGGAAGAATGATCCCGCTCTCCTGGTATTTGATTCTGTCCGCCGCCTTGTTCAGCATCGGACTGTTCGGCGTGCTGGCGCGCAAGAACGCCATTGCCATCCTGCTCGGCATTGAGTTGATGTTGAACGCGGTGAACATTAATCTCGTTTCGTTCTGGCGCTACAACGACCCGACCCGCATTGACGGGCAGGTGTTTGCCGTCATCGTCTTCGCGGTCGCGGCCGCGGAGGTGGCGGTTGGCCTGGCGCTGGTGATCTCGGTCTATCGCCGCCGCAATACGGTGGTGGCGGATGAGATTGATTTGATGAAGTGGTAAAACGTTGAACGTTTAACGTTAAACGTTAAACGTTTGGAGGCTTGATGACGACTGAAACATTGATCTGGTTAATCCCCCTCCCGCCCGTGCTGGCGTTTTTCTTGATTGTGTTATTCACGAACAAGAGCAAAGCCCTCAGCCACACGCTTGGCGTTGGCGCGGCGGGACTTTCGTGGCTGGGGAGCATGTTCGTTTTTTGGAATGCGCTCCAGGTGGAGCATCTGGGCGAGCATCCGTTCCATTCCGTTTTTCCCTGGCTTCCGACAGGCGGGACGTGGCTCAACATCGGCGTGTTGATTGACCCGCTCGGCGCGGCGACGCTGTTCTTCGTGGCGTGGACGATTTTCATGATCTTCCTCTACAGCGTGGGCTATCACAACTTCGGACAGCCCAAAGGCGATCACGATATTGCAGGTCTGCCCCCGCACGGCGCGACCGTTACGGATGAGCACGGACACAAGCACACTGTTCCGTCCATCGAGCCGATGTACTCGCGCTTCTTCGCCTTTCTCGGACTGTTTGCCTTCGGCATGTACGTTCTCGTGGTCTCGGACAATCTGCTGACGCTCTTTGTCGGCTGGGAGATCATGGGACTTTGCTCGTATCTCCTCATCGGCTTCTGGTACGGAAAGAAGTCAGCACGCGATGCGGCCATCAAGGCCTTTATGACCACCCGTGTCGGCGACGTGTTCATGCTGCTCGGCATTGCGTTCCTTTATTCGGCCACTGGCACGCTCTCGTTCCGCGAAATCTTCACCGAAGAAGTTTTACACGTTTTGGCGACGACGGCCACGCCCATCCTCGGACTTTCCGCGGCGGGGCTGATCGGCCTGCTGCTCTTTATCGGGACGGTCGGCAAATCGGCGCAGTGGCCGCTCCACGTCTGGCTGCCCGACGCGATGGAAGGCCCGACCCCGGTCAGCGCGATGATCCACGCCGCCACGATGGTTTCGGCGGGCGTCTACGCGGTCATCCGCATGTTCCCGCTCCTCAGCCTCGACGGCGGCACGATGACGGTCGTCGCGTTCATCGGCACGTTCACCGCCATTTTCGCGGCGACGATTGCTGTGGCGCAAAACGACATCAAGCGCGTGCTGGCCTATTCCACGATTTCGCAACTCGGTTTCATGATCGCTGCGCTCGGCATCGGCGCGTACGTGGCGGCCGCGTTCCATCTCGTCACGCACGCGTTCTTCAAGGCGCTGCTCTTCCTCGGCTCCGGCTCGGTCATTCACGGCATGGAGCATGGCGTTTTACACACGGGCGATCACAGTGTTGACCCGCAAAACATGTTCAACATGGGCGGCCTGCGCAGGAAAATGCCCATCACCTTTTGGACGTTCCTCATCGGCGGCTTCGCGCTTTCGGGTTTCCCGCTCGTCACCGCGGGCTTCTGGTCGAAGGACGAAATTCTCGCCGACGCGTGGGCGCACGGCCATCTGGCGGTCTTCATCACCCTCGCCGTCGCCGCGTTTATGACTGCCTTCTACACCATGCGCCAGATCACGCTGACCTTCCTCGGCGAGCCGCGCACGAAGGAAGCCGAACACGCGCAGGAGACTCCCTGGACGATGACCGTCCCGCTCATCATCCTCTCGGTCTTTGCTGTGACCTACGGCTGGGTCGGCATCCCCGAGCATTTCCCCGGCCTCGGCGGAATCCTGCCCAACTGGTTCCACGATTTCGTCGGCCACACGCTGGAGCGCGTCCCCGAAGCGCCGGAGTTCAGTTGGGTGCCGCTGCTCACGTCGCTCGGCGTCGCGCTCGGCGGACTCTTCTTTGGCTGGCTCTATTATCGCAACGTCAAATCGGCGCAGGAAGATTTCTTCCAAATTCCCGTGTTGAAAAACAAATGGTACTTCGACGAAGCCTACGATTTCCTCTTCGTCAAACCCGCCTACTGGATTTCCGAAACCCTCGTCTACAAGTGGATGGATCAGGGCGTGATTGACGGCATCCTGCACGCCTTCGGCAAAGTCACGCAATGGCTGGGCGACAAGATACGCTTCTACATTGACCTGAAAGTCATCAACGAGGGGATCGGCGACGGCACGGGCAACGCCGTCAAATGGACAGGCCGCAACCTGCGTCCCATCCAGACCGGCCGCGTCCAACAGTACATGCTGGCCGCGCTGCTGACGATCATCGTCGTCGGCGTCATCCTGACTTACTTCCTCTCGGCGGCGTAAGGAGATCAACATGGACATTATGAACCTCCCCCTCCTGAGCCTCATCCTGTTTTTCCCCGCCCTCATGGCGCTGGTCATCTTCTTCCTTCCGAAGGAGGAAGTCAAACTCCTCCGCTGGACGGCTTTTCTCGCCAGCCTCATTCCATTTGCGTTGTCGCTCTTCGTCTGGTTCGGCTTCGACGCCAACGCGGCGGGCTACCAGTTCGAGGAGAAATATACCTGGTACGCGGCCATCGGCTCCTCTCTCCACCTTGGCGTGGACGGCCTCTCCCTGACGATGGTTCTGCTGACCACGTTGCTTACGCCCCTTTCGATCCTGGCCTCCTTCAGCATCAGCGACCGCGTCAAAGCCTACATGATCCTGTTCCTGTTTTTGGAAACGGGCATGTTGGGCGTCTTCATGGCGCTCGACCTGCTGATCTTCTTCGTCTTCTGGGAAGTCGGCCTCGTCCCGATGTATTTCCTCATCAACCAGTGGGGCAGCGCCAACCGCAACTACGCCTCGATGAAGTTCATGATCTACACGATGGGAGGCTCGCTCGGGCTCCTGCTCGGCATCCAGTTGCTCGGCGTGCTGTTCAAGACCTTCGACCTGCAGACCATCGTCCAGCAGTGGACGGCTCTCGACCCCGCCGCGCAATTCGGGCAATCTCCCTTCACGGTTGGCGCGTTCAAGGCGGTTGCATTCTGGGCCTTCGTCATCGCCTTCGCCATCAAAGTCCCCGTCTGGCCGTTCCACACCTGGCTCCCCGACGCGCACACCGAAGCGCCGACGGCCGGCTCGATGATCCTGGCGGGCGTGCTGTTGAAACTCGGCGCGTACGGTTTCCTGCGGCTCGTCCTGCCGCTTTACCCTGAACAGGCGCAATTCTACGCCGGCGCGCTGGCCTTCCTTGCGGTGGCCGCGATTGTCTTCGGCGCATTTGCCTCGTACGGACAGACCGACTTCAAGCGGCTGGTCGCGTACTCGTCCGTGAATCACATGGGCTTCGTCCTGCTCGGGATCGCCGCGGCCGCCAAAGCGTCTGGCACGCTCGACGCGACGATTGCCCTTAACGGCGCGGTACTACAGATGTTCAATCATGGACTTTCCGCGGCGGGCATGTTCTTCCTCGTCGGCGTCATCTACGAGCGGACGCACACTCGCGACCTCAGCAAATTTGGCGGACTCTTCCCGCTCGTCCCGGTCTATGGCGGCATCCTCATTTTCACTTCGATGGCCTCCCTCGGCCTGCCCGGACTCAATGGCTTCATTTCCGAGTTCCTCGTCGTGCGAGGCTCGTGGCCGATTTTGACGGTCTACACCGCCATCGCCATGCTCGGACTGCTCTTCACGGGCGCGTACATTTTGAAGGGAATCAAGAACGTCCTGCACGGACCTCTCAACGAACACTGGTCGCATGGCGAACACAAACTGACCGAAATTAACACACGGGAAGTTCTCGTCATGGCTCCGTTGATGGCGCTCATCCTCGTCATCGGCGTCTATCCCGCGTGGATACTTGATGTGATTAATCGCGCAATGGTGAGTCTGTTTTAGTTACGTAGTTATGTAGTTGCGTAGTTGCGCAGTTCATCAGTACCGCAACATTTATGTTGCATCCTGATCTGGTGACGCAACCGCCCTCGCAAGATGAATCTTGCGGTACTGCGCAAGTCGCGTGGATGACTACCAAACTACATAAACTACCGAACTACGTAACTAAATGAGGTGATTATGAACTTTCCAGTTCTCAGCGTAATTGTTTTTACCCCCATGGCCGCGGCGGTGTTGATTCTGCTCATGCCGAAAGAAAAGCGGAACGAGACGCGCGCCCTCGCGCTGGCTGCGGCGACCTTTGCCCTCATCCTCTCGATCTGGATGTACGTCACTTATCTCGTCAATGGGATGACGGGCTATCAGTTCGTGGAAGAGTACGAGTGGCTCCCGGCGCTCGGCATGAAACTCATCTTCGGCGTGGACGGGATGAGCGCGCCGCTCGTCCTGCTGACGGGCATCGTCATGTTCACGGGCGTTCTCATCTCATGGGGCATTGACGACGAACACGCGTCGACAGGCATTCAAGACCGTCCGCGCGAGTTCTTCGCCTTCCTGTTCATCCTGGCTTCGGGCGTGTTCGGCGTGTTCGCATCGCTCGATCTCTTCATGCTGTTTTTCTTCTACGAGATCGCCGTCTTCCCGATGTACCTGCTCATCGCCATCTGGGGCTGGATCGTCACCCGCGAATACGCGGCCATGAAACTGACCCTCTACCTGTTTATTGGCTCGGTTATCTCTCTCGTTGGCGCGCTGGCGATGTATTACAAAGCGGGCTTCAATTCCTTCGACATGCGCCTGCTCGAACAGGCCAACTTTCCTGTTGAATTTCAGATTGGCTGGTTTCTGCCCGTCTTCTTCGGCTTTGCGGTCTTGGGCGGCATCTGGCCGTTCCACAACTGGTCGCCCGACGGCCACGTCGCCGCGCCGACCGCCGTCTCCATGTTCCACGCGGGCGTGCTGATGAAACTGGGCGCGTTCGCGGCGCTACGCGTCGGCATTATGCTCCTGCCCGAGGGCGCGAAATACTGGTCGTGGCTGGTGATGACCTGCGCCGCCATCGCGGTCGTCTACGGCGCGTACATCGCCTACGTGCAGACCGATTTCAAATACATGGTCGGTTTCTCCTCCGTCTCGCACATGGGACTGGTGATGCTTGGTTTCTCCACCCTCAATCGCGACGGCTTGCTCGGTTCGGGCGTGCAGATGTTTTCCCACGGCGTGATGACGGCTCTTTTCTTTGCCGTCGTCGGCATGGTCTACGACCGCGCCCACACCCGCGAAATTCCCGAATTGGGCGGCATGGGCAGGATCATGCCCTACGCCTCCATCGGCTTCATCGTCGGCGGCCTGGTCTCGATGGGCATGCCCGGTTTCTCCGGTTTCGTGGCCGAGTTCCCGATCTTCATGGGCGTGTGGAAGACTCAATGGCTGGTAGCGGTCGTCGCCAGCATCTCCATCGTCATCACCGCCGCGTACATCATGCGCAACATCCGCATGGTCTTCTTCGGCGACATGCCCGAAAAATTTCACGGCCACATCTCCCATCTCACCGCCCTCGACAAGATCGCCATCGTCACCCTCTGCCTCTTCATGGTCGGCATCGGCCTCTTCCCCTCGCTCATGGTGCCGATGGTGCAGACGGGCGTGGACCACATTCTTCAACTTCTGGGAGGCGCATAAGTGAACCTGCTCCCCATTCTTCCTGAGATTCTCATCCTCGCCCTCGGGATTCTCATCCTGATCCTCGAACCATTCTGGAAGCCCGAAGAGCGGCGCGGCCTCGGCTGGCTGACGGCCGGCGGTCTGCTCCTGACCGTCGTCCTGAGTCTGCTCTTCGGACGCCCCGACGCCCCCGCGCCCGCCCTTGGCGGGATGCTGCGCTTCGACTGGCTGGGCTTCTTCTTCAAGATGCTCTTCCTCGTCGGCGGCGCGGCGACCGCCCTCTTCCTGATGGACGTGGAAAAGATCAACCGTCGCGGCGAGGCCTACGTTCTGCTCCTCGCCTCGCTTCTCGGCATGAACCTGATGGCGGCCTCCGCCAACCTGGTCATGCTCTACCTCGCCATCGAGACCACCTCGATCCCGCTCTACGTTCTGGCGGGCTTCCTCCGCTCCGACGATAAATCCACCGAGGCGGGATTCAAATACCTGCTTTTCGGCGCGTTGACCTCCGCCGTCATGCTCTACGGTTTCAGCCTGCTTTATGGCTTCACCGGCACTACCGACATCTACGCCCTGGCGGGGATCATCCGCGAAAGCGTCATGCCTTTCGGCCTGCTCCTCGGCGTCACCTTCCTCCTCATCGTGGGACTCGGCTTCAAGGTCTCGGTGGTTCCGTTCCACTTCTGGGCGCCGGACGTGTACGAGGGCGCGCCCACGCCGGTGACGGGATTCCTGTCCACGGTCTCGAAGGCCGCGGGCTTCGCCGTCCTCGTCCGGCTGTTCGTCATCGCCTTTCCGCTCGACGCGCAAGCCTGGTCGCTCGTCTTCGCCGTCCTCTCCGCGGCCACGATGACTCTCGGCAACCTGCTGGCGCTGGCGCAGAAGAACATCAAGCGTATGCTGGCCTACTCGTCCATCGCGCACGCGGGATACGCGCTGATTGGCGTCGCCGCCATTTACATCAGCGACGCGGGCCTCTCCGACCTTGGCGTGACCAGCGTGGTGTTCTACCTCGTCGCCTACATCCTGACCAACCTGCTGGCCTTCGGCATCGTAATGACCTTCTTCCGCGTCGTCGGCTCGGACGACATCCCCGCCTACAACGGCCTCAGCCGACGGCATCCCTGGCTGGCGTTTGCCATGCTGATTGGTTTCCTTTCCCTGGCGGGCATGCCTCCCTTCGGCGGGTTCATTGCCAAGGTTCTGGTGTTTGCCGCGGCGGTCAAGGTCGGCCTGGTCTGGCTGGCGGTGATCGGCATTCTCAACTCGATTATCGGGCTTTACTACTACCTGATCGTGTTGAAGCACGTCTACCTGTTCCGCGACGAAGCGACCGAGAACCAGCCTCTGCCGATCTCGCGTCCCTACGCCCTTGCGTTGACCGTCCTCGCGCTGGGCGTCATTCTGCTCGGCACGCTCTTCGCCCCGTGGTTCGATTGGTCGAACGCGGGCGCGCTGAATTTGTTTTAGCCCTCTCTCCCTTCTCCCCGAATGGGGAGAGGGGCGGGGTGAGGGCGGGGCGCCTTTTCTCTTGTGATATAATCCGCAACCATGAACCGGCAAGACGACCAAAAGAAAGGCGGACGATACGCGTACAACCTGACCATAGTCGGCATCTTTGGGCAGGTTGGTTTTTTGACTCTTTTCATTATCATTGTCGCCCTGCTGGGCGGTCTCTGGCTGGACAGGACATTCGACACCAAACCCCTGTTCACCATTGTCCTGATGATCGCCAGCGTGCCGGTCTCGCTCGTGTTGATGTACAAGGTGGTGATGTGGGCCACGAGCCGCATCAAACCTGCCGATAGCAAAACCCCCATCCCTCAGGAGGATTTGGATCGTGAGTGACAAACAAGAAAAGAAAGGCTGGTGGCGCTGGGGCGTGAACCGCTGGTTCGTGCTGGCGTTCATCATCCTGGGCGGGTACGCCGCGGGATTCTATCCGCCCATCCAGCCGCACGTCCAGTTGCCGCCCGAGCCGTTGACAGAGACGCTCTTCACGTTCGCAGGCCAGGATTTCCAGTTCACCAACACCATGCTGGCCATGCTGATCGCCGATGTGATTCTTCTGCTCATCGGCTTTGGCGTATACCGCGCCATCAAGAGCGGTTCGCTGGTTTTAAAGGGACTCTCGGCGGCGGTGGAAGCCCTGCTCGAAGCCCTCTATAACATGACCGAAGGCACGGCGGGCAAGTGGGCGAAATTCATCTTTCCCTGGTTCGCCACCATCACCATGTTCGTGCTGATCGTCAACTGGATGGAACTCTTCCCCGGCGTGGATTCGATCGGCATCCTGCACCACGACGATCACGGCTATGCCGCGCAGGATTTGGGCTTTGCCGCGACCATCGTCGCAGGCGAAACGGACACCGAAGAGTCGCACGCGCCCGAAGGGGCGGAACTCTATGGGCTCATTCCCTTCGTCCGCGTCCTCTCCACCGACCTGAACTTCACGGTGGCGCTGGCCTTGATTGCCGTGTTCATGGTTCAGGTGGCGGGATTCCGCGCCAATGGGTTCGGCTACATCACCAAATTCTGGAACACCAAGACCTTTTTTAGCAGACCCATTTTCGGCGTCATTGACTTTGCCGTCGGCCTGCTCGAATTGATCTCCGAGTTCTCGAAGATCCTCTCGTTTGCCTTCCGTCTCTTCGGCAACATCTTCGCGGGCTCGGTTCTGCTTTTCGTCATCGGCTCCCTGCTTGGGAAAGGCGGCATGGGTTTCTTCCAGGTCGGTTTCCTGATGCTGGAGTTCTTCGTCGGCCTGATCCAGGCTCTCGTCTTTGGATTGCTCACCATGACCTTCATGGCGCAGGCCACGCAGGGTCACGGCGAGCATCATGAGGAAGCGCACGCGTAAATTTCGGGCGGACTGTTCCAGCCCGTGAAACACCATCTCAAGCGGCGGTTTTTCCGCCCGAAACTCGAAACGGAGGTTTGAATACCATGGAAGGAATTTCTGGGGCTGATTTCATCGGCGCCATGAAGTTGGTCGGCGCAGGACTGGCTATGATCGGAGCGATCGGCGCAGGGGCGGGCATCGGCATTGTGACCAGCGGCGCGGTGCAGGCGATGGGACGCAATCCCGACGTCACCGGCACCATCCAGACCAACATGATCCTCGGCATCGCCTTTGCCGAAGCGGTCGCCATCTACTGCCTGGTGGTGGCGCTCCTCATTCTGTTCGTTTTCTAGGCCGGCAGGAGGAGGATACCTTGGATAAATTGGGTCTTAATCTGGGCTACCTGCTGCTCCAGATTTTCAACTTCTTGATTTTGTTTGTCGTTCTGCGCGTCTGGGTCTACAAGCCCATCATGGGCCTGCTCGAAAGGCGCCGCCAGACCATCGCGCAGGGGCTGGAAGACGCCCGCGTGGCCGCCGAAGCGCGCGCCAACGCGGAAAAAGAAGCCGCCAAAGTGCTGGCGGACGCGCAAGCCGAAGCCGCCAAAGTCGTCCGCGATGCGACCGATCGCGCTTCCGCCGCCGCTAAGGAAGTAAAACTCGCGGCCGACGCCGAAGCCGTCAAGGCGCGCGACGCCGCGCTGGCGGAGGTCGAAGGCGAGCGCAACCGCATTCTCGGCGACCTGCGCGGGCAGGTGGCGGCCCTCTCCATCGCCGCGGCGCAGAAACTGGTCGGCGAAGCGCTTGACGAAAAACGCCAACATGCCCTCATCAACGAGTTCTTCTCAGGCGTCAAAAGCGGCAAGGTGGTGGTGCTTGGCGAGGTGGACTTCAAAGGCGAATCCGCCGTCGTCACCAGCGCGCTTCCGCTCACGTCCGATGAAGAAGCGGCCGTCAAAAAGGATGTGCTTGCCAAGGTCGGCGCGCAAGCCGTCACGTTCCGGGTCGACCCGACGATTTTGGGCGGTCTCGTCATCAAGGTCGGCGATAAGGTGCTGGATGGCTCCGTGGCGGGCAAACTCGAAGGTCTGCGCGCGAATTTGAAGTAATGCAGATTTCGGAAAGTCTGCAAGACTTCCGAAATCTTTTGGAGGGTTTTGGTACAATGACCGAAGCCCTCTTTTCGTTTAATCTTTAGTACCGCAAAATTCATTTTGCGAGGCGCAACACAAGTGTTGCGGTGCTGGACATCAGCCAAATGACAAAAACTCTCCCACAGCTCTTCGTTGATTTTCCCTTTCCGCATCCATCCGAGATTCCCGACGTTCCCATCACGGGCATCGCGATTGACAGCCGCGCGGTGAAGCCCGGCAATCTCTTCGTGGCGATGAAGGGCGGGACGACCGACGGCCACGACTACATTTCGAATGCAATCCAAAACGGCGCGGCCGCGGTGGTGGGGGAGGTGGGGCGCGTAAGTCGGATTGACAATCCGACTTACATCGGACTCGAAAACCCGCGTCGCGCGCTGACCTTTCTGGCGGCCGCGTTCCACGATTGGCCGGCGCGGCATCTGACGGTGATCGGCGTGACCGGCACGGACGGCAAGACCACCACGACGAATCTCCTCTACCAAATCCTGCGGACGGCGGGACTCAAGGCGGGCATGGTCTCCACCGTCAACGCGGTCATCGGCGACGAGGTTCTGGATACCGGCTTCCACGTCACCACGCCCGACGCGCACGATGTGCAATTCTATTTAGCGCGCATGGTGGAGGCGGGGCTGACTCACGTCGTTCTCGAAACCACCTCGCACGGCTGGGCGCAGCGCCGCACCGACGCCTGCGAGTTCGATGTCGGCGTGGTCACCAACATCACGCACGAGCATCTCGACCAGCACGGCAGTTACGAAGCGTATCGCGCCGCCAAAGCGCGCCTGTTTGAAAGTCTCGCACAGACCCGCGCCAAACCGCAGGGCAATCCGCGCCTGGCCGTCATTAACCGCGACGACCAGTCATTCCGGTTCCTGGACGAATTGATCAAAATAAAGAAGTTGAATTACGGCTTGCACGAAAGCGCAGACGTGCGCGCTGAGAACGTCCATTGCAGTCCGGCTGGGATCAATTTCTTTGCCAAGTCTAAAGAGGTTTACATTGAAATAACCAGCGACCTGGTGGGCGCGTACAACGTCTCGAACTGCCTCGCCGCGTTGACGGCCGCGGTCTACGGGCTGGGCATCGAACCGACCGTCGCGGCGCGCGGCATCGCCTCGCTGACGGGCATCCCCGGCCGCATGGAGCGCATTGACCTCGGCCAGCCCTTCACCGCCATCGTGGACTTTGCCCATACTCCCAATGCTCTTAAAGTTGCCATCGAAGCCGCTCGCGCAATGCTGCCCTCACCCCCGTCCCCTCTCCCGACGAACACGGGAGATGGGGGTGGCTCTTCCCCCTCTCCCCGAAGGGGGAGAGGGGGGCAGGGGGGTGAGGGCCGCGTCATCGTCGTCTTCGGCTCGGCGGGACTGCGCGACAAGGAGAAACGCCGCATGATGGCTGATGTCGCCGCGGAACTCGCGGATAATTCTGTGTTCACCGCCGAAGACCCGCGCACCGAATCGCTGGAGGGAATCCTCGAGGAAATGGCGGCCGGCGCGAGTTCCAGGGGCGGACGCGAGGGCGAGACGTTCTGGCGCGTCGCGGATCGGGGCGAGGCCATCCGATTCGCGGTCCGCATGGCGCGGCCTGAGGATATCGTCCTGGCCTGTGGGAAGGGTCACGAGCAGTCCATGTGCTTTGGTCAAATCGAATATCCCTGGGACGACCGAATCGCAATGCGCGCCGCCCTCTCCGAGTTGCTCGGCGTTCCGGGCCCGCCGATGCCTTATCTCCCCTCGCAGGACAAATCCGAAAGCGAGTGGCTACGTGGGTGAAGTACACAGGTAGACAGGTACACAAGTAGACATGTATAAATCAACTATCAAACTACATAACTATGTAACTACGTAACTCATATCTCAAGGAGCCGTCTTGAATCTCACCCCCATCATCCTCACAGGCAACTACGTCCGCCTCGAACCGATGACCGAGGCGCACGTCCCCGCGCTGGCGGAGATCGGCGTGGGACAGGACTTCTGGCATTTCATGTTGTACGGGGAAATGAAGGCCGAGGCCGATATGCGGAATTGGGTGATGGACATTCTCTCCCGCAAAGACGACCTGCCCTTTGTCGTGATCCATCTCGCCAGCGGACGCGCGGCCGGAGCGACGCGTTATCTCAACATTATGCCCAAAGATCGCGGACTCGAAATCGGAGGCACCTGGTATGGGTTGGAATTCCAACGAACGGCGGTCAACACCGAATGCAAGTATCTCCTGCTGAGGCACGCCTTCGAGACGCTGGGCGCGATCCGCGTGCAACTCAAGACCGATTCGCGCAACGTCCGCTCACAGAAGGCGATTGAACGAATCGGCGCGGTGAAAGAAGGCATCTTGCGCAATCACATGATTTTGCCCGATGGGACAATCCGCCATTCGGTGTTTTACAGCATCATTGACTCGGAGTGGCCGCCGGTCAAGCAGAGGCTGGAGAGGATGATGAGGTAGAGAAGAAGGGAGCTACTGACAATCGAGTTGGGGATCCTCGTTGTAGTCAATCACGGCAGTGTAAACCATGTACAACTGTTGCATCCCTGCGTCAACGGCGATCCCCCATTCCGCCAGATCGTTGAGCGAATCAGGCAGAAACAGGCCAATCTCGAGAGACGCTTTTCCGCTTTCCAGGGCGATTGCATGAATTGGATAACCTTTCACTGTCTGCCGGGCATAGAAAGCAAGGATGGTTTCGATGTCGCCGCCATACCGCCGCGCCTCGCCCAAGAAAAAATCGCAGCCCTGTTCGCTTTCAGTGAACTCGCCCATTGCAGAACGCGTAGCCAGACGCTCGGTGCCGGGCGGATGTTGCGCCTCCTGAAACGCCCGCTCGAATTCCCGCAGCGCCAATTTCGCCGAAACATCCCGAAAGATGCGCCCGGTAAAGGGTGTGGCGATGACGAGGCAGGAGATGAGTAGCAATGCGAGTATCACGTAGAACAGGGAGTTATCGTAGTTTCTATCGGATGGCAGAGGCATGGGATCATTCTCCAGCGAATGTTTACTGAAGAGGGATCGTCAGACTGCAATCCGGGCTGCCGGTTTGGCTGTTGGGCTGGAACAGAAGCGCCCAGTTCGTTCCGCTGGGGTCAACGTCGAAGGCGACGGCTGTTGAGAAGGGATATCCGGGAAGAATGTCGTCCGTGAAAAAGATCAGATTATCGCCATCGAAGTAGAGATCGAACGACGCGCTGAAGGAGGCGGGGAAGGTTGTTTCCTTGCCGTTGACCAAGCCGCGAATTTGATAATCCTCCTCGAAAAGGTTTGTGTATTTTGAACTGGTCAGGTTTACGATCTGCAATTCGACGATAAGAAATACTCCCTTGGCAATTTCATCATGGATTATTGTGTTGAAACGTATTGGATGCGAAATGGTAACCTCAAATAAACTTCCGCATTGCATTGGCGTGACGACAGGAGGCATCGCTGAAGGCATTCCTGTGAGAGAGACAACCGACACTTGCTGTTCGATTAAAGGCACTACCGCAAAAGTCACTTTTGACTTGACAAAACGGGTTCTCAGAGCATACTGTAGCTTGCGTCAAACAAGAGACAGAGGCTATGAGAACCCACAA
>DAOUMJ010000187.1:0-6000 GCA_034411715.1 Anaerolineales bacterium | reverse complement strand
AGATTCGAATATCACCCCTGAATGGGGGCTCAGGTTTTTGGAAAACAAAACCGCCTCGCGGGCGGTTATTCTTGTGCCCCCACGGAGATTCGAACTCCGGTTTTAGCCTTGAAAGGGCTGCGTCCTGGTCCACTAGACGATGGGGGCATTTGGCAAGCGGGCGGGATTTTATCATCCACCGCGGGAACGGTCAAGCGAATTTGCGGTCAATCAACTTTGCGTTTTCACGCGCTGACCCTGCAGGGCCAGCAGGTCGGTTTGCGTGCGGTTGAACAACATGCCGGGGCTTTCCACACGCAGGGTGGGGATGAGGATGGCGGTCAACGTGGCCTCGAAAATGGGAACGAAGTCGCGCGTTCCTTCGGCCATCAGCGCGGAGAAGTCGAATCGCCCGGGATACTCGATCTTGCCCTCGATCTCGTAAACCTGGGTGGTCAGCCGCACGGGATATTCGGTGACGGATATGTACCCGCCGCGCACAATTCCATGCGGCCCGAGGTCCTCGCGGCGGGCCAGGGCAATGGCGAACACCTGCCGCTTGAACAAGCGGATGGTCTCGAAGTGATCCACCAGTTTGGTGGGCATGTGGATGCGCGCCAGGCGGGCGTCCTGCACTTCCATGTACGAATGGGTCGGGTCGTTCATCAACCCCATCACGCCGTTGGTGGAGACCGCCAATTTGCCCGCCACCCTGTAACTGGAGGTGAGGATATCAACAGGCAGGAAACGATGCGTGCGGGGGCCGGTGTCCATGGGGCGAATGTCTCCTCAGGGCCGCTCGGGGCTGGGACGCGGGGTGTCGGCGCGAGGTCGGGCGGGAGGCGGCGTGCGCTTCCGCTGGGTGGGCCGCCCGGCGTTCGGATCGAGCAGCATGGTCAGCCACGAAATGGCTTTTTCATCGTATTCGCGTCGTCCGCACACGTCGCATACCCAGGCGGGGAAATTTGGCACTGTCACGAGTTCCCCGTTCAACCAGGTGAAATAAGTGAGGAAGCGCAGGTGCATCAGCCCTGAGGGGCACTCGGCGCACGGGAAGGACTGGGGCGGGAGGTTGGCGTTTTCTTCGGTCATGGGTTTTGAATGCGGCTATTATACTCAACTGTGCCGATAACGGGGCTTTCAAATGGGATAAGAAACCGGGTTGCCGGGATCAGCGCAATTTCTTAAGCGCCTCGCGCGCCAGCATCGAGAGTTCGCGGTCGCGGCGGTCATCGGCGATGGGCGCCAGCGCGTCAAGCGCGCGCGGGTCGCGTAATTCGCCCAGCGCGTGGATGACCTGTTTCAGCGCGTGGCGATCGGGATCGTTCAACATTCCCGCGATCAACGGGAGGACGCGCGCCTCGCGGATCTTCGTCAACGCGGCGAGGGCGCGCAGGCGGATGCCCGCTTCGGGATGCGTCAGCGCCTCGGCCAGGACCCCGAGGGCGGCCGCGCCAAACCCGGCCAGCGACTCGGCCGCGGCGTGTCCCACCTCGTCGTGCATGTCGTAGAGCGCCATGCCCAGCGCTTCGACGGCGCGCGTGTCGCTGAGGCGTCCCAACACCACTGCCGCGCTGCGGCGCACGGTGGCCTCGTAATGTGTCAGCGCGCCGATCAGCGGCTCTACGGCGTCCGCGCCGAATTTGGTCAGCGCGTCGAGCATCGGCTGCGCGGCGTTCTCGCGCTCGTACCACCAGAACGAATCGGCCATGGCCTCGATGAAATAGGGGATGGCCTCTTTCAGGCGCGTGGACGCCAGCCCCTGCGCGGCGGCCTGCCTCACTTCGATCTCGCGGTCTTCGAGCAATAGATCCGACAGGCGGATGAGCGAGGACGGATCGCGGAACGCGCCGACTGCCAGCGCCGCGGCGATTCGGACGGTTGGTTCGTTATCCCCCAACAGGCCGGTCAACGTCGGGACGGCGGACGCGTCGCCGATTTTCGCCAGGGCCGCGGCGGCGCGGGCGCGCACGGTGAAGTACTCTCCACGCGCGGCCTGCGTCAACGCGGGGAGGGCGCCCGGGTGGCGAATCTCTCCGAGGATATCGGCGACCAACTGTTGGGTCGCGGGATGCGCCGAGTCGAGGAGTTGGGAAAGGCGCGGGATGGCGGTCGTCCCCAGTTGGACGAGCAATCCCGCGCAGGCCGTCCGCAGGCTGGCGTCTTTGGAGGCCAGCGCTTCGACGAGGCCGTCCACGGCCGCGGGGCCGAGGCGGATCAGTTCCCGCGCGGCCTGCGCGCGTTTGGAGGGGTCGCCGAGTTGCGCGATCCATTTTTTCGAATCGTCTTTTTTTCCGATGAGCCAGTCCATGATTTCTCCCGCGCCAATTTTACAACAAAATGGCGCGGAACTCTCAAAAGGTATCAGAGTTTGGAAATTGTATAAAATTGGTATGAATTTCGGCTATAATGCCGTCCCTTGAAGGACGCGAGCGCACAACGCCGGGGTTTCCCCGGTGTTATTTTGCCTGGAATCATCCAGACCGCGAAGGCGTTAGAGAACGCCGATTACGCGGTTTCGTAAGAAACGAAGAGCGGCGCGAGGATCGCATCCAGGAAATAGCGGAGTTTTTAATGAAGAAGGAACAGCAACTTGATTTGTATGCCCAGATGGTTTTGATCCGCCGCATGGAGGAACGCGGCGCGGAGCTGTACCAGGCTGGCAAGATCGGCGGATTCATGCACCTGTATATCGGACAGGAAGCCGTCTCGACCGGGATCGTTGCCGCACGCGAGCCGCGCGACCGTGTGATCACCGCCTACCGCGATCACGGCGTGGCGTTGAACTGCGGCATCTCTGCGAACGAAGTGTTGGCGGAACTGCTCGGAAAGTCAACAGGCATGTCGAAAGGCAAGGGCGGTTCGATGCACATGGCCGACGCGTCGAAGAACATGTGGGGAGGACACGCCATCGTGGGCGGACATCTGCCCATCGCGGCGGGGCTGGCGCTCGGCGACCAATACGCCAAAAACGACAACGTCACGATCTGCATGTTCGGCGACGGCGCGACCAACATCGGCTACTTCCACGAGGCGTTGAATCTTTCCAAAACCTGGGGCTTGCGCGTGCTGTGGGTGTGCGAAAACAACCAGTATGGCATGGGCACCGCTGTCGAACGGGCCTCTGCCGTGAACGAGATCCGCCAGAAAGCGGAAGGCTACGGCATGAAAAATACGGAAGTCAACGGCATGGACGTGCTGAAGGTCTACGAAGCCGCGAAGGAGGCGATTGCGTACGTCCGCAGGGAAGGCCAGCCGTACTTCCTCGAAGTGGACACGTACCGCTTCCGCGGCCACTCGATGGGCGACCCGGAACGCTACCGCAAAGCGGAGGAAGTGAAGAAGTGGCAGGAAAACGACCCGATCGGGATTTTCCGCAGGCAATTGATGGATAAGAAGATCGCGACAGCCAAAGTATTGGATGAAATCGAGGCTCACGTGGAAGAGGAAGTGGCGAAGGCGGTGGAGTTTGCAGAAACCAGCCCTGAGCCCGCGATCAGCGAGTTGTTTACGGATGTGTATGCGGAATAGAGAGTAGAGAACAGAGAGTAGAAAGTAGTGCGCGCAAGAAACTGTTCTCTAATCATCTAATCTCTATTCTCTCTCGAAGAGGAAACATGGCAAAAATCACAATGCGCGAGGCGATCTCGCAAGCGCTTATGGAAGAAATGGATCGCGACCCCGCTGTTTTTATTCTCGGTGAAGAGGTGGGAGTGTGGGGCGGGACGTACGCGGTGACCAAAGGTTTTTACGACAAATACGGCGCGGAACGCGTGAAGGACACGCCCATTGCGGAGAACGCCATCGTCGGCGCGGCCATCGGCGCGGCGCTGGCGGGGCAGCGTCCCATCGCGGAACTGATGACGATCAACTTCGCTTTCTCGGCGATGGATTACATCGTCAACCAGGCGGCGAAACTGCGCTACATGTTCGGCGGGCAGTTCACGCTCCCGCTCGTCATCCGCGCGGTCGGCGGCGGCGGACGCCAGTTGGGCGCGACCCACTCGCAGACGCCCGATGCGGTTTTCGCGCATTTCCCCGGCTTGAAGGTCGTCTCGCCTGGGACGCCGGAAGACGCCAAGGGGTTGTTGAAATCCGCCATTCGGTCGAATGATCCGATTCTCTTCATCGAGCACGCGACGATGTATCAGGTGCGCGGCGAAGTGCCAGACGGCGAATACCTCATCCCGATTGGAAAATCCAAAGTGCAGCGCGCCGGCAAGGACTTGACCATCGTCACGTATTGCAAAGGTCTGGAACTCTCGATGAAGGCCGCGGACGAACTGGCAAAGGAAGGCATCGAAGCCGAGATCGTTGACCTGCGTACGCTCCGTCCGCTCGACATGGAACCCGTGCTCGAATCGTTTAAGAAAACCAACCGCGCCATCGTCGTCGAGGAAGGCTGGAAGTCCTATGGCGTTGGCAGTGAAATCGTGAGTCGAATTTATGAAGAGGCTTTCGATTACGTGGACGCGCCGATCCTGCGCGTGGCGCAAAAGGAAGTCCCGCTTCCGTACAACCGCACGCTCGAACAGGCCGCGCTCCCACAGGTCGCGGATATCGTCGCCGCGGCGAAGGAGGTGTTGCGATAATGGCTGAGACCATCAACATGCCCAAACTCGGCTTCGACATGGCGGAGGGCTTGCTCGTCCGCTGGGTGAAGCAGGTGGGAGAGACCATCAACAAGGGAGACGTACTCGCCGAGATCGAAACCGACAAAGCGACGGTGGAGGTTGAGTCTCCCGCGAGCGGCGTCGTTCTGCAACACATCGTGGATCAGGGGACGGTTGTGCCTGTCAACGCGCCGATTGCGGTAGTGGGGGCGGCGGGGGAAGTGGTCAGTGATCAGTCATCAGTGGTCAGTGATCAGTCGAAGGTCGAAGGTCAAAAGTCGAACGTTGAGCGTTTAACGTTAAACGTTCCAACTCCGTCCGTAGCGGCTTCTGTTACCCAGGCCGTTTCTCCCTCTGACGGGGCTCCCGTCAAAGCCAGCCCGCTTGCAAAGAAAATTGCCAAAGACAATCAACTCGATTTGACCCGCATTCAGGGGTCTGGTCCGAATGGCCGTATCGTTAGAAAAGATGTCGAAGCGGCTTTGGCGGGCGGAGCGAACACCTTCGACGTTCTACCTTCGACTCCCTCCACCCCAATTGCCCCTTACCAATTACCAGTTACCACCGAAGACAAAATCATCCCCACCACCAAACTCCGCCAGGCCATCGGACGCCGTCTCGTCGAATCGAAGCAGACTGTCCCCCACTTTTACGTGACGCACGAATACAAGATGGACGCGCCGCTCGAAATGCGGAAGCAGATCAACGAGTTCCTGGGTGAAAACGAAAAAGTCTCGGTCAACGATTTCATTGTCAAAGCCGCGGCGCTGACTTTGCGCCAGTTCCCGAATCTCAACGCAACCATCCGCGGCAATGAAGTGATTCAATTCGGCCACGTCAACGTTGGCGTGGCTGTTACCGTCCCCGGTGGGTTGATGACCGTCGTCGTCAAGGACGCGGACGCAAAGTCCCTGCGGCAGATTTCGACGGAAGTCAAAGCCATGGCGGCGCGGGCGCGCGAGGGCAAAGTCAAGCCCGAAGACGTGGACGGCTCGACCTTCTCCACGTCCAATCTCGGCATGTACGATGTGGAGGAATTTATCGCCATCATCAATCCGCCCGAGGCGGCGATTCTGGCAATTGGTTCGGCGAAGCAAACGCCGGTCATTGTTGTGGGGCGGGATGGGAATCCCGCCATCGAGATTGGCTGGCGGATGAAAATGACGATCTCCGTGGATCACCGCATCAGCGACGGGGCGGAGGCGGCGCAGTTCATGCAGAAACTGGCGGAGTTTTTGGAAAATCCCGTCAGGATGCTGGTGTAAGGAGAGCAAAGACTTCGGAAGTCTCGGAAGCTTCCGAAGTCTTTTTAGTACCTTATCAGTGAAATTCTTGTTTTTTATGCAAGAATTTTTCTACCGCAGAAAACACGGAGATCACTGAGAAAACCTTTTGAAACTCTCTGTGG
>DAOUMJ010000186.1:0-6255 GCA_034411715.1 Anaerolineales bacterium | reverse complement strand
TTTACTTTTGAAAAAGCCAAAAACTGCACTATTTGCGAGTATTTTCTGGCGGTTTCAACATTTCAAAAAGTTAAAAACCTACCCGTTTGGAGTATAGCATGGCAGGAAAACCCCCAAGTTGCATGACTTGGGGTTTCTTTTTTACTGACTCACTGATAACTGATGACTGATAACTGTTCACTACCTCTCCGCGGGCTCTTCACCTCGGGACACTTCCACCCCTCGCCGGGATTCTCGCGGCGCAGGTTGGCGAATGTCGGCAGGATGCCGCAGGCGAAGCAGTTCAGGCGGCAGTCCACACGGATCTGTCCTTCGAGGCTCTGGCGGAAATCCTGGAAGAGGAAGTTCTTTCGCACGGCGGCGGTGATGTGATCCCAGGGAAAAATTTCATCCGTACGGCGCGGACGGTGGGTGTAGAAGGCAGGGTCGAGTCCGTGCTCGGCGAAGGCGTTCATCCACGCCTCGAACTTCATTTGCTCGCCCCAGGCGTCGAACCTGGCGCCGTTCTTCCACGCGGTGTGAATCACCTCGGCCAGTTTTCGGTCGCCGCGCGATAAGAAGGCTTCGAGCAGGGTGTCTTCGGGTTTCGTCCACGAGAGTTTGATGTTTTTGTCGCGCAGTTCGCGGCGCAGCAAATCCTGTTTGGCGAGGATGTTTTCGCGTGTGTCGCAGGCCACCCATTGAAACGGCGTCTGCGGCTTGGGGACGAAGGTGCTGACGCCCGCGTTCAGTTTTACTTTCATGCCCGCCACCTTGCGCCCCTCGTGGACGACGCGCTTGCACAGATCGGCGATGGCCTGCACGTCTTCGAGCGTTTCGCTGGGATGGCCGATCATGAAATAGAGTTTGATGGTCGTCCAGCCGCGCCTGTAGATTTCGCGCGTGGTGTTGAGGATGTCTTCGTCGGGGATGAACTTGTTGATGATGCGGCGCATGCGTTCCGTCGCGGCTTCGGGTGCGAGCGTGAAACCCGAACCGCGGCGGTTGCGAAGTTTATCCATTAAATCCACCGAGACGGATTCGATTCGCA
The DNA here is from genome assembly GCA_034411715.1 of Anaerolineales bacterium. Classification (GTDB taxonomy): domain Bacteria; phylum Chloroflexota; class Anaerolineae; order Anaerolineales; family Villigracilaceae; genus Denitrolinea. The sequence continues at coordinate 5,225 of DAOUMJ010000186.1, read as the reverse complement.
GGGAAGGCAGCGAGACGGTCAGTTTTCTGTCCTTGAATTCCTCGCCGATGGCCGTGACCAATTCCATGATATGCGTATAGTCAGAAGAAGAGAGCGACATCAGCGCGAGTTCCTCGAAGCCGGTGGATCGGATGGATTCGCGGGCCGCGGCGACGACCTCGTCCACGCTTCGTTCGCGGACGGGACGCGTGATCATGCCTGCGTGACAGAATCGGCAGCCGCGCGTGCAGCCGCGCATGATCTCCACCGAGGCGCGGTTGTGGACGACTTCGATATTCGGCACGATGAACTTCGTGGGCGGCGGGGGCAATTTGGCGACGAGGCGCTTCACGACAGGATTGGCGATTCCCTCGGGGAGAGTCTCTATATGCGCGATCGTGCCGTCGTCCATGTAGTGAGGCTGGTAGAAGCGGGGGACGTAGACGCCGGGGATGCGGGCGAGGGCGAGTAACACGTCATTGCGAGGAGGGCGTTCTTCCCGACGAAGCAATCCCCGCGCCAACGATGAGATTGCTTCGCCGCTCGTCCCTCGACTGCGCTTCGCTCCGCTCGGGAGGGCGGCTCGCAATGACGAGACGACATTGATAATGTCGTGAATCACTTCCTCCCCCTCGCCAATGACGAACGCATCCATGAACGCATGCATCGGTTCGGGGTTCATCGTGGAATGTCCGCCGGCGATGACGATGGGGTGAGTCGCGTCGCGCTCCGCGGCGCGGAGGGGGATGCCAGCCAGATCGAGGATGTTGAGCGCGTTGGTGTAGAGCGTCTCGTAGGGGAGGGAAAAGCCGAGGAGGTCGAACCCGCTCAAAGGTCGTTTGGATTCGAGCGCGTAGAGCGGAATCCCCTCGGCGCGCATGAGGGCTTCCATGTCCACCCAGGGAGCGTAGGCGCGTTCGGCCAGCGCGTCCTCCCGCTGGTTGATCTGATCGTAGATGATCTTCAGGCCGACGTTGGAAACGCCGATGTCGTAGATGTCGGGGAAGATGAGCGCGACGCGGACGGCGGCGGAATCCCAGTCCTTGACGACGCTATTGAGTTCGCCCCCCACGTAACGGCCGGGTTTTTGCACCTTTAAGAGAATGTGATCCAATTTTCTTTCGATCTGTTCAGGAGTAAGCATGGGTGGATTATAAACAGAAACCGGGCTTCTTGCCGAAACCCGGTTTCTTCAGCCACTGATTACTGACGACTGATCACTGATTACTTATCACTGATTACTGATTACTGTCCACTATCCACCGGCTTCGCGAACCGCTCGCGTCCCCACAACCAGAGCGCGCCGAGGCCGCACAGGATGACGGCGAAATTCGCCAGCCAGCCCAGGAAGCCGATGGGGAGCAGCGGGAAGCGCAGCAGGCCGATGACCAGCACCAGCGCAACCACGCCGAGGATCATCGGCCAGAATTTGTGTTCCGTCAGAGGCGAGTTGAAGCGGGTGAACAGCCACTTGCCGAACATGTCGCCGACGACGATCTTGCTCAGGTAGGAGGTAGCCAGCACGAAGCCGACCAGCATGGCAAACAGTGTGACGATGCCGACCCACACGACCGTCCCGGCCAGGCCGTCGAGAGTGAAGGCGCCGAAGATCCAGCCGCCCAAAATCATGGCGAGCAGAATTACCAGCAGGGCGAAGAAGAAGACCGCGTAGGTCACCGCGCCCCAGCCGAGGGATGCCCAGGGTTTGGCGCGCACGTTTTCGGGCAGGGCTTTCATGAATTTGGGGAACAGCCAGCCGAGGAAAAGGCCGAGCAGGATGAGGGTGACGGCGAGGCGGAGCATATCCAGCGCCCACGTCCCGACCTTTTGCGCGGGGGTGGGGGGAACTACAACCCGTCCAGGCTCGATCTCCGGCATGGTGCGGGTGACTTTGCCGCCTACCGCGCTGCTGGGAATTTTGGCGTCAATCGTGCCGGTGTACTCGAGGTCGCCCGCGATCTTTGCGCCCTCGGCCACCGTCAGGCCGCCCGGCACGCTGGGGATGGCGATGGGGCTGTTGGTCATGTACATGCTCATGGGCGGCATGGATTGCGAGTCGGCGGTCATGTCCACGTAGGCGTTCACGTCCCCGCCGAAGCCGCCGCGCAGTTCGAGGGCCGCGGTTCCCGCCGTCACGTCGCCCGCCACGTCGCCAGCCAGGAGGGCCTGCGCGCTGCCGACGACGAGATCGCCGCCGACCTGGCTGCCTTGCTGCGTCTCGAGGGACGCGCCGGCCGCGACCAGGTCGTCGCCGATGACCGCGCCCGACCCTACCTTGAGGGCCGCCCCGGCGATACGCGCGTCGTCCATCACCTGGCCGTCAATCACGACCGCCTGCCCGGCGGCCAGCAGATCGCCCTCCACCACGCCGTTCACCGTGATGGTTTGGCCAAATGCAACCAGGTCGCCCTTGATGGTTCCGTCCAGCACGACGGTAGCGGCGAACACGTACAAGTCGTCCTCGACGACCTCGCCTTTTTCGATGACGATTGTGTCGCCCTCACGGCTCTCGAAGGCGCGGGCCGGGGCGGCGATTGCCAGCGCCAGCAGTCCGAGGACTGCCAGAAGGGAAATGGTTTTTATGATTTTTGACATGGGTTTCTCCTCTGAATTCAAAGTTTGAATGCAATCCTATGTACGTTGTATCACAATAAAGTTTCGCGAAATCACCCACTTATAAAAATTCGGGAGCGGAGAGGTCTCCGCTCCCGGGCTGGGTGATATTCATGCGCTGGTTATGATAAGCAGGGGCGAAACCGTTTCGTGATCTCGCGCTTGAGGATCTCCATGGCGGCGCGGTGTTCCTTTTCCTCCGCCAGGTCAACAGGGCGTTGCCCATCATCGGAGCGGATATGTAAGTCCGCGCCGGCCAGGATGAGCAGTTGGATGGATTCGACATCGCCGTTGGCGGCCGCGGTGTGGATGGGCGTAGATCCGCCTCGCTCGCGGACGTTAGGCTGGGCGCCGTTTTTCAGCAGCATCTTCACGATGGGCGCATGTCCGCCCGCCGCCGCCGAGTGGAGGGGCGTGACGCGCAGTTCGTTGTTCGAAGGCACGTTGACGGGCGCGCCCGCTTTGATGAGGTAAGTGGCCGCTTCGAGATGTCCGAAGAAGCAGGCCAGCCCCAGCGGTTGGAATCCGTCGTCGGCGAATTCGTTCACGAGGTCCGGGTTGCGCGCCAGCAGGCGGACGAGATGTGTGGTTCGTCCGGTGGCGGCGGCTTCGAAAATGTTGATCGCCACGGTCTTGTCGGCCAGGAAGTCGGCCAGCCCCGCCTCGAGATGGTAGGCGGCGACCAGCACCGGGCTGAGTCCCCTCTCTTTGGCGTGGATCAGGCCCGGGTCCAGGAGCAGGAGGCGTTCCACTGTGTCGCGATCCCCCGCGCGAACGGCGTCGAAAAAGTCAGCGGTCATGGTTCGATTATACGTCCCCCGCGCGGCGCATTTACTAACAGAGTCGTTAGGATTGAAGTACAATGTGCCGAATAAGCAAGGAGTTTTCCCATGCGCAATCTGTTCAAAAAACGGCAGAATATTTTTATTCAACTGATCCACGACCAGGCCTCGTTGACCTTGGAAGGCATGGACGCGCTGTCCAAATACCTCGCTACGCGCGACCCTGCGGCCTCGGCCCTGCTGACTGCGAAAGAAAAGGAGGCCGATGAGGTGCGCCGCATTTTCATTGATGAGTTGAACCGCACCTTCGTCACACCCTTCGACCGCGAGGATCTCTTCGCGCTTTCGCGCACGATTGACGATGTGATAGATTACGCCTACAGCACCGTCAGCGAAATGGAGATTTTGAAGGTGGAGCCGACCACCTACATGCAGCGCATGGCCTCCCTGCTGCGGGACGCGGCCTACGAGTTGCTGCTGGCGGTGGAACGGCTGGAGAATCATCCCGGCGTTTCGAGCGAACACGCCCAGCGCGCCAAGGCGCTCGAAAACCGCGTGGAGGGGGTGTATCGCGAGGCGCTGGCCGATCTGTTCAGCAACGTGGAGGATATCCAGCACGTGGTCAGCATGTTGAAAATGCGCGAGGTCTATCGCCACCTGAGCAACGCGGCCGACCGCGGCGACGAGGCGGCCAACGTCATCGCGGATATTGTTGTGAAAAGCACGTAACGGCAGGCAGCATGGACACGATCACGATTGCGGTTATTGCCCTGGCCCTTTTGTTCGATTTCCTGAACGGCATCCACGATTCGAGCAACGTGGTGGCGACGATGATCTCCTCGCGGGCGCTGGCGCCGCGCCTGGCGCTGGGGATGACGGCGCTGGCGAATTTCGCGGGGCCGTTCATTTTCGGCGTGGCGGTGGCGAAGACCATTGGCGACGAGATCGTGTCGGCCGCGGCCATCAATGCGGCCGTGCTGCTGGCCGCGCTTGCCAGCGCGATCTTTTGGAACTTATTCACGTGGTATCTCGGTTTTCCCAGCAGTTCCTCCCATGCGTTGATCGGCGGGTTCATCGGCGCGGTGGCAATGGGCGCGGGCTGGGGGGCGATCCAACTCGGCGGGCTGGAGAAAGTGTTGGCGGCGTTGTTCGCCTCTCCTGTGATTGGGTTCCTGGTTGGGTATATTATCTTGCGCGTAACCATTTTGCTGTCCTGGAACGCCTCGCCGCGTATCAATTCCCTCTTTCGTCGCGGTCAGTTGCTCACCGCCCTGACGCTTTCGCTCAGTCACGGCACGAACGACGCGCAAAAAACGATGGGCATCATTACCCTTGCGTTGGTGACGGGGGGATATTTGTCCGCCTTTGCTGTGCCGACCTGGGTTATCTTTGCCTGCGCGTTGATGATTGGGCTTGGCACCGCGCTGGGCGGCTGGCGGCTGATCCGCACGCTCGGAGGAAAATTCTTCAAGATCCGCCCGGTGGATGGCTTTGCCTCTCAACTGGCCTCGGCGGCTGTGATTTTGAGCGCCTCGCTGGTGGGCGGTCCCGTCAGCACAACGCAGGTGGTCAGTTCGGCCATTATGGGTGTGGGAGCGGGCGAACGCGCCAATAAAGTCCGCTGGGGCGTGGCGCAGGAGATTGTCACCGCCTGGGTGTTGACCATCCCCGCCACGGCGCTGGCGGCCGCGGGATTTTACTGGTTATTCGAGCGCGTTCTTCCGTGATTCGGGTTTTCCACAGTTTTGTTTGTGGGTAGTCTCCCTGTTGAGCGCAGATCGTGGATTCAAACCGCTGAGAACGCAGAGAGCGCAGAGTTTCCCTTTGTTTTCCTGCAATTCTCGGCGGTCT
>DAOUMJ010000185.1:0-4291 GCA_034411715.1 Anaerolineales bacterium | reverse complement strand
CTTTACTTTTGAAAAAGCCAAAAACTGCACTATTTGCGAGTATTTTCTGGCGGTTTCAACATTTCAAAAAGTTAAAAACCTACCCGTTTGGAGTATAGTTTTCACGGAGTAATAGTCCTGCAGGAGACGAGAATGAAACTGGCGATCACAGGCAAAGGCGGGGTGGGCAAGACGACATTGACCGCGCTTCTGGCGCAGGCCTACGCGGACGCGGGCCGGCAGGTTCTCGCGGTGGACGCGGACCCCAGTCCGTGCCTGGCGGGCGCGCTGGGATTTCCCGAAGAGTTGCGCGCGAAGTTGAGTCCCATCGCGGAGATGGATGAATTGATCGAGGAACGGACGGGCGCGAAGCCCGGGACCGTCGGCGGGTTCTTCACGCTCAATCCAAGAGTGGACGACATTCCCGAACGCTTCAGCGTGACCCATCGCGGGGTGCGCCTGCTCGAAATGGGATCGGTGGATTTGGGCGGTTCGGGTTGCATCTGTCCCGAATCGGCCATGCTCAAAACCTTGTTCACGCATCTGCTCTTCCGCAAGGATGATGTGCTGCTGCTCGACATGTACGCCGGCGTGGAGCATCTCGGACGCGCCACCGTTGATTTCGTGGACGCCATGCTCGTCGTCGTGGAGCCGACGCGCCGCAGTCTCGGCACCGCGGCGCAGATCAAGAAACTGGCGAACGATATAAAGTTGGATCGGTTGTATCTGGTGGGGAACAAGGTGCGGAATGAAGATGAAGCGAAATTCCTGGAATCAGAAACGCCCGGCCTGTCCGTGCTTGGTTTCCTGCCCGCAGACTTGAAAGTGCAGGAGGCAGATCGGCTGGGAATCCCTGTGTATGACCATGCGCCGTCGCTGCGTGCGGCGGCGGAGGGGATTGTCGAGAAGTTGGTTTTTGAGAAGTGAATGGAGTACCGCAAGATTCATCTTGCGAGGGCAATTGTGCGCCCAAAAAATCAGGGAGCAACATGAATGTTGCAGTACTGATTCGTCCGTATGGGGCCTATTCGCCCGGCTTTTCGATTTTGTACCACTTCGGGTCGTACATGACGAAACCGTCCTTCACCCGCAGCCAGGCGCTTTCGCCCGCCAGCCCGAGGACTTCCAGCGCGTCATCGGCGCGCAGGTTGCGGACGATTCCGAAGTCCCTGCCCGGGCCGCGCCTGAGACGCACACCGTCCCCTTCGGGCGCGACCCTGACGATGAAGAGGATATCCCTGGAGGGGATCTCGTTCACCAGGAAGGATTCGGGGTCAATGGCCGAGGTGGCGGCCGCGCCCAAACGCACTTCGAAGTGCAGGTGAGGCCCGGTGCTGAAGCCGGTGTTCCCGCTGCGGCCGACGACGACGCCCATGGTGACGTTATCGCCGGTGTTGACGAGGAAACCGTCCTTCTGCAGGTGGGCGTAGATGCTGGTGGAGCCGTCGGGGTGCAGGATGCGGACGTTGTAGCCGTATCCCCGTTTGGAGTTGGCGGCGGTGGCGGTATCCAGTTCGGCGCGGGTGACCACCCCGTCCGCGGCGGCCATGATGGGATTGCCCTCCGGCAGGCCGAAATCTATGCCGTTGTGGCCGTTGGTGAGAGGATAGGTATCCGGGTTTTCCCCGAAATGCTGGGTGATACGGAATTGCCTGTCAACGGGACGGAGCAGAATCATGGCGCGCCTCCTTTGGCGGGCGAAAAAAGGTGGGATGGAATCAGTATAGCATTCCCCCAAATAAATACAAGTGGGAGAATTTTACGGCGCACGCAAAGAGTGTCAGAACGGACTACAAAATCTCAAAGAGTGTCAGCGCGGACTGCAAAATCTCCAGATTTTGCTCGAAAGTCGGGAGACTTTCGACTCCGTGGCGGGGACATGGATGTTACCGCCAGATGCTTTCGTAGGGATGCGCGCTGACGAGATGCCGCCCCTCGGCAAAGCGCGTGGGCGTGAAAACGGAAACATCTACGGTCTTCGGCGCGCCGTCCAGGATCCATTCGGACATGCACAGGCCGACGGCGGGCGAGATTTTGAATCCCGTGCCGCTGAAGCCGCAATCGAGCCAGAAGCCCTCGGGACCGATCGGACCGAGCGCGGGATGCTGGTCGGGGGTGATGCCGTCGAAGCCGCCGTGCGCGGAGTGGAGTCCGCCGCGCTCCATGAGCGGGATGCGCTTGCAGAGGCGGTCAATAGCGCGCTCCACGAACCCCGCGCGGGCGTGGTCCGAATCGCCGTCGGGGTCTTCGTCCAATGGGTTGCCGTCTTCGAGTCCCACGAGAGTCAGTCCGCCTTCGGGACGGAAATACATCGAGTTGGGGAAGTCAATCACGGTGGGGTGGGGGAGGCGTAACTCAGGCGGACGCGCCACGAACATGACATCGTGAGACCAGGTGCCGAGCGGAACTTGGACGCCCGCCATCTCGCAGACCTGACGCGCCCACGCGCCCGCGGCGTTGACGACGATGGGGGCGGAGTAACTGCCCTTGGATGTATCCACGCCCTCGATCTTTCCCGACTTGATGCGGATTCCCGTGACCGGGCAATCCTGTACGAAGACCGCGCCGCGCGCTCTGGCCGCGTTCATCATCGAAGTCGCGGTCGAGACGGGATCCGCGTAGCCCGATTCGGGTTCGTAGGCGGCGAGGTCGAAATCATCGGTGACGAAGGCGGGCGCGAGGCGTTTCACATCGTCGGCAGTGACGAGCATGGCAGGGACGCCGATGCGCTGGAGCATGGCCGTGTTGGCCTTGAGCGCGTCCACATGTTCGCGTTTGACGAGTTGCAGAAAACCCGTGCGCGTGAAGCCGCAATCGGAGCTTGCACTGAGCGAAGTCGAAGTGCCGACGCGCTCCTTCCAATCGCGAAACCACTGGAAAGATTCCCAGGCGAGTGCGGCTTCCTGTTCGAGATCGTAGTGCATGCGGACGAGTCCGCTCGAGCGTCCCGTCGCGCCCGCGGCGAGGAAGGATTTTTCGAGAACCGCGACTTTGAGGCCGCGCGCGGAGAGATGAAAGGCGAGGCTGGCGCCGTGTATCCCGCCGCCGATGATGAGGAGGTCGAAGGTGGTTTTCATGTTTGAAGGTTGAAGGTTGGAAGGTTGGGTTATGATGGTATTTTCAACGCGTTTCGAATTTCGCGCAAGACGGCTTCGATATTTTCGTTGATTTCGGAATTGGAAAAACGGATGACTTTGTATCCTTTCGCGTTCAGGAAGGCAGTCCGCTCGGCGTCTTCGGTTTCGGTGAGGAGATGATGACTCCCGTCCAATTCTACAACGAGTTTGCAGCCTGGGGCGCAGAAATCAAGAATGTAATTGCCGATCGCATGTTGGCGGCGGAATTTGACTCCCGCCAGTTGGTGGTTTCGCAGTCTCTCCCAGAGTTTGGCTTCTTCGGGAGTTTGCATCTGGCGCAATTCGCGGGCGCGGTGGAGGATTTTGGGAGTGGTACGTTTATGCATCAGACCCCCTCCCAACCCTCCCCCATTTGGAAGAACGCAAATGGGGGAGGGCAAGAAACAATACCCTCAATGTGAATTGCTGTTTTCATCCAAACTCCTGTTCCCCTTCCCCCAAATCTGTTCTTCGATTTGGGGGAAGGACGGGATGGGGGTACTACGCCATCTCCCTCCTCACCGCCTCCGCCCACTCCCTCGGCAGGGACGAGAGATCCACATTCTTATCGCCAAGCATCACGCGCTGGATGACCCTGCCCAACTCCCGCAACTCCGCAGGGACGCTCGAATCAGCCGCCATCTTCTGCGCGGACTTGAAGTACCCCTCCGCTTCGGGACGCTTCTCGCGCGCAGATTGGATCGCCCCCGCGATGAATTGCTCAACAATATCGTCATCATCGTCTGTGTCACCGTTATTCTCTTCGGAAGTGGCATTGAGCCAATTAGGAATCGGTTTCTTAATTTCTCTTGCCCAAAGTGTTTCAAAAGCATCCGCGCCCACTACTTGTCGGAATTGAACGAGTAGATTTGCTACTGTTTCCACATTTGGTTTTGCTTCAATATTCTCAAAAATTATTAGTGCATCAACAAGGTAACGTAACGCATGTTGCAATTCATTATTTTGGAATAAGACTGCGCCGATATTAGTAAGAGTGGACGCCTTGCCGTTCAGGTCGCCTAGCTTTTCTGTGATTTCAAGCGACATCTGAAACAACTTCATTGCCTCGTTCAAATCTTGGCGTGCGACAAGGATTTGTGCCATATTATTGATTGTAGTACCCTTACTTCGCAAGTCACCAAGACTTTCTGCGATTTCTAGTGATTGTTGATACAACCGCATCGCATTTTCCGTAT
>DAOUMJ010000184.1:0-7612 GCA_034411715.1 Anaerolineales bacterium | reverse complement strand
GATACCGGAACTGCATCAATTGCGTGGCATGTTCATGCTTGTTCATGCTCCCAGTTTGATACAGTTCCTCTTCTTTGTCAAATTTTGTCTAAAGTCCAAGTTTAAGCATCGGATATTTAAAGCAACAATCAGTGTGATAATTGCAATCCTAACCACAGGAAGCAGTTTTCTATCCCCAGGGACTCCACCAGCCTCGATCAACCTACCAGAATCGATCGCGGGATATAACGTAATTGGCACTTTCACATCAGCTGATATTTCTTGCATGCCACCTAATAGTATGCTTTTGCTGTTGCGGGCAACTGAAGATGATATACCAACCTACCAGGCGAACAGTCGAGTGCAAGAGGTGAAAACCTATGTAGAAAACCAGTTTGGGACGGGACAAGTGAAAGCGACAATAGCAATCACAGGTCCTGGCATCTCTAAAAAGGATATTTTGTCTACGATCCATGATTGGAACAATATAATGGGTGGCGGCGATTGTTCCGTTTTAGGCTCTAAAACTCCTCAAGACGCAACTTATAGGAGAGGCACCAACTGGACCAAGATGCCTCAGCCTTCTATGGAATGACCCTGACTGGAGCGAGAACTGGGCTCCAAGCCCATATAGGGGGTGGGCGAGTTTCCAAAATACTGATGCTGGAAACTATACTGACGATATAGCACAAAGTGCTGTCTTTATAGCCCCTGCTAAGATCGGGAAGAAACAGGGTTTGTTGGGCTATAGCGCTTTATTAAATAATGTAGTTCCCGACTCGTCAGAATACTATTTATTACAGAATGGTCTCCTCTTTCAAAGAGGAAAAGGAGCGGTAATATGGAGCGACACGGATAAGGAGTATAAGCGCCAACTCTACAACATACCGTACAAAACGGGTCACCATTATTATGCGGCAATAGCCTATTGGAGCGGAGTCTGGCAAATGTGTATGGGCGATAATGATGTTCCTGGTACATATCAGTGTGTATTGCAATATGGCGCGCCGGGTACGAGTCTTAAACCGGATAGAGGCACATCTATTGCTGTAGAAAACTCAAACAGCAGTTCAAAGTGGTATTTAGGATTTAGTAATCCTTGGGTGGTTTCCGATGCGGCAATTTATATAGGGAATAATGTGCCACAATCATGGCAGTCGCAATCGCGAACCACCCAACATGCTTGCCAAACCTCTTGGCCACCTCAGAATGCGATATCGGGTTCACTTGTTGGGGGCCAAACAGGGTATTTTCACTTGGAAGGTATTCCGCTATACTGTTAGCTAATGAACAGGATATGTTATGAAGAAATGGCTCATCCTTTGTCTCACACTCGGTCTTATTACATCTTGTGACCCATCGCCTTCGTCTGCTCCAATCCGGGTCGCCTATCTTGTTCAAGAGGGAGGCCAGTTCACAAAAGCCGAACTTAGCCAGTATCCCGAAATCATCGTAACCAGCGACTTCCAGGAGTTCAAACAAGCCGCCCGCCAAAGAGTTGCATTGTGGATTGACAAGAATGCGACCGAACTTATCGAAGAGGGCTGGCTTGACACTATGCCGCAGGCATCGTATCCCATCGTCCTCATCGGTTACAACAATACCTTGCTCTCTTTCGGATATAAATTGCAGTTGTGTTGTTTTGGGGGGCCACCAGCGCCTGACTTTTCAGAAGCAGAACCGGGCTTTAGCGTGATCATGCGAGATAGTGGGGAGCTGGGCGCTCCGGACACAATGCTACAGGGATTCAAACAGACTCCGACTATTGACTATGTACTCAAGCTCTCAATTGATCTGCTGGATGGAAATATAACGCCCACTCCAAGCCCAACGCCACCAGAGGGCATCGCAACGTGGGCTCCGCAATAAAGCGTTCCCCAAAGTAGAACTTTGGGAATCCGTCCACGTTTCTAAAAAATCAGGGCGACTCGCGACGAGTCGCCCTGACTGTTCTCTGCTCTCTAATCCTCCACATACGGCACATATTCCGCACGCGCGATGCCTTGTTTGATCGCCATTTCCGCGACCGCGCGCGCAACCGCGTGATGCACTTTCTTCTCGAGCGGATTTGGCACCAGCTCGCCGGCCGGGGTCATCGAGGCAATCGTCTCGGCGGCGGCCACCAGCATTTCGTGGGTGATGCGCGGGGCGTGCGCGTCCACCGCGCCGCGGAAGATGCCGGGGAAGCCCAGCACGTTATTGACCGACTTCCCATCCGCCGCGAAGGCCGCGCCGCGCTCCAACGCCTCTTCGGGATCTATCTCCGCGTTGGGATTCGACAGCGCCAGGATGATCTGCCCTTTGCGGACCATTTCGGGACGGATGAGCCCCGCCGCGCCGGTGGTGGCAACGACGATATCGGCCTGCGCCATGATCTCGTTCAGGCTGGACCCGCGTCCGCCCGCGGCCTCGAAACGCGTCACCGCCTCCGACGTGAGGTCCGCGCCGAGGACGGGATTCCCCGTCAGCCGCATCAGCATCTTCCCGATGGCGTTGCCCGCCGCGCCCAAACCGATCTGACCGATGACGGCTTTCGCGAGGTCGCGTCCGGTCTCGCGCGCCGCCACGAGGAGCGCGGCCGTGCTGACGACCGCTGTCCCGTGCTGGTCGTCGTGCATCACGGGAATATCGAGCGCGGCCTGGAGTTTCTCTTCGATCTCGAAACAGCGCGGCGCGGAAATGTCCTCGAGTTGAATGGCGGCGAAGGTCGGCGCGATGGCCTTCACCGTGCAGACGATCTCGTCGGGGTCTTTGGTGTTCAAAAGAATCGGCACGCCCGAAAGTCCGACGAGCGACTCCATCAGCATTGCCTTGCCTTCCATCACGGGCATGGCCGCGAGAGGGCCGATGTCGCCGAGGCCGAGAACGGCCGTGCCATCGGTGACGATTGCGATTAAGTGGCTGATGCTGGTGTACGTCCACGCCAGGGAGGGATCCACGGCGATGCGGCGGCACACGTCCGCTACGCCGGGGGTATAGACGCGCCGCAGTGTGGACATGGAATCGATGGGGTAGCGCGAGCGGATGGCGATCTTGCCCTTTTGATGCAGTTCCAGCACCTCATCGCGGATTTGGATGACTTTCGTCTCGGGGTTGGCGCGCATGGCCGCCACGATCCGCTCGAAGTGCGATTCGTCTTCCGCGTAAATGCTGATGTCGCGGACAACGTTGCGCGAGGTCTCGGTGAGCATCTGGATTCCGCCCACGTTCCCGCCCGCTTCGGAGATGGCGGTCAGCAGGCGGGCCAGCACGCCGCGCGCCTGTGAATTGCGAACGCGCACCGTCCGCATGAGTTTTCGTTCCCAGGCCATGAAAGTCTCCTCATTTCGAGAAACCGTTTTCTTGGAGAAAACGGTTTCTGGTGAGTTTACAGCAACTCTGTCAATTGATCGAACGATGTGATGACGGGACATCCCGCCTCGGGGAAGAGTCCGCCCGGGTCGTAGAGAACCGGTCGAAGTCCCGCGCGACGCGAGCCGACTACGTCTGCGAAGTAGTTGTCGCCCACGTACATCGTCTCGGGCGCGGACGTCCCCGCGCGTTTCACTGCCTCGTCGAAGATGGCGCGGTCGGGTTTGAAAGCGTTCACTTCCCCGCCCGCCAGCGTGAAGCGGAAGTAGCCGCGCAGTCCCATTTCTTCGAGTTGGTCATCGAAAGGTTTGTCTCGGTTGGAGACCATGCCGAGGATGTAGCCCGTCTCTTTCAAGTCGGTGAGGAGGGCATGCGCCTCTTCGGGGACGTGGACTTGCGGCTTGTAGTTTTCGACCATGTGCGCGGAAAATTGCGGCGCGAGTTCGGCGGCCTGCGCGGGCGAACAACCCAGGGCGATGAGCCTGCGCCTGCCGAAGTTGATCCAGAAGCCGTCGTTCTCGAATTTCCGGCTTTTGAATTTTTCGCCGTCGGCTTTGATCTCCGGCGAGTTGGCGAAGTAATAATGTTCCCAGCGCGCGGCGCGGGCGATGTCTTCGGGGTGAAGGGACAGGCCGAGCGAGAGGGCGTAGGCGTTGAAAACCTCCCCGCCGCTGGGGAGGTGGTGGCGGAGCGTGCCATCGAGGTCGAAGAGGACGGATTTGATACCGTTGGGTGAGATCATGGTTTCCCTGAATGTTCGTCATTGCGAGACGGTGAACTTCCGCCGAAGCAATCTCCTTGCACAGCGCAGACTGCTTCGTCGCAGAGAGCGCTCCTCGCAGTGACGGGATATTCAGCCCCCGATTTCATTCATCACGCGGTTGAGGGGGATGACGCCGTCGGCCAGGCCGTGGCCCCAGGGCTTTTCCCACACGCCGTCGAGGATGAGGTGACGCAGATCGTCGAGGGACGCACCGGCGCGCAGGGGAGTGAGCAGGTCAACCTCCTTTTCGCGGAGGAGGCAGAGGCGCAGGCGTCCATCGGCGGTGAGGCGGGCGCGGGTGCAGGCCGAGCAAAACGGCGCGGTGACGGAGGAAATGAAACCCACATCCCCTTTCGCGTTGGGGAGTTTGAAGAGGCGCGCTTCGCCGTCCAGTTTGCCGCCGTTGGCGATCTCCAGGTCGCCGAGGGAATCTTCGATGCGCTCCTTGATCTCCTCGGCGGTGACGACCTGTCCCGTTTGGATGTCCGTCACGCCCGCGAAGGGCATCATCTCGATGAAGCGGATCTGCCAGTCGTGGTCGAGGGTGAGGCGGGCGAGGTCCACCACGTCGTCTTCGTTGTAGCCGCGCACCACCACCGCGTTGAGTTTGATGGGGGTCAGCCCCGCCTGCTCAGCCGTGAGAATCCCCTGCCAGACTTCCTCGAGTTTGCCCCAGCGCGTCAGGCGCTTGAACTTTTCGGGGTCGAGCGTGTCTATCGAGACATTGACGCGGGAGAGGCCCGCCTCGGCGAGGGGCCGCGCCAGTTTGGACAGAAGCAGACCGTTCGTCGTGAGCGAGACCGAGCGGATTCCCTCGGTGTGGGCGATGCCGCGCACGATGTCCACGATGTGGGCGCGGACGGTCGGTTCGCCTCCTGTCAGCCGAATCTTGTCGAAGCCCAACGAGGCGAAGAGACGCGTAAGCAGAAAAATCTCATCGTCCTGCATGAGTTCCGCGTTGGGGCGGAAGGTCTGGTCTTCGGGCATGCAGTAGATACAGCGCAGGTTGCAATGGTCGGTGAGGCTGATGCGCAGGTAGTGGATGTTGCGTCCGAAACGGTCAATTGCCATAGGCGCTCATTATATCCAGTTTGGCGGGGAGGGCAATTCAAAAATTCGAATCGGTATCGCACGGCAGATGCGGCGAGCGAACTACGCAACCGCCGAACTACACAATTTCGAAAATCCTCCGATACAAATCCGACTCGAGCAACCCGTTAGGGTCGCAGCGTTTTTTCAGTTTCCTGAATTTTGCAATCGTCTCTTCGCCATAAAATGCACGCGCGGTTTCGGCGGTGGTTTCGCTGTTCTTGGCAAAGTAGAAACGTCCGCCCGCGGCGAGGACGATGCGATCGAATTCCTGCGTCAGTTGATGCAGGCGGGCGCGGTTCTCGTCGGTGACTTTGAAATCCATCGCGAGGGAGAACCCGTCCACGGCGTGGGTGAGGAGGAAATCGTCGGGGCGATGGCGTTTGGTCACGCCGAGGTACGAGGGGAGTCCGCGCTGTTTAGCGAGGGCCAGCATCTCGGTCCAGGCTGGAAGCGCCGTCTCTTTCGGGAGGAAACTCTGGTATTGGATGAGTCCATTCCGTCCGTAAGATAATTCCCAGTTCGGCACGTAGTCCAAAAGAAAATGGAATGCGGCGTGGCTCTGTCGAAAAACGTGGCGGCGCAGGCTGGCGATATACTTGGCGGTGTTCACGCCCCACGTGCCGAAGTTATTCATGAAGGGCGTCATAAAAACGTGCAGAAGGCTCTTGGGCATCACGCCGAAGAGACGGCTCGGCAGGGTTTGGTAATCGAGCGTCATCGTCTTTTGCGCGTCGGGGTCTTCGCCCTCATGCAGGTAATTCGCGGCGTGGATCTGTCCATGGCCGACCGTGATGCAATCGAGCCAGCCGACGATGTAATCGTGTTTCGGCGCGCCGTCTTCGAGGCTGTGCAGTTGCTCGGCCAGCGTGCGCGTCGGCCAGGCGTAGACTTCGAGCAGGCCAGAGTGCATCCGTTTCATTTGCAGGCTGATCGAAGTGAACACGCCCAACATACCGTAGCCGCCGATCATGGCGTAAAACAGGTCGGCGTTTTTCCTCGGCGAACAGGTGATCTCCGCGCCCGTGGGCAACACCGCCGTGAACTCGGTGACATGCTCACCAATCGTCCCCATGCGAAAATTATTTTTCCCGTGGATGTTCGCGCCGAGACAGCCGCCCAGCGTGGTGGTCATCGTCCCCGAGACGACGGGTGGCCACCAGCCATCGGGCAGGACGCGTTGCCAGAGTTGACGGAGCGTCACCCCCGCCTCGCATCGCGCCTGACCTGTGGCGGGGTCCCATTCGATGATCTGGTTCATCGCTGACAGATCGAGGACGATGCCGCCGCCGTTCATGGCCGCGTCGTTGTAACTGCGCCCCGCCCCGCGCGCGGTGACGGTGAGTCCTTCCTTCTTGGCAAACTGGAAGATTTCGTAGATCTCCTCCACCGCGCGCGGTTGGATGAGATAGGATTGGGCTTTGAGGGAGTGTCCGAAGTTTTCGAGGGTGGTGAAGATTTTCATGTTGTTAGGTTTGAAGGTTGTTTTTTGCTTTTGCCAAGATGTTTACCGAGAAACTCCTCAATCTGCATAAGCCGCAGGACTGGAGATTTCAACTCTTTTGTTTCCTTTCGGGCGAATTCCCGCAGTTCTGATAAACAATCGGCGAACTTTTCGTTGATGACGCATTCGAGGTTCACACCATATTTGGCTTGAACATTTGCCTTGATCGCTTCGACATCAGCCATTTGGTTGAATTTTGCGCCATCGCGCGATTTCTTGACAATCGGAGACCACAGCATAAATTGTCGCGTGTAATCGGCAAAGTATTTGTTGGCGTATTCTATATCCCTGGAGAACTTCTCCGTCAGTTTGGCGACATTGTCGGGCACATACGATAGACCGGTGACAAGGTGGACCGCCACCTCACAAACATAGATGGTCTTGGTTTCGAGATCAATTCCTACAACATCAATTTCACCTTGCACATCAGGCGTGTACAAGTTTTGCTGGATAAATTCACAGCCCTTTATGTATTGAAGATAAGCGGCAACGATCTCTTCGCCTAGATTTATCGTCATAATTTCACCGTTTGAAGAAAACTGCCAATATCCATTGCTTGCTCTGCGGCCGAATCACATAGGTTTGGATCTTGATGGAGTGTCCGAAGTTTTCGAGAGAGGAGAAATTTAGAATGTTGGAAGGCCTGAAAGATAAGAATAGAGGTCAAAATTCAAAGGTCTTAAGTCAATGTGCGAAGTCATGTTCTACTTTATTGTTTACAGATTGCGAGAAACGTTTTTCAAGAATTTGATAAAGTTCTTTGACTGCAGGTTTTCCGTAAATAAAATCTGTGACTATAATTCTTTCACCAGTTACTGATTTCAATGTTGGCGGATTCAACTCGTAAGTGCAACAGGCAGCTCGAAGAATACCTCAAAAGGGGTCAGGAAAGCAAGGCTCTTTCGAGGCCTGTGATTGAGTTTGTC